>NZ_JAGGLK010000002.1:345411-690823 GCF_017874375.1 Methanohalophilus levihalophilus
TCTGGGTGTTGTATCTGAAAAAGCTGCTATTTCACTAATGAAAAGAGATGATCTTTCCAATAATTACCTTGCAAAATCCCGGGAATACATTTCCGAGAATCGGGAATATCTTGCAACCCGGCTCGACAAGATTCGCAAATTTAACGTGTTGCCGGGAGATGCTCACTACGTGCTTGTGGATGTGAGTGCTTCTTCAATAGATTCGACGGAACTCACAAACCGCCTCCTTAATGCTGGAATAAAAGTAATGGATTGTTCCTGTTTTTATTCAATGGGGAAGGATTTTATCCGTGTTTCAGTTCGTTCAAAAGAAGATACTGACAGTCTTGTCAGGGAAATTGGTGTTGCAGTAGTGGATTCTGCACGTGACAAAGCCATGAGGGAACTTGAAGCTTCTTTGTTATCTCCGGATTTTTCAGCTACAGGTCCCAACAAGGAATGCCCTTATTATCCATGTCATTTCCAGGGTCAGGACTGTACATTCTGCTTCTGCCCATTTTACCCATGCGGGGATGAAAGAACAGGTGGTAAATGGGTTGAACGCTCCAGTGGAGGAAAGGTCTGGAGTTGCGAAAAATGCGATATTGTGCATCATCTTGAAACAGCAGAAAAACTGGTTTTTGAGCTAAAAGGGGATTCTCCGATGGAAGAGAAACTTAAGAAAGCGTGGAAAAAGGTGGTGGATCCGCTTCTATGATTGATTTTGAATTACTCTCCAGTCTTCATTTGTTGAATGTGCTGCTGATGGCAGTATTAATAGACCTGACTATTGGTGAACCTCCCACAAAACTACATCCTGTAGTGTGGATAGGTAATCTTATTTACTTCTTCAAGAGGAATGCTCCAGCGTCATGTCGGCTTGCGTATGGTGTCTTCATCGGAGTTAGCTGTATGGCATTTGCTTCGGCAATTGCTTTAATCGTATTGTGGATTGCAAGCGCCTCATGGATGCCTGAAATAGGTGCCATTTTCATCGAAGCCTTTTTCCTGAAATGCACATTTGCAATCAAACGTCTCCTGTATGCGGGCGATGAAATAGATATGGCACTTCGTGATGAAGGACTGGATGCAGCACGCCAGAAGCTTTCCATGTATGTCAGCAGGGACACTTCAAAACTGAACGAAGGTTCTGTTTCATCTGCAGCGATTGAAACCATGTCTGAGAACTTTGTGGATTCCATTCTCACGCCGCTGTTCTATTATGCTATTTTCGGTCCGCTTGGGTTGGTTGCAGCGTATGCGTACAAGGCGGTAAGTACACTTGATTCAATGGTGGGCTACAAGGATGAAGAGCACATAAAGATGGGTAAGTTCTCAGCAAGGCTTGATGATGTCTTAAACTGGCCTACTGCAAGGCTTTCAGTGGTCTTCATAGTTGCAGCGTCTTTGATTCTTAATGTTCTCAAACGTTCAGTTTATTATGCCTCTGAAGCAAGTGCATGTGCCTTCAGGGACTGTCGTGTGCCGTCTTCCCCCAATTCAGGCTATCCCATGGCAGCATTTGCGGGTGCACTTAAAATCAAATTGGAAAAACCAGGGACGTATGTTCTGGGACAGGAATATTCTCTTCCTGACGTGGAAGACATTGGAAGGGCTTCACAGCTAATCCTTGCAACTGCACTCTTATCTGTTGCAGCTCTTTCATTGCTTATTCTTACGGTTCCTGATGTTATTATTAATCTAATCGGCTAAAGTGGTTACAATGAAATTATCAGATATCAAATCCAAGAATCTTAAAGAAAATCAACCGGAAACGGCTAAAAAAGATAATACCCGGGATATTCTGGAAATTCTCAAAAAGGAGGGTGTCACAGTTGAGGCTATGGTGGATTCGGCACTATCACTTTATACTCCTCATCCGGGACTGGAAACCCGTGAAATTGCTGAAAACCTGTTTTTAAGGGAACTAAAAATAGCAGTTTCCGATCCCAATCTCTGCATGCTGATATACGCAGGAATCTTACTCGAAAGAGAGGGTCGTGCAGGCCAGCTTCCAAACATAAGTCCTGATTCCTACGAACGTGATCTGACTTTCATAATTGCGGATGAAGTGCTTGGCATGAGCATCTCCAAGTATATCAGTGGGGACAAAGGAATGTTTGAGTTTGTTCGTTTTGACAAACAAAAACCAGGCATCCTTGCCGAGCTAGGTCCCTTCATGGATGATATTGTAGGTGGATTGATTGGAGGGGTTTCTGCCAATATGTATACGAGAGGCATGGCAGAAGCGGAAGAGAAGAATGAAAAAACAAAAACTGTCAGTGATGTGATCGCCGGATGAGTGGATTCCTGCTTGCAGTAAGAACCGGTTTTGGTTTCCTTTCAACCATTCCGGTTGGAATAACAATGGAGGGTCTTGATGAGCTTTCAAAGAGAAGTTACCTCTTTGTTTTCACCGGAGCAGTGCTTGGAATTCTTATGGGGATATTTACTATTGCTACCGAATATGTATTCCCTTCCGACCTGAGTGCTGCACTGATTGTCGCTTTTGTCTATTATCTTACAGGTTTTAACCATCTTGACGGTTTATCCGATTTCGGTGACGGTTTCACAGCACATGGTTCCCTTGAGAAGAAAATCAAGGCACTAAAAGACATGTCTCTTGGAATCGGAGGCGTTGCTTTCTGTGTAATATCACTTTTGATTCTCTACGCTGCAATCGTTTCACTGCAGGGCGTAATTCAGTCAACAAGTTCTGTTGGTGCCATGTGGCTATATCTCCCATTGTCTATTTTCGTAGCGGAAATAGGCGCGAAACAGGCAATGGTTACGATTTCAGCATTTGGGGAGGCTATTCACGAAGGGCTTGGATCTATGGTAATCAATGTTACAACTTCAGGGACATTCCTTATCGGTGTGTTGATTGGTGGAATTGCATGTGGACTCGCCCTTGGGTTAGTTGGTTTGATAGCTTTTGCCGCTGCAATTGTTTCTGCGTTCTGGGTGCTTTATGTTTCCAATAAACATTTCACTGGAATAAACGGTGATTGTATCGGGACTGCTAATGAAGTGGGAAGAATTGCTTCATTGATTGCTACTATCGTTGCTCTAAATTTTGCCCAGGCCAGCTACGGAGGAGTTTTATGGATGCTGTTGTAATGGCTGGTGGCCAGGGGCTACGTCTGGGGATGGGTGAAAAACCCGTTGTGGATCTGCTTGGAAAACCACTTATCAGTTACGTCATTGACAGCCTTGAAGGGGCGGAAGAAATTGGCAAAATCTACGTGACTGTTTCTCCGTTTACCCCGACCACTGAAAAAGTTGTGGGGGAGCGATATGAAGGAAGAATCAAGACCATTGAAACAGGTGGAGATAACTATGTAGGTGACATGATTTTTGCAGTGGAATCTGTGGGAATAGAAAAACCTGTCATGATCATCATGTCAGATCTACCTTTGATTACTCCTTCTCTTATTGATCAGATTGTCAGAGCATATTATGATTGCGGAAAACCGTCTATGTCGGTTTTCATTCCGTTGTCCCTTTGTAAGAAAGTTGGACTACGTCCGGACACTGTGTTTAACTGGGAGGGAGAGTTAATAGTTCCTGCAGGAATTAATATTCTGGATGGGAAAGATATCAGGGAAGAACAGGAATATCATAATTTCCTGCTGGATGATCCGCAGATTGCTATTAATATCAATACTGCCGAAGATCTAAAATACTGTTCCGATATTCTCTGTGAAAAGCAAAAAAATAATTCTCCGGGTGAATTCTGATGAATTCTGTTATAGAAAAAAATGGGAAAAAATACGATGTTTCTACTTTACAACTAATTCTGGGTGATCAGGATTTTGATGTGGAGAATGAAATAAATCCGGAATACCTCCTTTTGTGTGAAGCCGTGGATAATCCCTCTACTCTTCCTTTCCTGTTGGCAGATTTTTATTCTATTGATCTTCCCGAGCCGGATGATTTCCGTTTGTCTCTTATGAGGGTGCAGGTAGATTCAGATTTAAGGCTTGGTGAGGATATACAGAAGCATCAGCAGAGAGCTTATGTTGCACGAATTATTGAAAAAATCATATTCAGTGAGCTGTTCCTTACTTTATCAATGGAGGAGCAGGGGGCTGATGGTGAGGGGCTGGTTTTCCTTCCTGAAAAAGATACATGATTTTTTATATCAGTACTGACCTATTTTCAATAAGGGGTTCTGAGAGCGAAAAAGGCGTCTACTGCCCTCTTTTATATATTACTTTAATTTTATAAGGTGTTCCAAAATGGAAGAAACAAATATTCCAGAGCGTGTTCCAACCGGTATAAGCGGTCTTGATGAGATGTTGCATGGTGGTTACTTTAAAGGAGCCGTTAATGTTGTTTCAGGAGGTTCAGGTACGGGGAAGACTATTTTTGGTTCCCAGTTCCTGTATGAAGGTGCACAAAAAGGCGAAAAGGTAATGTGTGTAATTACTTCTGAAGAATCCCATTCAATTGTACAGGAGATGAAAACTTCTTTCGGATGGGATTTTGCGGAACTTGAAGAAAAAGGTATAATCACTTTTGTAGATATTACTGATCCGGCCCTGAGGCTCCAGAAAAGTGTGGAAATCGCTCCTTCTGAATTGATAAAGAGCTTCAAGAAGCTTGTTGAAAGCAAGATTGAGGAATTGAAACCAGACCGTGTATTTATCGATTCAATTGAAGCACTGTTCCTTGCAATAGAATCAAATTACAAACTTCGCACTCACATTGATGATGTTTTCGGGGTTTTGCGCAAGCAAAATGTAACTTCAGTTATCACTGTGGGTAAGCTTTTCGGGCTTAATGAAATGGTGGAATATGGTGCTGATTCGGTTGTCAAGCTTGAGCGCGTTCGCACAGGAAATACGCTCCAGCGCTCCATTTATGTAATGAAAATGAGGGGATCAGGAACAATCAATGAAGTAAGGGTTTTGAACATATCCGATAGTGGAATGTCTGTGCTTGCCCAGTCTCCGTATCTGGAGTAAGCTTTCCCTTTTTTATTTTATTCCTTCTTCTGTAAGTGAAAACTCGCAGCCAATTCCTTCAGGTCTTGAGCGGTGCTTCCGGAGTATGGCGCTTCGTTTGTTTTTGTCCTCACGTTTGAATTCAATTATTGTTTTTGACATGTGGCCTATGGTGCTGCCACCGATGGGTTTCAACTCTCCGCTCTGTATGTCGGAATAAACCTGGTTTGTAATTACTACTACGATTCCCCTTTTCCGTGCAAGGCTGTGCAGATATCCTATTTGGTTTGCCAGTTCCCGGCGATTTCGGATGCTGTTTTCCTGATCTTCAAGACCGAATCGGTAGTATGAGGTCGCAGAGTCCACGATGATAAGGCCGATGTTTTCGGCACTTATTTTCTCAATTTCCCTTATTGCAGAGTATTGTTCCTCAAAGCTGTGAGGCTCATAAATAATAATATTTTGTGCAATTTTTTTTGCATTTTCGCCAGCAATCTGCCTGAATCTTTCAGGTGAAATTGCTTCGGTGTCTACGTAAATCGCCCTTTTTCCTCTCTTTACGCAGTTTACTGCAAGCTGGAGGCACAGGTTTGTTTTTCCGCTACCGGCTTCTCCGAATACCTGTGTTACAATCCCTTCTTCAAAACCTCCCCCTAGCATTTCATCAAGGGGCAAACAACCTGATTTCAAGAGTTTGTTTTCTATTATCGACACCTCTGGCGTTTGGGCTGAGGGGTAATTGGGATTGTTCATGTAATAAAGTTTTGGAATTCTTAGCAAAAAGCACCAGTTTATCCAGATCTGATCATACTATCTTTCTTTGTTATCAGATTGGATCATCTTTGCACTTGTTATGTATACAAATATGTGCTGAAAAAGCGTTATAAAGGAAGGTGCAGATATGTTAGGTTTACCCATTATGTAACTGTTGATCAGGGGGAATTGCTACGCTTTTAGCTGTGCTTTTCTTTCTGTATTAACTGATTTTGGGATTTGGAGGATGGAGCTACAATGCCTGATATCACTGTTTATACCACACAAACCTGCCCACGTTGTGTTCGCCTTAAGAAATTACTTGGTGAAAACAATATAGTGTATAATGAGGCGGACATGTCTACGCCGGAATCCCTGACCGAGCTTCGTATCAATGGTGTTTTCACCAATGAAGCCCCGGTGCTCCAGATTGATGATACATTTCTTACAGGTGATGATCTCTTTAGCGGCAATGATGTGAATACCGAAGCTTTCGGAGATCTGTTTTGAGGAGGTGAATTGTTTATGGATGCGATGACCAAGGAATCTGTTGAAGAAGTAAATGCCGCTGCCGAACTTTCTCCGGAAGAAAGCGTTTCAGAGGAAACCCTGTCAGTTGAGACTCAATTAAGCCACGGTCCTCTCCAGCAGACGCTGGATGGTGGATTTATTTCCACAATGCCAAAGGTGCGAACCACTGATGGCCATATGGTAGATTGGGATCGGAATATCGTGGTAAACCAGCTCATAAAGGAAACTATGCTGAGCGAGAGGTTCCATGACATTCCAGCTATTACAAAAGCGGAAGCTCTTGAAATTGCAAAAGAAACTGAGAGGCGTATACGCAGTATGAACCTCAAGTTCCTTTCAGGTCCTCTTATCCGTGAACTTGTAAACATGATTCTTCTTGAGAAAAACAAGATAGAATGGCGTAATGTTTCTACAAGGGTAGGTACGCCGGTTTATGATTCATGTGAAATTGATCTCGGTACCGGGTTTGAAGCAAATGAAAACGCAAACCTTCAGGAAAACGCCGAGACTTCCCACAAGAAAAAAGCCGATAAGATTTCAAAAGAACAGTATCTATTACTGCTTCCACCAAAGCTTGCTGATCTTCACCTTAATGGTGATTTCCACATCCACGATCTTGAATACATGGGAACACGAGCTTTCTGTCAGGATTGGGATTTGAGATATTTCCTTTATTACGGACTCATGCCTGATGGTTCAGGTTCCAAGGCAAGTGTTGCAGGTCCGGCCATGAAAGCTGAGGTTGCAGTTCTCCATGCTGTGAAAGCCCTTGGTAGTGCCCAGACTAACTTTGCAGGCGGGCAGGGTTTCTATAATTTCCTTACATTCCTCGCTCCTCACTTTGAAGGTAAGCCTTACAAAGAGATTGAACAGCTCATGCAGATGTTTGTCTATGAGATGACCCAGATGATGGTAGCTCGTGGCGGACAGCTTGTGTTCTCTTCAGTCCAGTTGTCTCCAGGCGTACCAAAACTCTGGAAAGACAAACCTGTGGTTTACCGCGGAAAGATCTGGGATGGAACCGATGGAAGCGAGAAAAGAGTTTACGGCGATTTTGAGCGTGAAGTACGCCTCGGATTCAAGGCTCTTATGAATGTCATGCTTGAAGGTGACTACTGGGGCAAACCGTTCAATTTCCCCAAACCCGAGATTTCCATTGAACCGGATTTCATGGAAGAGGACGAGATGTTCAACCGGGCTCACCCCGAACTTCCAACATACGATGAACTTTATACTCTCACATTTGAACTGGCTGCCAAGTACGGAACTCCGTACTTTGACAACCAGCTTCCGGCATACCGTGGAGCAGGTAACGGAATTTCATGTTACCAGTGCTGTGCCTATCAGTTCTCCGCAAACGAGGATGACGATGATCACTTTGACGACAAACTATACTTCAAAGACGGTGCACACTTTTCCATGGGATCATGGCAGGTCGTTTCACTGAACTGCCCCAGAGCCGCCTATGAAGCTAAAGGTGATGACGAGGAACTCTACGGAAGGCTCAAACACCTGATGGATATGGCAGTGGAAGTTTACCATACCAAGGTAAAATGGATGACTCCTATCATCGAATCCGGTAGGATGCCTTTTGCAACACAGCAACCCAAAGATCCTTTGACAGGTGACAAAGGTGCTGTAGCAGTTGATCTCGACAGTCTTGTGTTCACTATTGGTGTTGTCGGAATCAGTGAAATGGTCCAGTATCATACCGGCTCTCAGATTCATGAGTCCAAGGACTCTTTCAAGGTTGCAGTACGCGCCATGACTGAAATGGAAATGTATGCAAGAGAACTTTCACAGAAACATGGTGTTGAAATTGCCCTCGCAAGAACTCCTGCTGAAACCACAGGACAAAGATTTGGTGTTTCTGATCTTCTGCATGAGGAATACCGTGAGCAGGCAAAAGCTGTGCTTAAGGGGGACATTGAGGTTGCTTTGAGGGATATAAAGAAATCCCGCAATCTTCCGGTATACTACACAAACGGCACTCATGTGCCGCCGGGAGCCAATATCCCACTGACTGAAAGGATCAAGTATGAGCATGTATTCTTCCCGATTGTAGATGGTGGAAATATCATGCACATATGGCTTGGTGAAGGAGCTCCTGATGCAAAAGGTCTTAAGGAATTTGCCATGAACCTTTCACGCAACACGCAAACCGGTTATTTTGCCTTTACCAAGGATATGACGGTTTGCCTGAATGACTTCCATATGATGTCAGGGCTGAAGGGTTGCTGCGATAATTGTGGTTCTGCCAATATCGAGCAACTTTCCCGTGTGACTGGATACATACAATCTGTAAGCGGTTGGAATGCTGCAAAGCAACAGGAACTTGCGGATCGGATGCGCTATGGATCCCCTGACATGCAATGATTGCACAACTGTAAATTTCGGGGATTCTATTCCCCTTTCTACTTTAGACTGGCCGGGGCGGGCGTCGGTGGTATTCTTCCTCCGTGGATGCCCTTATCGCTGCCCTTACTGCCAGAACTATTCGATATTAAGTGGTTCTGATCCGGTTGATTTCAGCCGGATTGAGCAGCTTATTGAATCTTCAAGGCTTTTTGTAAGTACGGTTATTTTTTCAGGAGGCGAACCCCTTCAGCAAAAGGATGCAATTCTTGCATTATGCTCCCTTGTAAAAGATCTGGGTCTGGATGTTGGGATTCATACCAATGGGGCTTATCCGGATGTGCTTGAAGAACTTTGCAAACGAAAGCTTGTGGATGGCGTATTCATAGATGTTAAAGCCCCTCTTAATGATCCTGAGTCGTATGGGAGGATGATAGGTTCGGAAAAACCTTCAGTAACTATCCTTCCGGATGAAGTGACGGAAAAGGTTCGGGAATCCATTGAAATAGCAGTAAAATATGGTGTATTGGAAGAATTGAGAACCACTGTTTTACCTCAGCACATGGATTCTCCTGAGGAGATCAGATCGATTGTATATTCCATTGCTCCTTTTCTGGAAATCTCAAAAGTTCCCTATGTTGTACAACAGGGTCTTCCCGGTAATACCGGTGACAGGATATTGAAAGAACTGTCTCCTCTTTCAAGAGAATCGTTGCTGATGCTGTCCAAGCCCTCTCTTGATGTCGGTGTAGAAATATATGTTCGTACTCGGGAGAAAGGTTCTGAGCGGATTAGCTTCGAAACCATTTGAAGTTTAAGCAATGACTTTATATGTTTGGAAACATACACCTGTATGTAGGTGTATACAATGAAATACAATAGTATAACTCTTGTCTTTTTACTGTTGGTATTTTCAATAATGTCAGCGGGATGTCTCTCTCTGGATGAAGATTCTTATTCTTTGTCAGAGAAGCAGATTGTTGGGGTTCCGGACTACAGGAATGATCTTGCTTATGAGGAAGCAGTTGCCTTTGATACGTCCTCCGGAGTGGCGGTTGAATTTGAGGATATTGAGTCTTCAGAAACCAAAACCACTGAAAGGCAGGTCATAAAAACCGTAGATATGTCTTTACAGGTTGACAATGCCAGTAGTGCCGCGGAAGCACTTGGGGATATTGCTGCTTCATATGATGGTTATGTTTCATCTTCTTCTGTTTACGATAGCTATTATTATGAAAGCGATGTGCGCAAACAGGGATACGTCAATCTTCGCATTCCCGCAGATAAACTCGACGACGCGCTTGATGAAATAAAGGTTCTTGGGGAAATCCAATCTGAGAGCAGTTCCGCACAGGATGTTACTGAAGAATACATCGATCTGAATGCAAGGCTTTCAAACCTTGAAAAGCAGGAAACAAGGTTGCTGGAAATCCTTGACATGGCCTCGTCCGTTCAGGATGTTCTGGAGGTTGAGAAAGAGCTTGGACGTGTGAGGGGTGACATCGAAAGTCTTCAGGGAAGATTGAATTACCTGAACAGCAGGATTGACATGGCGACAGTAAACGTGTTCCTTACAGAGCCTGCTCCAATAGGGGGCTCCCTTGGAATCAGGGATGCAATCTCGGATGCAGTTCAGGGATTCATACTGTCTGTCAGGGGAATAATAGTCTTCGTAGGTTATGCTCTCCCGATTATAATTGTGCTTTCAATTGCAGGTGGAGCTATCATACTGGCGGCTCGCAGGAAGAAAAAATAAGCTTTCAGGAGTATTATATGGGTGAAGAGTTGATCAGGGACATTGATGAGAGGGAATTCATCAAGCGACTTGTTGGGATACTTGGGAGTGACGACAAAGGTGTCGTTGTCGGTGCAGGGAAAGATGACTGTGCTATCCTTGAAATCGGTGATGAATCTCTTGTTGTGACCACGGACATGCTTCACAGGAAAACAGATTTTCCGCCAGGTATGTCTGCCCGGCAGATTGGCTGGATGGCTGCTGCGGTGAATTTCAGCGATATCGCTGCAATGGGGGCTAAGCCCATTGGACTGCTTGCAGCAGTGGGTTATCCTCCTGATATGCCCTACAAAGAAGCCGCAGAAATATCAAAGGGAATGCGGGATTGCGCTTCCTTTTGCGGGACTTCTGTGATTGGTGGTGACGTAGATATCCATGACGAACTGACAATTACAGGAACTGCCTTTGGAAAATCCGACGGAGTGCAACTCCTGCGTCGCAGTGGTGCAAAGGAAGGTGATCTTGTATGCGTTACCGGAACCCTTGGGGGTGCAGGTGCAGCTTTACAGGCATTGTTGGAGGATATGAACGTTGATTCCGAATTCCTGAAAGCCCTATTTGAGCCGATTCCACGAATAGCGGAAGGGCGAAAACTTGCAGAAAGTGGCTTTGTGACTTCTGCGATGGATACAAGTGATGGCCTGGCGATGTCCCTCTACGATCTGGCTGAAACCAGTAATGTGGGGTTTAAAATTTATGAATCCAGTTTACCTATTGATGAACGTGTGAAGCAGATTGCTTCCAATTCTTCCGATGAACTTGAACTTGCACTCTACTCTGGTGGAGACTTTGAACTCCTTTTCACCGTTAACCCGGAGAGAGTCAAATCGTTACATGGCGAATCTTATTTAACTGTTGTAGGTGAAGTTGTAGGTTATGAAAGGGGAGTATCCCTTATTACTGGAAACAATGAAAACCTTGCTATAAATCGAAAAGGTTATTTACACATGAAATCATCTGGTGAAATATGAACGGATTAATGGAGATTATAGTATGAATTCTAATTTGCAAAAAGCATTGATTTTTTTACTAATTGTCGGATTTGGTTGTGGGGTGGCTACGGCAGCTGCTCCAATAATTTCAGGCATTGACGACTCGGATGTTGATTTCAACAGTGCCACCATTGAGTTCACTGTAGACCAAAACAATGCTACTACTCAGGTAGCTTATAGTATCAATTCGGATCTTTCCTCAGCTACTTGGACTACAAATACTACCTCTGGAGGAAACGATCGTAGTGTTTTACTTCCAGGTTTAACCGAGGATACTACATATTATTATTCGATCTATGCCTATAATACTTCTAATGTAAGTGAATTTACAAATTCAACGATCGACAATTTTGACACTTTAACTCCTACAGCTCCAACTATTTCAAGTGTTTCAGTTGTAGATATTACTGCTACAACTGCTGACGTTGAATTTGATATAAGTGCGAATCCAGATGCAGACAACAAGGTTGTTTACAGCGAAAATTCTGATCTGTCTGCTCCGTTCCCTGCAAAATGGGATAACGGCACAGGTAGCCAAAGTGTTTCTCTCACAGGTTTGACTGAAGGTACAACTTACTATTATCAGATTTCCTCTAACAACACTTTTAACTCAAGTTTGTCAGATAACACGACAATTCTTAGTTTTCAGACTGTGACTCCAACTGCACCTCTTATTGAAAATGTTGAAGATAAGAATGTTGAAGGTACCAGTGCGACTATTGAATTTGATGTAAATCAGAGTGATGCTAAGACTCAGGTCGCTTACAGTACATCTTCAAACCTTTCATCTCCAAGCTGGACTGCAAATGTTACTTCAGGAAGTTCTCGTACAGTTTCTCTTTCCAGTCTAAGTGGGGAAACTACCTACTATTACAGTGTTTTCGCTTATAACGCCAGTAACAACAGTGTCTATAGCAATTCTACAATTGCCAGTTTCACAACCCTTTCATCATGGGGTAATCGTATCTGGGATGAAAACGAAGGTTTGTCAAATCCTTATACTTGGGACGCTAAAAGTTTCTCAGGATTCTTCTATGATCTTGATACAGGTGACACATCCGAAAGTATGACTATTACAATTGATGTTTCCGGTCGTGAAATTAAGGATGGGGACCTTGTTTACACTGCAATCCCAATTACAACAGAGTTTGAATACAGTGGCTGGGATGATTATGATGTGATCGGTTTCATGGCCGAGAAATATTTTGCAGGCTATAACAATACAGACACGTCTATAATCGATTCCGACCTAAGTCTCATGGAAGAAGGTATCCTTGCCAAAGTCCTTATTGACACGGACGATGATGAGTCAATTTATTCCGGTTCTTCTCTCATACTTGAAGATGGTTATGCCCTTAACATTCAGCAAGTTGATGTTAATGGGGATAGTGTTTGGATGAGCCTTACCAAAGATGGCGATGAAATAGATGACGACATCTTGTCCGCAGGTGAGACTTACGTTTACACGAAAGATATGGGTGGCGTTGATGATGTTCCTATAATTGCTGTGCATTTTGATGAAGTATTCAGTGGTACTGAAACTAATGCAGTATTTGTGGATGGTATTTTCCAGATATCCGATGAATACACCGAAATTGATCGCGGTGATGAGTTTGGAAAGATGGAAATTACTGATGTAGATGACGATATAATTGAAATGGAAAATGAAGATGACATTGATCTCGATGAAGGCGACATAATTGAGATTATGGGCAAACTTAACATTATAGTTGCTGATGACAGCGTTCTTCGTTTTGCTCCATTTGTGGATATGTCCGAACCGGGTACTTACGAATTGAGAGGTACCATTGCTACTGAAAATGATGGGGAATTTACTTGGACTCCGTTGAATTTTGAGGGTTTCTATTATGACATAGATGAAGGTCTAAGAAGTGAAACATTGAAAATAGATGCTTCTGGTGGTCGAAATCTTGAAGGTGATGATGTTACTTACACAGCAGTGCCTGTAACTGTCGAATTTGAACATTCCCAATGGGGTGATTATAAGGTAATCGGTTTCATGGCCGAGAAATACTTTGCAGCATTCGTTGATGATCCTTCTAATGACTGGGACGATGATGCCATTAGTCTTATGCAGGAAGGGCAGCTTTCTAAAGTTCTTATCGATGACGATGATGACAGATCGGTATACACCGGTTCTTCCCTTATTCTTGAAGAAGGGTATACTCTCAACATCAAGGAGGTCAATGTAAACGGTGACAGTGTATGGCTCGAGTTGACCAAAGATGGCGATGAAGTTGAGGAAAAAATCATCTCTGCAAATGATGATTTTGTCTATGTTGATGATGTCAGTGGTGTTGACGATGTTCCATTGATAGTCGTACACTTTGACGAGGTATTCAGTGGTACTGAAACAAGTGCTGTATTTGTTGAAGGTATTTTCCAGATTTCAGATGACTTCGTTGAAATTGAGAAGGGCGATGATTACGGTAAAATGACTATTGATGATGTTGGTCCAAGTAGCATAGAGATGGAACTTGATGACGACATCGAACTTGATGATGGGGACACCATTGAACTTATGGGTGATATACAGATCAAAGTTGCCGACGACAACACTTTGAGATACTACCCATTCGTTGAAGTGGAAACCAAACCATCTGAATCTCTTAATCTCGACATTGAACCTACAACAGTACTTGAAGATGACGAAGTTCTCTTCACAGTAACTTCCCGTGGTTCTTCTGTAAGGGATGCAATTATTCTTGTGGATGGCGTTGAAGTTGGTGACACTGACAGGGAAGGAACATTCGAATACGAATTCGATGATGAAGGCACATACACAATTACTGCTGAAAAGGAAGGCTTTACTTCAGATGAAGGTAAAGTAGAGGTCATTTCACCAGAGGATGAAAGCAAGAAGATAACTATTGAAGTTTCTCCTGAGGAAATCTTTGAGGGTACTCCAATAACCATCTCAGTCCTCAAGGCGATTGGTTCTGAGCCAATTGAGGGTGCGGAAGTCTACTTTGACAGCAAGCTTCTTGGTGAAACCGACGATGACGGAACTATCAGCTACAATCCAAAAGAGCCCGGAATGCATAAGATAAAGGCCACAATCTCAGGTCTGCTTGATTCCGAGCTGAACATTCAGGTTCAGGAACTTGCTGCAAACTTCGTGTTCAGTGAGTTTGAGTTCTCTTCCAACCCTGCAAAGGTTAACAAGGAAGTAACGATTTCTCTGAATGCTGTGAATGACGGCTATGCTGAGGGCAGCTACACAGTGGAGCTTTCTGTTAACAATGAAGTCCTGGACAGTGAGGAAATCACTCTTGCAGTAAACGATTCTACAGAGATTGAATTGACCTTTACTCCTGAGGCAGAAGGTACTTACTTCGTTGAAGCAGGTGGTTTCTCCGAAACCCTTGAAGTTGAGAAAGGAATTGGTCTTATCTGGTATGCAGCTGGTGCAGGTGCCCTTGCCCTTGCCGGAGGTGCAATCTATCTCTTTACTCAGGGTGGCGGTGCTGCAGGACTTAATGGAGCAATTGAATCCATTAAGGAAATGATCAGCGGACTGAGAAAATAAACTATACAGAAACAAAAGCTTGTGCCCGAAAGGGCACAACAAATTCTTTTTTATTCTTCAATTTCAACCTTGCGGGCTACGTTTTCAATAGCTTCCACAAGACTGTTTTTTGGCATAATTGTTGAAACAGGAATACGCAGTATTTTTTCGACGGTTGGGCTTACGATTGGAGCACAAACAAGTGCCTTTGCGCCTTCCCGTTCTGCCCTCACAGCTGCTATTATTGCTTCTTCCATTGTCGTAGCTGAATATTCCCGGATTGTACAGAGATTGCCGCAGATTTTCTTTTTTGTTTCATTTATGTTGTCAAGCACGGGTCTGGCAGCGATTACGGCTATAAAATCTCCTTTTTCCTGTCCTTCGATTTTGCGTATAGTCTTCACAATTTGCCTTATCGTACGCAGATTTGGTTCCCTGTTTCCGGACATGAGTTTGTACAGGGTACTTGGAGGAATTCCTGAATGCTCTGAAAATTCGATTGCTGTAAGGCCCAGATCCTCTTTGATAACTTTGAGTAAGGTTTGCTGGAAGGCTTCATCTGACTCAAATGCAGCTTCAATAACCTTGTTTGAAGTACTCATTTTGTACAATCTCCTTTGATATAGTTTACTACAAGGAAATATTATATTACAAATTATCACTATTGGGTTAAATAATTATGTTTTACGGCAAAGTATAAATTTAATGCTTCCAGATTGCAAATTGATATCTATAATCTATATAGAATTCATATGTTTTGGAGGTATGAATATGAAGAAACTTCAATTAATTTTACTCATTTCATTCGTAATCGCTGGTATTGTATTGATTTCCGGTTGCGTTTCCCCGGAAGAAGGCGAAGAATCGGTAGTTGAAGAGATCAATTTTGGTTACCAGCCAAGCACTCACCAGATTGCATACATGACTGCCTACGAAAAAGGATGGTGGGCTGAGGATCTTGCACCCTTTGGTGTAACTACCATTAATGAATTTGAATTCCCCACAGGTGCTCCTGAGATGCAGTCCATGCTTGCAGGAGATCTTGATATAGCATATGTCGGAGCTGCACCATTTATCGCGGCATTGGGCAGCGGTCTTGATGCTAAGGTTGTTGCCGGGGTAAATTCTCAGGGCTCTGATCTTGTGCTGTTGACTGATATCCCTTATGAATCTCCTGAAGATCTTAAAGGGCTCACAATTGCAACTTTCCCTCCGGGGACAATTCAGGATACCATTCTGCGCAACTGGCTGATTGAGAACGGCTTGGAACCTGATGCTGATGTTATCATAAAATCCATGGGTCCGGGCGATGCTATTGCTGCAATCTCCGCAGCCCAGATTGATGGGGCATTCCTTCCACACCCTGCACCTGCGCTTATTGAAGCAGAGGGTACTGGCAGATCTGTCGTTGCTTCCGGAGTGATAATGCCAGAGCATGCCTGTTGTGTGATGGTTGTAAGTGGTGACCTGATTCGCAACAATCCTGAAATGGTCACACAGATTGTGAAAACACATATCAAGGCAAATGACTTCAACCTTGAGAACAAGGAAGAAGCAGCCCAGATATTCGCTGACAAACAAGGCTGGGATGTCAATATTGTTCGCGCTTCCCTTGACGAGTGGGATGGACAGTGGATTGCAGATCCAAACATCATTGTGGAATCAACTGTGGATTATGCAGAAGTACAGCATGAGCTGGGCTACATTGAAGTTGAGTTGACTCAGGATGACATCTTTGACCTGAGTTTTTATGAAGCTGCAACTGAAGAATGATGGCAACATACATTAATGAGCTATACATAATAAGACCCGGAAGCGGGGAAAATTTGTCCGCTTTCGGGAGGAATTTATGAAATCCCCGAAGAGTCGTTTCGAAGGCAAAGGAATTGAGATAATATCTCTTTTCGTAGCAATTGCAATCTGGCAATTAATTGCGGATTTCGTAATTCAGCGAAAGCTCATTCTTCCAAGTTTTACTGATGTTTTCATCGCTTTTGTTGATATAATTCAGAGTGGTGTTTTCTTTACGGATTTACTCACGAGTCTGCTACATTTCGGAATCGGTTTATTTGCGGCCCTGCTCATTGGCATTCCGATTGGAGTTGCAATGGGCTGGTTCAAATACGTTGACAAGGCGATTGATCCCCTTATTGAAATTGTGCGTCCGATTCCACCGCTTGCATGGATTCCCTTTGCCATTGTCTGGTTTGGGCTTACAAATATATCTGCAGGTTTTGTTATCTTTGTAGGAGCTGTATTTCCAATAGTTATCAACACGGTTTCCGGTTTCAAAGGAGTTCCAAAAGTTTATGTGGAAGCTGCAAGAGTGCTGGGATGTATGAATGACAGATCCTTGATCCGTCATGTTGCATTGCCATCCTCCTTCCCTTCAATTGCTGCTGGTATCAGGATTGCAATGGGTGTCGGATGGATGTGTCTTGTGGCTGCAGAGATGTTCGGTGTGAGCAGCAGCGGTCTGGGATACAAAATCTGGTGGCACTATTATCTCCACCAGATGGACTATGTGCTTGTCTACATGCTGATACTTGGTTTCCTCGGACTGGTGATTGACCGTATTTTCAGATGGTATGTCGATGGTAAAATCCTGAAATGGCGTAAAGGAGTTGTTGTCTGATGGGCCAGCTTTCAATCGAACACATTTCGCAGTCATTTGAGAAAGACAGTGGTGAATCCACCAATGCCCTTGAAGACGTAAATCTTGAGATAAAAGACAGGGAATTTATTTGTCTTATAGGGCCTTCTGGATGTGGAAAAACCACTTTGCTGCGTATTATAGCAGGGCTTGACATACCTGACTCTGGTCGTGTAACCCTTGACGGCGATGAAATCACGGTTCCTGATCCTCGAAGGGGGATGGTTTTTCAGGAATATTCGCTTTTTCCATGGAAAACAGTTATTGAAAACATTACTTTCGGAATGGAACTGCAGGGTGCTCCAAAGGAAGAAATATCCAGAACTGCAGAAGAATACCTTAAGATGGTTGGTCTTGAACAATTCAGGGATAGTTATCCTTATGAATTGTCAGGTGGGATGCGGCAAAGGGTTGCTATTGTAAGGGCACTTGCAAATGATCCTTCCGTCTTACTCATGGACGAACCTTTTGGTGCACTTGATGCCCAGACGCGGAATACCTCACAGCAGGAATTACTCCAGATATGGGAGAAAAAGAAAATAACAATTCTTTTTGTAACTCACAGCGTAGATGAAGCTGTTTATCTTGCAGACAGGATTGTGGTTATGTCAGCAAGACCTGGAAGGGTTAAGGAAATGGTAAAAGTAGATCTTCCAAGACCCCGGGATCGCACAAGCCGCCAAGCTAATGAACTTCGCAATTCCCTTCTTGGGAAGCTTGCAGAAGAGCGCAAAAAATGATTTCTGATTTAATCGGATCGAACCACTACGCGGGTTCCGGATTCAATTTCCCCGATGTGGACTTTGCCGACAAGTTCAAGTTCCCTGTCAGCTTTTGCAAATTTTATTTTGCATCCGGGCCTGATTTTCATCTGGCCTCCACAGGTCGCAGATCCTCCAATAATGGCTCCATCAAGCAAAATAGCCTCATCCTCTGCGTGCAGATTCCCGGTGATTTCACTCCCTGGGCCGAGAAGAATGCGCGTTGCTTTTAAATCCCCACGGACAATTGTTCTTTTCCCAAGTTCAACTGTGCCTGTAGCGCTCAGAGACTTCCAGAAATTGGATAACGCTCCTGCAATCAGGTTTCCATCCACCCTGATTTCATCTTTAAAATAGGATCTCTTCTCTGCAATATACGTATTTGATTCAGGATGATATTTCAGGAAATTGTCTTCCATTATTCCCCTCACTTATAACATATTCCGATTTCCTTTATAAAAACTGCTATTAGGTATTGTTATTGTATTTTTGCAAAGCAAGCAAGAACCATTGCAGTTGTGTTTTTTCTCTTTTCCCCTTTGCCCCATGAACCATCAGGATTTTGCCTTCCAACCAGCCATTCTGCGGAAGGGTTTATTGCATCATTATGCCCTGAGTTGATAAGCGCATCAATGACAATAGTTGTTGTGGCAATGTATTTCCATCCGCCTTTGACATCTTCATTGTCAAGCAACCATTGAACCCGCTGGCTGATAAAATCGTTGTAAATGTTGGTATTTCCTGTTTTTCCCTGTTTTACAAGGGCTGTGATTATCAAAGAAATAGTTCCGGGATGTTCCCACCCGGAAGAAAAATTGTCCAGAAGCCAATTACATCCTATGGGATTATAGTAGCCAGCATTCGCAAGAGCTGTGAGGGCATATGCCGTGTCGTAGATGTCATCTGTCCCCCATGATCCATTCTGGTTTTGCTGCTCTTTTATCCAGATTTCGGATTCTGAAAATTTAGTCCCTGCAATGGATGCAGAAGTAAGTACCCTTGCGATATCCCTGACATTTTGCTTCAGAGGCTCCTGCAAAACATTGTTCAGGAAATCAATCCATTTATTCTCTTTTTTCCAGAGCGTATATGCAAGGGAGAAGCGACTGATCTCTTTTAGATCATCAGGATGCTGCTGCTCCAGCCAGATGAACCCTTTTTTTGCAGCGTCTTCAATTTCGGTCACAATTGTCCATCTCATTTTCCGCGAGCTTTTTCCATAGGTCCTTTATGCATTTCTTCCAGGTTTTTCACAACTTCTGGCAATTCCTTGAATGGAATTCCGGCTAACATCTCATCAGTTTGTATGTCTGTGGCTTTGCGGCATCCAAAGCATCCCATTGACAGATTTATCTTACCTGTCACAAGGGGTATCAGGGTCGCATCAACACATGTTGCCTGGAACGGAGCCGTACTCATTTCTACGCGTCCTCCGTTTTCATAAGTAGTTGCAGGAATCAGCCAATAAAGGGTTTCAGGCTCGTCTACAATGATGACGACATCAGGTTCAAAGTCGGCCGTCTTTAGGGGGGAAACAATTGTTGCAATCACTGAGCCTTCTTCAAGCTCGACACGTTCTTCCATGGTCTTTGAAGCTGCTGTCTCACTTTTGAACATTCCGAGATTGTAGTGGAACGTTCCCTTCCTTACTTTTTCAGGGGTTGGCAGTAGTCCGAGGCTGGAACCACCGACAACACAGGCATGCATTTCTGCCGGGATAACAAATCCTTCTCCCTTGCGAGCTCGCATTATGGATTGGCAGTGCCTGAGTTTTTGAGACGGGATATCAAACAAATCCGGAATTCTTTCTCCTTTGTGTATTAACTTCACAGCTACTGGTTCATACCTTAAGTCAAGTATATCCTTAAGCTTGTTACTGATTTGCTTGTTATCCACTTAACTAACCCCCATTAAAAGACTCACTTTTTATTGGTGAAATTCTCAACAGCATCGACAATGTCATCAAAGCCCTTACTCCATTTGGAGTCCATTTCTTCAACATAGACCTTCCCGGCATCGCTGGTTGCTGATATTTCAGGCTCAATTGGAAGTGCCGCAAGAATCTTTATGTTAAAATCTTCAGCAGCTTTTTCAATGCTTCCACGTCCGAAAATATCAATTTCTTTTCCACAATCGGGGCAAATAACACCACTCATATTTTCAACAAGGCCTATAACAGGGACATTGAGCATGTCTGCAAATTTGAGAGATTTGCGCACGCTTGTGAGAGCAACGTCCTGTGGGGTTGTGACTACAACAGATCCATCAACTTTTCCTATAAGCTGGACTATACTCAGTGGTTCATCTCCGGTTCCCGGTGGAAGATCAATAATCAGGTAATCCAGTACTCCCCAGTCAACTTCTTCAAGGAATTGTTTGATTGCTGCCATCTTGGCAGGTCCTCTCCATACGATTGGCGAATCCTGATTATCAAGGAGGAGGCCAATGGACATCACTTTCAGGTTTTCAGAGACCTTTACCGGCTCAATTCCCTTCTCACCGACCGTTGGACGCTGATCTTCAATGCCAAACATCGTTGGGATTGTAGGTCCGTGAATATCTCCATCCAGAAGACCCACCTTTTTGCCTTTCCTTGCAAGGAATGCAGCCAGATTAGCGGAAACCGTGCTTTTCCCGACTCCTCCCTTGCCACTCATAACCATTATTTTGCTCCTTATTCCACGCAGGTTTGTGACAATTTTCGGTTCTTCGGGTTTAGCGCTCTTAAGGCTCTCGGATGATAGTATATTTGAACTCATGCTTTCTCTTCCTCAGCATTTTCTGTATAATTGTTAGTTGTATCAAGGATTTCGATCCCTTTTCCGGTAGAAAGGGCAAATGCCACTTTTGCTCTTGCATTTTGAAGGTCTTTCCAGAAAGCTCTCCGCGAAATTCCCATCTGGTTGGCTGCTTCTTCCTGATGAAGCCCCTCAACATCTACAAGTCGTAGAGCTTCAAGCTCCTCCAGTGCAAGCTCAACAGCCTCAATTTCCTTCATGGGGATGCCGCATGGTTTGAAGCACATTATGCGTGGTTTGCAACTGATTCTCCGGGGTGTTTTGGGTCTTCCTCTATATCCCATAATCAATCACCCATAGGCGAATAAATATATAAAAGATTCCCATCTGGTGTTCAGGTTTTCGCTTCCGGGCTTCCCGGACATGTGAAAAAGCTATTATAGTTTTGCAAGAGTTTTATATCGGCTGAAAATGTGGAGATTGGTTTGATGAGCCGTGATATGCTTTTGTGGGATGAGACTCTTTTCCGTGATCCTCAGGCACTTGAAATTGATTATGTTCCTGAAGATCTACTTCATCGTGAAAACCAGATGCAATCGCTTGCCTACAGCATGAGGCCAGCGTTAAGGGGTATGAGGCCGGTAAATTGCTTGCTTACAGGCCCGCCGGGCACTGGAAAGACCTCTGCTGTTCTCAAGATGTTTGAGGAAGTGGAAAAGCATTCAGATGACGTAGTGATGCTCAAGATTAATTGCCAGATAGATTCCACAAGGTTCGCAGTGGCTTCCAGGATATACAGGAAATTGTTCAATGTGGAACCTCCTTCTTCAGGTGTTGCTTTCAGGAAACTTTTTGAAAAGATCGTCCAGAGACTTATTGACAAAGACAAAGTGATGATTGTATGTCTTGACGATATCAACTATCTCTTCCACGAAGGGCACGCTGACGAGGTTATGTATTCCATTCTCCGGGCTCACGAGCTCTTCCCGGGTGCAAAAATCGGTGTGATTGCAGTAGTAAGTGATACCGGTAAACTTTACAGGTTTGATCCAAAAGTCAGTTCTGTTTTCCTTCCTGAGGAAATCGAATTCTTACGTTACGATTATGATGAAATAAAAGATATCATAGCTTCAAGGGTTCAACTGGCATTTTATCCGGACGTATTCCCCGAGAAAGTGCAGGAAGTTGTGGCGAATTACGTTGACAGTACCGGGGACTTGCGTGTGGGAATTGATCTCCTGAAACGATCCGGCCTCAATGCGGAAAAAAGGGCTAACAAAACGGTTGAAACAGAAGACGTGGAAAAAGCGTACGAGTCTTCCCGGCTTCTTAATCTCAAAAGAAACATAATGAGCCTTTCCGCAGATGAGAAAAAACTGCTTGGTATTATAGCTGAAATGGGCCAGTCTAAAGCTGGTGACATTTATGAGAATTTCCATGAAATGACAGGCCTTGGATACACACGTTTCTATGAAATTGTTAATAAACTTGCAGAATCACAGCACCTTGATACTGCCTTTTCAGGTGAGGGTACTCGTGGTCGCACTCGCCTGATAGGCTTAGCTTCTCCTTCCGAAGACGTGCTTAAGTGTCTCAAGAGGTGAGGTGGGTGGAAAGGAAAGCCAAAGTATGGCTCTCACACGAAGGCAAACCGGTTCTTGGTGCAGGTAAAGCTGAACTTTTGCTTGCCATTGATGAAGAAGGCTCTCTACAAAAAGCCTGCAAGAAGCTTGATATTTCTTACAAACATGCCTGGAACATCATTAAAAGCATCAATGAAAGATTGGGTGAGGATGTTGTAAGAACGGTCCGGGGTGGCAAGAAGCAAGGAACTTTCCTGACTGAATACGGAAGAAAGCTTATTGTGGAATATGAAAAAAATCGGAATTATGTGGATGAATTGATGGCTGATGAAGTTTCATGGGAAAATCTTGGTATAAAGCTCTCTGCCAGAAACCGCCTTCTGGGTAAAATCGTGGAAATCGAGAAAGGGGATGTTGCCTGTAAGCTCAAAATTGAAGTGGAGCCTTCAATACTAACTTCCCTGATTACGGCTGAAGCGGTTGAAAGCCTTGATCTCACAGAAGGGGATGAAGTGTTTGCAATAATCAAATCCACCGAGGTGCTTGTGGGTAAACCTTCAGGAGGAAGTAAGAATGAGTGATCTTCGTATACTCTCATGGAACGTGAACGGGCTTCGTTCAATGGTCAAAAAAGGTTTTGTGGAATGGCTTCAGAAAGATTCTCCGGACATCCTTTGCATTCAGGAGACTAAAGCAAATCCCAACCAGCTGACAAGGGCACTAAAACATATCGAAGGCTACTATTCCTACTTTGCGGCTGCTGAGAGGAAAGGCTACAGCGGGGTTGCTATCTACAGCAAGGTGGCACCGGAACGTGTTGAATATGGGTTTGGAGATCCCAGATTTGATCACGAAGGTAGGATACTGATCGCGTGGTACGAGAATTTTGTACTTTTCAACATATACTATCCAAATGGCAATTCTTCGCAGGAGAGACTCGATTACAAGATGGACTTCTATGACGCTTTCCTTGAGTATGTTGACGGGGTCAGGGATGAAGGTTACAATGTAGTTGTTTGCGGTGATGTAAACACAGCTCACAAGGAAATTGATCTTGCAAGGCCCAAACAGAATGAGAAACGATCCGGTTTCCTTCCTGAAGAACGTGCATGGATCGACGAATTTCTTTCCCATGGTTATATTGACACTTTCCGTATGTTTACTGAGGAAGGTGGCCATTACAGTTGGTGGGACATGAAAACCCGCTCAAGGGATCGGAATGTAGGCTGGAGAATTGATTACTTCTTTGTGAATGAAGAGTTCAGGGATAATGTGAAAGATTCATTCATGCTCAGTGATGTCATGGGTTCTGATCACTGTCCGATTGGTATCACTCTTGAAGACTAAGTCTTCGAATTAAAAATTAAGGTTCTGTTTAATACCAGTATTGTTATTTAAAAAAATTAAACAAATGGTTTTACACGGTATGGAATTTTGGAGTATCTATGGCTAAAGACATGAGTAAACTAACACTGCGAATTCTTGATAATGATAGTATTAGATACGAACTTTATACCTTGTACGAATCTTCATCACACACCAGTGTTAATGAATGGGCAATGAAGCTAGTTGAACACATTTATGGAAAAATCAACCTGGACGAATCGAAAAAAGCCATCGTCCAGGAAGGTATTGATATCAACGCCCAATGGCGTGAGGGAAAAGCCAGAATGCATGATGTCAGACAGGTCGGATTAAAAATCCACAGTTTAGCCAGAGAGGCAGACAGTGATATTGATACAAGCGCTTTGCGAGCAATCGGGCATGCTATAAGTACTGGTCACATGAAGGAACACGGTATGGTTGCTTCAGATTATGCTGTGAAGTTTATTGGATTAATAAGCAATAATGATATTAAAGCCATAACAGAAGAAAGGGATTGGCAATTAAAAACTCTTAAAAACATGAAATAATATTCTACACTTAAAAGCCACTTTTTTCAAATTATTAATCATCTATATTTTCATGAAAAGATTCGTTCTATCGATCCCATAGCAGAAATCTCTTTTTCATTGAATAGCACGCAATTATCTAACAGAACCAAATTAAGCCAAAAAAAGAAGTTGTTGCACAGCCCTAAAGCTGTGCACGAAATATCTATTTTCTTGAAATTACATCATTGGTGGCATGCCGCCCATTCCATCCATGCCTCCAGGTGGCATGTCAGGTGCACGGGTTGATGCGATGATGTCGTCAATTCTCAGGATCATAACGGATGCTTCTGCACCGGCATTGATTGCCTGTGTCTTAATCCTGAGTGGTTCGACAACGCCAGCTTCCCACATGTCAATGACTTCACCAAGGTATACATTCAGACCAGCGGTCTTTGTGCCTTTCTCGTGGTGGGATCTCAGTTCAACAAGCATGTCAATTGGGTCAAGACCAGCATTTTCTGCGAGAGTTCTTGGAATTACTTCAAGAGCTTCTGCGAATGCTTTGACTGCGAGCTGTTCCCTGCCGCTGAGGGATGCTGCGTAATCCTGGAGCTGCAATGCAACTTCAACTTCAGGTGCTCCGCCGCCAGCTACGAGTTTCTCGTCTTCGATAGCTACTGCGACTACACGAAGTGCATCGTTGAGTGCCCTTTCGATGTTGTCAATAACGTGTTCGGTACCACCGCGGAGGAGGATTGAAACGGATTTTGGATTTACGCAACCGGTGATGAAAATCATGCTGTCGCCTGCGATCTTCCTCTCTTCGACCTTGTCAGCTGCACCGAGATCTTCTGCGGTCATTTCGTCAATGTTGGTGATGAGTTTTGCACCGGTAGAGCGTACGAGTTTTTCCATGTCGCTCTTCTTGACACGCCTGACTGCGAGGATGCCTGCTTTTGCGAGGAAGTGCTGTGCCATGTCATCGATACCTTTCTGGCAGAAGACAACATTTGCACCACTGTTTTCGATTTTCTCTACAAGGCCGCGAAGCATCTTTTCTTCCTGATCGAGGAAGGACTGGAGCTGGTCCGGGGAAGTGATTGAGATTTCTGCATCCACTTCGGTTTCCTTGAGTTCGATTGCGCTGTTGAGGAGTGCGATTTTTGCTCCTTCTACTTTCTTTGGCATGTTGGAGTGTACACGTTCCTTGTCAAGAATCATGCCTTCGATAAGCTCGCTGTCTTCGATGGTTCCGCCGACTTTCTTCTCTATTTTAATGTTCTCGATGTCGATGGATTCTCCGTCGCCTTTCTCGGCAATGCTGGTAACTGCGTTGACTGTAATGTCGCTGAGTACTTCCTTGGAAGCTTCTGCGCCCTTACCTGTCATTGCGGTACCGGAAATGTTGATAAGTGTTTCACGGTTGTCGACTGTGACGTCTTTTGCAAGACCTTTGAGGATTTCGCTTGCCTTGTCAGCAGCCAGTCTGTAACCTGCGGCGATAATTGTTGGGTGTACATCCTGATTGATCAGTTCTTCTGCCTTTTTGAGGAGTTCGCCGGTGATGATAGCTGCAGTTGTGGTTCCGTCTCCGACTTCATCGTCCTGAGTCTTGGAAACCTCTACAATCATCTTTGCAGCAGGGTGTTCAATGTCCATTTCCTTAAGAATAGTTGCACCATCGTTGGTAATTACAACGTCACCGAGGGAGTCCACGAGCATCTTGTCCATTCCTTTTGGACCAAGGGTTGTCCTTACAGCTTCAGCAACTGCTTTTGCTGCCATGATGTTATTGCTCTGGGCGTCCCTGCCCTTTGTTCTCTGGTTACCATCCCTTAAAATAAAGATTGGCTGTCCAGCCATCTGTCCTGCCATGTATATTTCTCCTTATTAAATTATATGTTAATTTGATGCTGACCTGCAATACAGGTCGTTTGTACATGTTTGTGGTTCTATATAAAAGTTACCTTATGGAAAAGAACTAAAAGGTAATGGAAGCAACAACCGTTAACGGCTGCTGCTAGTTAAAAAAAGAATTCAGAACAAAGTTCATTTTGCAATGGACTTTGGTGACCTGTGTTTAAAGCGCCTTTTTGTTCCGGATGAACTGTAGCGCTGGCCAGGTGCACTATGTGCCTTCTCTGCATCTGCTTTTTTAACCTTAATAACGTTTCCTTTCCTTCCTTTGACTTTTACCCATTCAATACTTCCGGTTTTGCCCATTATGAGTCCTCACTTGATAAGTATGATTTTTAAATTAAGCTAATGTGGTTTCCCATACATGTGATGCTACTTATTAAAGGTTGCGGAAATTGTAACCGTTTAGGAAAAGAGAATCAATTAAACTCGCCAACCCCCTGAACAAATATTATATCCACAAAAAACAAGAGTATTATCGAAATGACTCTCGAACCGGTTCACATCAGGGCAATAGCAGATCTTGCAAGCCGTATAGATGCGGACTTTGAAACACCGGAAGAAAGCGAGGTGGATGATATTCTCCCCCTCCTGCAGGAATTGAAACATGAGTCGAAAATCGTCCTGAAAGCGCTGGGTAGGGTATTCAGAGGTAAGGTTAATATTGAACAAATGGCTTCCTGCAACGATCCTGTCTCACGGACTTTTGCATGTGACAGCGGAAGTACCAATCCACGTAATTTTGAAGCAGGGGTAACGGTTGATTTCTGCCATTGTGCCCTTGCATGCACTCCTTCTGATCTTGATGTCCATGCAAAACGTACTATTGTCGCAGCTACATATTCCCCTTCCTGGAAATGCTCCATTAATACTACTGAAGGCTGGACATCTTTTGATAATGAGGAAGGCAGATCAAAAATAGTCCGCATAAAACCCGGGCTCCTGCAAACAAGAGAAAAACGCATGGTGCACAATGTTGCCCTTTACCTTGCGGAATCCGAACACATGCTATGGCTTAAGGATATTCCTTCAACAAATGATATTTTCATGATGGATGGTCCTCTTTATCCAAAACAGCTAATGTACTGGATGGTCGTTCCGTCAGGCGAAGTCCAGATTCGCTATGATCCTCATGCAAAGAAAATATTACAGAACTACATTGACATCGTTGATCATTTCATGAAGCAGCAAATTCCTGTGATAGGATTTGTCAAAAATCCCGAAGACAAACAGGTAGTTCAGGCATTGCGGAAGCAGGAAACTGATCTTGACATCCCGTGGATGGCAGATGCCCAGCTTTTCAAATCCATTCTCAGGCCACCGGAGAAAGAAGCCAGGAATTGCATTACTTACACCAATTGGTTCATGCATCCCAATCAATTCTATGAAAGTATGCTGGATACGACTACTCCATTAATGGATGAATCCCTACAACATGTTTTTGAGGCGGAAGATTATGCATTAACCTTCTTTGTGGTTTTTGTTCCCTCAATGAATGTATTGTTTAAAGTAGAGGCGCCTTATGGTCTTACAAAAGACGAGAAAATGCGATCCCTAATCACAAAAAAAGTGCTTTATGATATTTCTGTAAACGGCTTGCCTATAAGTCTTTCCAAGGCAGATAGTCTGGGAAAAATTCGGAAAACAGAAAGGGCACAGATATTGAAACAATTCAGGAAACTGGATCCTGATACTACCTACAATGAGTTGCGGTGGAGTGATATGAATGAGTCTTGATGATTTTGATGATCTGTTAAAGGTAGGGGAAAAATATGGTGAAGAGAAACGTGAAACCAATGAAGATGTAACTTCACCTTCCGAAAGTTCCCGTTTTGAAGAATACAACCCTGAAGATACAGCTAATTCTTCATCTGTGGATGCAGTCGATTCTGCTTTCGGAACAATCATTTCAGGCCTGGAGCCAATTGAGATTACCGAATCAGGAGCACGGATTACGGGTTATATAACCTCAGCACGCAGATCCGCTGTCAGGTTGGGAACGTATGTGATTGTTCCATATGGTAACGAAGATTTGTTTGCAAGGGTCTGGAAACTCCAGTATATGCAGGAATTCGAGGTTGATGATGCTACTGAACTTCATTCCCGACGGATGCTGAAAAGCAACACAACTGATGAGGTGGATTACAAGTTCCTTGCTTACCTTGATCCAATTTGCATCCTCTATTCAAAAGAGGGCAAACTCATGCGGAGGATGACCGACAGGCTTCCCCGTCCGAACACGCTAATCCTCCCGGTGGATGACAAGATGAAAATCCAGACCGGACTCAACATGCCAACTGAGGGTATTTTCCTCGGTCATCTAAGTGTTGGAGGTGAGCTTGTCCGCACGCATGCTTCTCCACCGTCAGTGGCCTACTACATGCGAAACGACTACCTGATGGGTGACCCACTCATTTTCAGACACATGCTGGTATGCGGAAGTACGGGAACTGGTAAGACTTTCCTGACAAAAAATATCCTGCGCCAATTCCTGAAAGAAAGCAACCGCTATGTTGTCAGGGATGAAATCGGGCAGGGAACCAAAGGCAAATTACCGTGTCTTGTGGTAATGGATCCGCAGGATGAATATTCGCAGTTGTTTGAGGAGAATGGTGACCTTTCCTCTGAAGATGAATTCGTATTCCAGTCCGAAGATGTTGAATATGGTGCTTATCAGGATACCCGTACTTTCATTGCGAAGGTTGACGGACACCCATACAGCGGTAAATCAAGGGCAACACAGATGGAATTCACAATTCCGTTTGAAATGGTAAGGCACAATTCCTGGCTCATAGCTGCAGCCGAGCTGACCGAGAACCAGCAGATGGGAATTGAAAGGCTTCTTGATGATTATTTCAGGGAACTGGGTGCGCACACATACCACGGATTTGTTGAATTCGTAGAAGATCCGATGAATAGGGCAGAGTATGTTGACAGCGGCAAACTCCATGAATCTTCATATGATGCCATTGCGAGGAAAATCAATAATCGATCATTTGCGGCTGTTTTTGATCAGGCTGCAACGCCTGTGACTGAAATACTGGATGAGGTTTTCAAACCCGGCAGGATTAGCGTGTTCCCGACTGAATATGTGAACAATGTCCGTATCCGTGATCTCATAACTCTTGCACTGATGACAATTACGGTAGATAATAAGCTAAGCACTTCAGGTGATGTGGCAGTAAAGAATACTCCGGTAATATTGGCTCTTGACGAAGCCCACAGGTACCTTTCGGATGCAACCTCGGCACATTCTAGAAGAATTATCTCAAGGTTTGCAGATGCTGCACGTCAGGGACGAAAGGAAGCACTGGGTCTATTCCTGATTACACAGGATCCACAGGACATCGACTCAACTGTTCTCAAGCAGATTAATACGCGTGTAATCCTGAACCTCTCCAACGATGCTGCGATAAAAGCTCTTAATGTCCCACTTTCCCATGAGAAGAGAATCCCGTATCTTAAGAAGGGGCAGATGATTGTTCACAGTCCGGATAACAGTGATACCGTGGAAATTACAGGACTTTCAACTTGTGTTGTCAAGCATGTTTGAGGCAGAATTGAATGCCTTTTACTCCTTTTCACCTTGGTCCGGCCCTTCTTTTGGGGGAGGTCTTTGAAAAACGGGTAAATATGGCAGCAATTATGCTTGGCAGCATCATTGTTGATGCTAGGGCATCCTATTGTTTTTTCACAGGCTGTCAGCCCATTCATGGGCCATTGCATACTTATTTAGGAGCGACTTTTCTGGCCTTTTTAGTTGTTATTGGAATTTATGGTGAAAGGTATAGTCTAGAAAAAGTCACTTCTCGTTTGAGAATGAAACAAGACTACTCTCTGTATTCCATTATTTTTGGTGCGTTAATTGGAACATGGAGCCATGTTTTACTAGACTCTTTCCTGTATACAGACATTGTTCCTTTTTGGCCGATGGCCTTGAATCCATTTTACGGCTTGTTAATCTCGAGTGCAGTTTATTCATTATGTATTGCTTGTTTTATTTTTGGCAGTTCGATTTGTTTTTATGAACTCCATCGCTGAATAGTTTCTTTTTTATCATCATCCATCCGAAACATATATATCATGAAAATACGTATGAGAGCCAGTTCCAATAGTATGGGCCGGTAGCTTAGTCAGGCAGAGCGATGGACTCTTAATCCATCGGCCGAGGGTTCAAATCCCTTCCGGCCCGCTATCTCTCTTTTTCTTGTTTCTGTAATCCTTTTATAGCATTTTATGCAATATGATCTTGTGGAATGGGGTAACTGAAAGTCCTGTTTCACGGTATTGGGGGTTAGAAAATGCTATTTATGGAAATTAGTACTTGGGAACCTGAAAACAGGGATAAGGTAGTCGAACATTTCAAGAAATTAAAAATGCCATCAGGCATCAAAGTCGTGAATCAGTGGATTGATCTCACTGGTTGTCGCTATTTCATGCTTTACGAATGTGATGACGCAGAGACTTTCGGAGCTTTCAATCTCCCCTGGTCTGACATCTGCTATATCGATACTGTTCCCGTTATGGAATCAAAAGAGTTCATCAAGTTGATGATGACCAAACATTGATTGGCCTGCACTATGCAGGATTTTTTTCTTTTTCTTCTTCTCTATGTATTATATATCTTGTATTACCTAAATCTGGTAAACACAGGAGATGTTTTAATGCCTAAGGTAAGTGTGGATATTCCCCAGGAGCTTCTGGATGACTTGAATGCACATGTAGGTGTGGATAAAAAATTCATTAGCCAGGCAGATGCAATCAGGACTGCTGTCCGCAAACTCCTTGACATGATGGATGATGTGGATCGAAGACACGGTAGGCTAAAAGAATAAATACAATTATATATAATAATTCAAATACCTTCTTTTGTTAAGCTGGAAAGATGTAATGGGGGTTTGCATGGGTCTAAAAATTGTATTCTTGCTGCTTGTTGTACTTGCTTTTGCTTTAGTTGGATATATGAATTATTCCGATATTCAGGAAATTGCCAGCGGGTATTCCCAAACAACCGATGCTCAGGAAGACTTACCTGAGGTAGCTGTTACTTCTCACGCAGGCACTTATGAGGATCCGGTAATTCTGGGCGAAGCTGCCAAATGTACTTCTCCGCTTGCTACATATTTTGTTTCGGCGACCGATGTCATCCGGGGAGTTGAAGCAAATGACATAGTACTTTCCGGAAGCGAGTTTAATGATCTGGCTCCCGAGGGGTATGAGTATTTTTTGGTAAATGTGAGCGTGAAATACGGGAACGGTGAAAATTCCGTTATCATGAGCAGCAAGGATTTCAAAGCATTCTGTGAAGGAGTTGAATGCAATCTGTCCTATGCGCTATTACCTGATGACATGCAGAAATTCTCAAAAGGCGGGATAGCTTCTGATGGAAAGAAGCATGGCTGGCTTGTATACCTGATTCCCCAAAACAAAACTGTTTTGCTGGAATTCAACCCAGTTGAACTGCCTTCAAAAAGCTGTTATATAGATACAGGTGCCTGAGCAGAGGATTTTTTCCTATTGGGGATTACTGGATACTTTTCAGGAAATCCACGCATTTTCGTCCTTCACCAAGATCCTTCATTTCAGTAACCATAAACCCGTCAAAATCAGCTAATTTTCCAAGAACCGTTTTCCAGTCTATATCACCCTCGCCAACAGGCAAATGCTCATCGTGTTTACCCTTGTTATCGTGGATATGGCAATGTGCAATTATGTCTTTGCAATTATCAAGAAATTCATCAACAAGTCTGGTGGTGTTTGCATGGCCGATGTCCAGGGTCATTTTCAGGTTCTCATTTCCTGCTTCCTCGATAAGTGAGCGCATATCTTCCGGAGTTCTTCCGAAAACCATTGGGAATTCCGGCATATTTTCCACGGCAATAAGAATTCCATATTCTTCACCGGTTTCTGCGAGCTCTTTCAAAGACTGGACGCATGCAATACGCGCTTTTTCGGGAACCTGCGCCCCGTAGGGTGAAAGGTATCCGGGATGCACAACTGCAAGTTCTGCTATCCCTGCAGCATTTTCTAGTGCTAATTTCATCTGTCTCAGGACTTCATGATGCAGATTCTTGTTGAGGCCCGCAAGATTCATGTCGGAAAAAGGAAGGTGTAGTGAAATTCCAAGATTTGTTGTATCTGCGATATCTTTCACAATCCGGATGTTCTCAGGAGTAAGCTCTTGCTCACCTTCATGGACAATTTCCCATCCTTCATACCCGATATCCTCCAGATGGTATGCCCAATCAAAAACTTCTTTGCACGAAGCCCGGCTTGAGAAACTTAGTCGCATAACAACACCTTTTAGTTTTGAGGCATGGGGTTTTCAAAAAGTGGATTGCCTTCTTCGGTAGGTGGCGCAAGCCAGTCAATTACTTCTTCAAGCTTTGCTTTTGAATCATCGATAACGCGAACATGAATTGTTCCCAGCACTCCCGCATCTGCCGGGAAGCTGGCTTTTCCTGCATAAGCTGCCTGCTTGTTCAACCTGAATGTGAATGAAGTCTTATTATCCTCAAGGTTTGCTGACATTGGAATTCTGGCACTGTCAAGAATTTTCTCTTTGCGCAGCATTTTGTGTAATTTGAGCAGGGAATCAAGCTTTCCTTCTCCCCTGATATTGTCGTCCAGAATTTCCAGATCTATTGTCAGGACATTTCCAATGGCTTTCTTTACCTTTTCCATATCTTCTGTTGGAAAAAGCTCAGCCCATACTTCAACGGTTACCATTCAGGCTCTCCAGGGTAGTTCTGATCTTGTCCCTCAAATCAGAAAGGGTGGAAGTATTATCAATTGTGATGTCTGCAGCTTCAATGGCTTCAGGCAGTCCCCATTTCAGTTCCCTCTCGTCCCTGCGCTTCAGGTCTTCAGGACTATTCATATCATCATCGCTGCGTTTCCTTTGACGTACACGCTCAAAACGCATTTCCAGAGGCGTATTGAGGAATATGAGGGAGAATTCGTCACCAAATTCTTCTTTGAATAACTTCACTTCGGCAATTCCCCTGACTCCGTCAACCACTACGACTCCATCACCGGCTTGTCTAATTTTAGGGATGCAACGAATTGCCACTGCGTTCATACCTTCTTTGGCGCGAAGATCATTTGCCACGGCACCGGTGTTTGCATCGGTTGGCTCAAGGCCCCGGCGTTTGACTTCTTCCCGGATTACATCTCCCATGTTGATGACATCGATTCCCATTTCACGTACTACTTTTGATGCTTCGGATTTACCGGAAGCCGGCATGCCGACAAATGCTATTATTTTCATGTTTTTCCTAACCTTCAAACGTTTGAATTCAGTTAATAAATTACTCATTCAGGGCTTCAGAAGCCATTTTCAGAAGTTCTGAAAGAATTTCTTTTGCTTCTTCCACATCATCCACTCTTCTGGCAATTACCTATCCGCTTTTGAAAAACTTCATTTCTACGTTTTTATGGGTAATCATCATCATGTCCAGCATTTTTGAATATGATGTGACCAATTCTTCCCTGTTTTTCAGTTTATCATAAAGTACGGAATAATCAGGTTTCTCGTCAAGATAAGCAATTACCCTGAATTTATTGGGATCTGAAGGGCAGGGCAGGATTTTTTCTATCTTGCTGATTTCCATTTTAAACCCTCAAAAATCGTTCCATATTCGATTTTCAGTTTTGATTTCAAGTTTATGTAGATAATACATACAGCTTTTTATCTTTTTATATTTCGGCATTTTCTACTTTTACATTCAGGTTTTAAGGGAGACCCGCAGAATTGAAATGTGAAGATGGACAAACCTTATCAAATAAAGCGCAAACTAAAGGCAGCCAAATATGAGAAAAATACGAGCTCACCACTTGCTTTGCATGCAGGGTTTCCACGGACACGGCTATAGTCCGACTTTTATTGAAAGGATGAAGACCATTCTTGCAATAATGAAATTCAAACCGGATGAAGAGATAGAGCTTGTAGCTTGCTGTGATGATATATGCACCTGTTGTCCTCACAACGTTGATAGTATCTGCCAGAAAACCGGGGATAATGGTGTGCAAATCCGGGATACGGACTTATTAATCCTAAAAAAGCTTGGATTTGAAGAGGGATATAGCGGAACTTACAATCATCTGGTCGATTATATGAAAAATCAGCTTAGCAGTGATGATATTTTTGAAATATGCGGAGGATGTTCCTGGAAAAGTAAGTGCCTATGGTATCTGGAAAATCTGGGCTTAAAGGGGCTTAAAGATACCTGAGATTCATTCGGGAATTCTGGCAAAATGCAATCCAAGAACACTTTTTTTCAGGGGAAGTTAATTCTCGCCCCTATGGCTGATGTTACAAACCGGGCTTACAGGATCCTCTGCAAAAGGTATGGAGCCGACTATTGCATTACGGAAATGGTGAATGCAGATGCCATTTTGCATGCTGATTCCGGAGCACTTGGCAGGGCGGAATCCGCTGACGAAGAAGGCCCCTACGGAATACAGCTGTTTGGCAGCAATCCGGAAACAATGGGGGAGGCCGCTGCAATTCTAACTGAGAAATTCATGCCTTCAAGTATTGACATCAATTTCGGCTGCCCGTCTTCCGCTATAATGAGTTGTGGTGCAGGCTCGGCTCTTCTGGGGTCTCCGGATAAAATCTATTCTATTGTAGAATCTGTTTCAGAAGCTACCGAGATTCCGATAACTGCGAAAATACGAATTCTTGACAATATCGATGATACGCTGGAAATTGCCAGAAAAATCGAATCTTCCGGTGCATGTGCACTGGCCGTTCATGGCCGGACTGCAAAAATGGGTTACTCGGGAGTTGCGAATCATGAGTTTACCCGCCGGATATGTGAGGAAGTTTCAATTCCTGTTATTGCAAACGGGGATATTGTGGATGGTCCGAAAGCTGCAGAGGTACTTGAATATACAGGTTGTCAGGCATTGATGATCGGGAGGGCTGCCATGGGAGATCCTGATATTTTCCATCGAATCGGCTCTTATCTTGAGAATGGTGAAATTGTTCAGGCCCCTGCTTGTGAGGATAAATTGACCTGCCTTTCAGAGTACCTCAAGTTGCTTGAGGAGTTTGATCTTGTCTCCCATGTGAATCTGCAGGCACATTCGGGATGGTTTTTGAAGGGGCTCAAAGGTGCGAGGAAAATGCGTTCATCTTTGCAGGGTGTACGAGACCCGGAAATAATTCTGGAGAATCTTAGAAGGATATGCTCTGAAGGTGTCTAAACGACAGTCTGAAATGATAGGAGTGTTTATCATCTGTTCTTAGATCACAATTCTCAATTGTGTGTATTTTGCCTTGGTTTAATTCATTGAAGCTTTCTATTGAAATTATGGGGGTTATAGCAAGTCCCCGAAATATATTTATTCAGTCACCTATTTATTGATCAATGTTATCATTGTGTGGAGGTTACATTTAGTATCGGCATAGAGATCAGCATTTTAAGTCTTCTTATGAACTTGATTTCGAGGTTTTTGTCTCATTTTAAGTTCAAACTTCAAAACGTACATGGAGGAATAAGAATGATTGCAAAATTGGTTTCTGAATTGAGTAGGGGCGTCGGCGCGGAGGTATAAAACCTCCCTATTCATTCTTTATGCTAGGTATTAATTGTGACAAGCCACGTTCGACGCCCACTTCGGTGGAGCAAGAGGGCTTCAAAGCCCTCCTCCGCACAAATCATCTTTTTTAGTTGGCAAGGAATCTATCCCGATTCCTATTTCAGTTTGATGTATATGGTAGATTAATCTTACCAATTCAAAATATTCGAACGTTGTCATCACCGAAAGACTAAATAGTAATAATGATTGTACACCATTAAACATTGCAGATAGGAGTCCCTAACATTTTTTGACATGTGGCGAGGCTCTGATGTAATATTATCAATCTAATTTCCGTTATTATTGTGGAGAGTTAACATGAAAGAAATTCGGATACACGGAAGAGGAGGACAGGGCTCGGTAACTGCTGCTGAGTTATTGGCCGTTGCTGCTTTTGAAGATGGCCAGTTCAGCCAGGCCTTCCCAGCCTTCGGTGTGGAGAGGCGTGGTGCTCCGGTTCAGGCCTTCACTCGTATAAGTGATGTTCCTATCAGGCTCAGGAGTCAGGTTTACGAACCAGATTACGTAATTGTACAGGATCCAACTCTGCTTGAAGTCGTGGACATTGCAAGCGGTGCCAAAGATACTGGTGTTATCATCATCAACAGTGACTTTGACCCAGAGGAATTTGACCTTAATACAAAAGCAAAAGTCATGACTGTAAACGCTACAAAAGTCGCTCTTGACATTATTGGCAGACCAATTGTTAACACTGTTTTGCTCGGTGCATTCGCAGGTGCAACCGGTGAAATCCAGCCGGATTCCATTGTGCGTGCAGTCAAGGAAAGGTTCCCGGGCAAGATCGGGGACAAAAACGCAGAGGCTTTACTTGAAGCTTACAACCAGATCAGAGGTGATGCATGATGAGTATCAGGCTTGGCGGAGTTTGCGAACCAGGTTCTACCCGCGTAAACAAGACCGGTGGATGGAGAACATTCAGACCCGTGTATGATTATGACAAGTGCATCAAATGCAAATTGTGTGAACTGTTATGCCCTGACATGTCAGTACTTGAATGGGAAGACGGTTATTTCCAATTCGACTATGATTTCTGCAAAGGATGCGGCATTTGTGCAAATGAATGTCCAAAAGATGCAATCTCCATGGTACTGGAGGAGAAATAATGGCAGTTATTCGTGATCTTAACAAGGATAAAATGGATGTTGTGGAAGGTTCCTATGCGGTTGCTCACTCTGTAAAAGTGTGTAAACCAAATGTAATCTCAGCATATCCAATCACTCCACAAACTCACATTGTGGAAGACCTGTCACAATTCATGGCCGACGGTGAAATACCAAACTGTGAATATATCATGGTAGAGTCCGAATTCTCTGCACTCTCCGCTCTGGTTGGTTCCGCGGCAGTAGGTGCAAGATGTTACTCTGCTACCACATCACAGGGTCTGGAACTCATGCATGAGATACTTTTCAATGTATCCGGTATGAGGCTTCCAATCGTCATGACAATTGCCAACAGGGCTGTTAGTGCTCCAATCAATATCTGGAATGACCAGCAGGATTCAATCTCCCAGAGGGATACCGGCTGGATACAGCTTTATGCTGAAGATCTTCAGGAAGCTTCTGACATGACTGCACAGGCATATAAGATAGCTGAGGACAAGGACGTCATGCTTCCGGCAATGGTCTGCATGGATGGTTTCATTCTTTCTCACGTTTATGAACCTCTGGTGCTTCTTGAGCAGGATCTCGTGGATGAATATCTTCCTCCATACAATCCTGAATTAACACTTGATTCAAAGAACCCAATGACTTTCGGAGCATTTGCTGATCCGGAGAGCTACACTGAATTCAGGTATCTCCAGCAGAAGGCGATGAACAATGCTCTTGCCAAGATTGAGGAAGCTGCAAGCGACTTCCAGAAGGTCTTTGGCCGTTACTATGGCGGACTTGTTGACGAGTATGAAACCGAAGATGCCGAAATTATCCTGATGGCAATGGGTTCAGTTATCGGAACAATCAAGGATACAATTGATGCTCTCAGAGCAAAAGGTGTGAAGGTAGGTCTTCTTAAGGTAAGATCTTTCAGGCCTTTCCCGGTTGAAGCTATCCACAATGTTATCAAAAACGCAAAAGTCGTTGTTGCAATTGACAAGAATATTTCTCTTGGTCTCAATGAAGGTGCCCTTTTCACCGAAACCAAGGCAAGTCTCTACAACACCAGTATTGATGTGCCGGTTATCGGCCGTATGATTGGTCATGGTGGCCGTGACATTCCGGTAAGCACCATTGAGAAGATTGTTGATGAAGCAGCAAACGTTATGAAATCAGGTATATCGGTCGAGAGCCAGTATGCTGATTTGAAGGAGGAATTGCTATGAGTTTCCTTTTTGAAGCAGGGCACAGAGGATGTGCAGGCTGCTGTGACGCAATGGTAGCCAAGTTTGTCCTGATGGCTGCAGGCGAGGACTGTATTGTCATATCCCCGACGGGATGTCTTGAGGTTATGACCACTCCTTACCCTGAATCCTCATGGGGCGTTCCATGGATTCATTCATTGTTTGAGAATGCCGGTTCAGTTGCTTCAGGTGTTGAAGCCGGACTTAAGGCACTGGGCAAGTTCGAGAAGACAAAAGTTATCGCAATGGGCGGTGACGGCGCGACTCTTGATATCGGAATGCGTGGTATTTCCGGTGCATTCGAAAGAGGCCATGATATGACCTATGTCTGTATTGACAACGAGGCATACATGAACACCGGTGTCCAGAGAAGTGGTGCAACACCATTTGACGCATCCACAACCACCAGTCCTGCAGGTTCCGAATCTTTCGGAAACCCACGTCCAAAGAAGGACATGCCTGCTATTATGGCCGCACATGGTTCTCCGTATATTGCAACATGTTCACTTGGTTATCCAAAGGACTTGATCAAGAAGGTCAAGAAGGCCCTTGAAGTTGAAGGTCCAACCTATATCCATGCACATGCACCATGTACAACAGGATGGGGATTCGATACTTCCAAGACCGTGGAAATTGCCAAGCTGGCAGTCCAGACCGGTCTCTGGCCACTGTATGAAATGGAAGACGGTGAAATTACTTCAGTGAAGAAAATAGGCAAGCAGAAAAAGCCTGTTGAGGATTACCTGAAGATGCAGCGCAGGTTCAAACACCTGTTCACAAAAGAAGGCGGTGACGAGGAACTTAAGAAGATCCAGGCACTTGCCGACGAAAATATTGTTAAGTTCGGGTTAGAATAAACCCGACTCTTCTCTTCTTTTTTCTTTTTCCAGATTTAATTGAGCTCTGGCTCTGGAAATATCTGAGTTGTTGTTTTTTGCAAAAAAAGGATGAAAGTGAAGATTTTGGGACAAATGATTTGTTGTCCCGTAGTATAATTTAATTATTCGACTTCTATCTCAATGCCACCTAATTTCCCGGCTACACCGTTATATATTGGGGCAGTAATTATACCAGCAGCGAACCCCATCACTCCGTAAATAAGTGGAAGCAGGAGAAGTGATCCAATTCCCGGCATTGTTCCAGCCGCCGTGGTTTCGGGGCCAATGCCAAAACCAATCGGAAATGACATAATGGTCATGTAAATTCCGACTATAACACCCAGGATGCCATGGATTATTCCTAAAATCTTCGCAAGGGAAAGAGCACCGATTTTTTTAATAGATACAGCTGTCATTTTTCGTACCTCCTGACTACTCTAATTAAAATACAAATAAAATATATTAACCTATTCATAGTAAAAGAATTGGCAAAATTTGTCCCATCCGGACTATATCTCCTAAGGTAATCAATGGAGTTTATTCGCTCATGTTTTCATGGGCAAAGGGAGGTATTTTCACATTGTTCCCGGCAACCGTTCCAATTGCGGCTATACAGGTGGTTTTGGAGACGTATACTCCGTATTAGAAAAAACGATTACTTCGCCTTTAGAAAATCCATTTCTTCCAGAATCATGCCAAGTATCTTGTGACGCACTGTTTCCCTTTCATCAAAAGTTGATCTGTAGTAAGCTGTCAGTTTTAGTCCGTCACTATCGGAATCCAGCACCAGTTTCATGTTTATGTTCTCAACTTCTCTGGCTTTCTCAACAACACTGGTAATCCTTGTTTTGAGATCCTTGGGGATTTCTTCCAGATAATAATCAAAAGTTGATTCAAAAGCGCTTACACCATAGTTTTTAATGGGTTTTTCCAGGAATACTTTGTTTGGTATTTTGTAATATCCTCCGTGCCTGGATGGATATATTACTACGTAAAAAAGGCCGATATGTTTTACCTGCCCCTCTTCCTCTCCCACATTTATGTAATCCCCAATTTTAAACGGTTTTTTTGTTAGCAGTATGAACCAGATAAAATATGAAAGGATGACGTCCCTTATGGCAAAAGCAAATCCGGTAGCAATAAGACCCAGGAATATCACGATGTTTTGTGAGCTTATTCCAACCTGCCAGAAAATAATGACAGTTGCCAGTACATAAACAAAGGCAATGTATATCTTGCTGAGTAGTATTTTTTCTTCCCTTTTTCCCACGCTCTCAAACCAGTTTGGAATGATATTCACGGTGAATTTGAGGAATATGGTGGCTAATGCATAGGAAATCAATACAATGTCCACCAATTTCAGGAAATCAAGAATAATATCCGGAATTGTTACCCACAATTGACTATCGGCAATAAGAACAATAGATATGGGGAGGATGAAAAACAGGAATATAATTATGATATGATTTAGCAATTTATTGGAAATTTTAGTTTTCACATGCTCTTTTTTGAATTTTCTCCGGAACGTTTTCTTCTCGGAGGGGTTCGTTGAATCCATTTCCATTTGCCTTCTTTTCTTGAAATGACCCTTAATAGCAGTTCTAGTTTAAAAACTAGCGTATTCTTCTCTTCAGAGCAGGATTCAGGAGTGGGAATTCACGACAACGTCTTCTCTCTTCATCCTTCTTTCCCTTTCTCTCAGATTAGATTCCAGACGCTCTTCTTCTGCGGTTTTTTCTCCTCCAACCCACCTGTCAACAACCGTGCATGCCACAATATCTCCTGTCACATTGACGGAAGTGCGGCTCATATCCAGAATACGGTCTACGCCTATTATGAGAGCAATACCACTTGCCGGAATGCCTACGCTGTTTAATATCATGGCAAGGATTACAATTCCCACCCCCGGAGTTGCCGGGGTTCCGATGGATGCTCCCACTACGGTTATCATGATTATGGCGAGTTCCCCAATTCCCAGATCCACACCAAAAACCTGAGCAAGGAATACGGCAGCAACGCTCTGGTACAGTGCTGTTCCGTTCATGTTGATAGTTGCTCCCAGCGGGATGACAAACTGGGACACAGAAGGCCTGACGTTAAGTTTCTCTTCCGCAGTTTTAATTGAGAGGGGCATGACTGCAGCAGAACTTGATGTGGAAAATGCCAGCAGGAGCAAGTCACGTACTGATTGTAAAAACTTCATAGGATTCATTTTTGTTAAGACAAAAACAATGATCAGGTAAATCAGCATCATAATCAGCAGGCCGGCAAGCACTGTTCCCACATACACAGTCATGCCCAGAAGGGTGTCAATTCCCAGATTAATCGTGAATTTTGTCAACAGGCCAAATACAGCAAACGGTGCCAATAGCATGCTCCATTTTACAACTGTCATGGTGACTTCCTGTACTGAACCCAGCAGTTCCAGGAGTGGTTTGGAGCTTGCAGGTGCCATGGAAACAAGTGCGATCCCTATAATTACTGAGAACATGACAACCTGCAGCATTTGTCCTGTCACAAGGGCACTTAACGGATTAGTCGGAAGCAGCGTTCCAACAAGTCCCTGAACATCGGAAAGCGATGGCATATCCATTTCATTCTGCGGAGTGACATATGCTGAATTTTCCATAGTTGACTGGAGTATGTCACCGCTCAGAAACATGCCCGGCTGCACAAGTGTTGCTATGCCAAGACCTATGATGATGGCGATTGCGGTGGTTGCCAGGAAAAATGCTACGGTTCTAAGTCCCATCTTACGCAATTGCTCCATATTCTCACCGGATGCAATTCCACGGATAATGGATGCAAAAACAAGAGGAACAACGATCATTTGTAGCAATGCCAGGAATATGTAACCAGGGATGGCTATCCACTCCCCTATTATGTTTGCTGTGTCTGGCGCTATAAATCCAGCCGACGGTCCCAGCAACAGGCCGGCGATAATTCCCAGAAACATCCCCAACAATATCTTAAGCCATAGTCTCTCCTTGATAAGGGCTTGAAGCTGATAGCTTAGGTTTTTGAGGGAACGTGGGTGTATTACCTCCAGGGGGTGGAAGATTTTTCGATTCATTTTCATTTAACCTATATCCTGAGGAGTTTTAACTATTACCTTCGTTAGCTATTCTTTGAATAGTTGTAACAAAATCCCATATCTTTATTATGGCATGCGAAGTATGTAATAACATGGTCTCCGACAACCGATCCAATTTTCCCGCTATCTGGGAGATCCTGCAAAATGAATACCCTAATCCCCAACCTGCACTTCATTTTAACAATCCTCTTGAGTTACTTGTTGCAACCATTCTGTCCGCCCAGTGCACCGATGCGCAGGTGAACATGGTTACAGAGAAGCTTTTCAAAAAGTACAGGTCTGTAGAGGATTTCGCGAATGCCGATCAGGAAACCCTTGAAAAGGAAATCTATTCCACCGGTTTTTACCGCAACAAGGCGAAACATGTCAGGGAAAGTGCACAACTCATCATCACGGAATTCGGCAGTGAGGTCCCAAACACCATGGAAGACTTGCTGAAACTTCCGGGAGTTGCCCGCAAGACTGCTAATATTGTGCTTGCACGGGGTTTTGGGGTTGTTGATGGTGTGGCAGTTGATACTCATGTTAAACGTCTCTCAGGGAGGCTTGGATTTAGCAAAAACAAAGATCCTGTGAAAATCGAGCAAGACCTGATGCAACTCACGAGGCGGGAAGAATGGGATGATCTTTCCATGACCCTAATCCTGCACGGGCGCAATGTCTGCGATGCCCGCAAGCCGAAGTGCGATATTTGTAAGATTAGTGAGCTTTGTCCTTCGAGTCTGGTTTGAATAGCTACGCATGTACTACAAACCAAATCACATTTACTACATTTGCACTATAAAGATTATATTTTTATAATGTAAGCACTTCTACTCCATTACTTACGGAGTGGAAGTATGAATATACAAAATTTAACGCTAATTTTATTGATCACAGCCGTCCTTCTTTTTTCCGCGGGATGCGTCGGCGAAGATAGCACTGCTGAGCAAATTGCTGAGGAATATGAACAAAGACAGTCTGAGATAGAGGACTATTCTGCTACAGTTCATGTTACGGCATCTACGGCTACGCAGGAAATGGTGTCTGTAAGCGAAATAATCTACAAAAACCCTGGCAAGGTAAGAGAAACGATCAAGGAGTTCTCTTATACTGAAAAAGAACCTGAACAACTTTCAGCAGACACTTTCACTTTTTTTTATAATTCATGGCAAAATGAAGGTTCGGTTGTTGCTTCCAATGGGGAAACCATGTGGATATTTGATCAGGGGCAGAATGCTGTAATTGTTGGAGAAGCAGACCCAATGGCTATTTATTATGGATATCGTGTGGACTCGTTTGAATTAGTTGAATTGTTAATTGATGAGAATGATTTCACTCTTGAAGGAACTTCCAGCATCGATGGTAGAGAAACTTACGTAATTCACGGAAGTCCTAAAGACGATTACCCCATCGAAATGAAAGCATGGATTGACACAGAAACGTGGATGCCACTAAGGTTTGAAATGCATGGTACAGAGTCATCATTTGACACGATTATCGAATACAGGGATCTGGAACTTAACACAGGAATCCCGGATTCTGAGTTTGAGTTTGAAATTCCGGAAGGGGTTGAAGTCATAGCCTTTGATGAATATGTCAATGCAGCCCCACAGGGGCCAACTATTGATGAAGCACAGGAACTGATTGAAAATGATATTCAAGTGCCTTCATACATTCCAGAAGGATTTGAGTTCTATAGCGCTTCTGCAGATACTTTTTCGTCCGGCAGCATTCAGGAAATCACGTTCCTTAGATATAGTAATGGCTCTGCATTTATCTCAATACATGAACAATTCTTTGAAAATGAAATAGGTTTTGAAATTGAATATGAGGGAGCGGAAGTTGATATCAATGGAGCGACTGGAAAACTTAAGGTGGATGAAGAAGATGGATCTGTATCTCTTTTCTGGGTTGACGGGAATGCAATGATCATAATCAGTGGCCAGATTGGCTCAGATGAGATTCTCAAAATTGCCAGATCAATGGAGTGATGTCTTTTCTTTCACTCTTCCTTTCCTTTTTGAGATCACCAGATAAGCCACAGCGAGAAGCAATAATGCGATACAAACAATTGTTGTATTGATTATTGCAGGATATTGATAGCCAAATCCTTCCGGTGAAATATGCTTTAGCAATATTCCTGAGTATGCCCAAACAATAACAAGCCCGTAGGCAATATCCTTGTTTTTAAGCATGGTTGCAATTGCGATCACAATTCCCAGGAAAATTACTATAATAGCCCACAAGACATCACTCAGGATAAAATCTTTCCATCCTAGACTGACAAGAAGAATGGTTGCATTTGCAATGGTTGCTACTGTTATCCATCCGAAGTAAACGCTAAAAGGCAATCTAACAAAGAAATATTCCATTTTTGAAAACTGTTCTTTTCCTGTAAGCTGATTTATCAGTATAAGGCAAACCAGAATCACAATCATCAGCAACATGGATAATGGGATTATTTCGTAATGCCATGCGAATATCCATGATGCATTGGCAATGGAAGATACAGAGAACAGGATTCCAATTTTATTAATGAGCTCAGTTTTGTAGGTGTTTGTTTTTCCCTGAAAAATTCCAAGCTGGTAGAGCGTGTAACCTGCCAGTAACAGGTATATAAGCCCCCAGATGGCAAAAGTCGCTCCTGCTGGAGCAAAAAGATTTTGATACGAGTCTGATACCTGTCCAGCAGTGACGCCATTAATCGGGAGGGCGTTGGCCAGGAAATTGACGAAAACCATTATTAAAAAGGTGGCTAACGTGACAATTTGAATAATTTTTCTCTGATCTGTGTTCATTCCATCATCTCCCCTATTTCTCCCCAGTCAATGCGAATACAATTATTGTTTAATCTATTACTTCATTATATACACAACTAGCGAGGTGTGGAAGTGGGGAAATATGCGAAATCACTTTTTGTTTTCAGGCGCGACTTCCGTGTGGATGATAATACCGGTTTGATAAGTGCCCTGCAAAATTCAGAGGAAGTAATTCCATGCTTCATATTTGATCCGGGACAGACTGAAAAGAACCGATATTTCAGCAGGAATGCATTCCAGTTCATGGGGGAATCACTGCTGGATCTTGAGGTTCAACTTGAAAGCAGGGAAGGCAAATTACACATTTTTCAGGGGAAGGCACATGATGTCATTGGACAACTGATTGAAAATCAGCAAATAGAAGCCGTATTTGTAAACAGGGACTATACTCCTTTCAGTAGCAAAAGAGATTCTCTGATTGAAGAAGTGTGCAATAAGCATCAGGTAGGCTTTTTTGCGAGTCCCGATATTCTTCTCAATGAACCTGAAGACATAGCGACTAAAGACGGAAAAAAGTATTCTGTTTTCACTCCTTTCTTCAAAGCATCACGCAGCTTTCCTGTTGAGTATCCTTCCATGGTGGAATCAGGAAACTTTTTCAAAGGCAATATAAAAGGTGAGGATCGAGGTATCCTGAAACACATTCTGAAAGATCGTAATGAAAACCTTTACTCAAAGGGTGGCCGGGAAAACGGATTAGAGATCCTCGACAATCCGAAGCGTTTTGAAAACTATCAGGATGAAAGAGATTATCCTGCACTTGACGCTACCACCGGGCTTTCGGCTCACAATAAATTCGGCACGGTTTCTATCAGGGAAGTCTATCATTGCCTAGCTGATGAGTTTGGTAAAAATCATCCACTGATTACCCAGCTCTACTGGCGTGATTTTTTCACCCACCTTGCTTACAACAATCCGCATGTGTTCGGCCATTCGTTCAGGAAAAAATACGATTCATTGAAATGGATTGATGATAAGGACAGCTTCAGGAAATGGTGTGAAGGAAAAACGGGTTTCCCGATAGTTGATGCCGGAATGAGGCAGTTGAACACCACCGGCTACATGCACAACCGGGTAAGGATGATTGCAGCATCTTTTCTTGTAAAGGACTTGCACATCGACTGGAGGTGGGGGGAGCGCTATTTTGCCCAACATCTTGTTGATTACGATCCCTGCGTAAACAACGGCAACTGGCAATGGGCAGCATCCACAGGTGCGGATTCCCAGCCATACTTCCGAATTTTCAATCCATGGCTGCAGCAAACAAAGTTCGATAAAGATTGTGAATACATCAAAACATGGGTTCCTGAACTGGCGGATGTTGATCCAAAGCGTATTCACAGGCTTGGGCATGATGAAAAACATCGCATTCCGGATTATCCGGCACCGATTGTTGATCACAGCAGGGAGAGGGAACAGTCCTTATTCATGTTTAAATCAGCATAATATGGGTTGAATCCTGAAGATATTTCCTGAATCCGGTTACTGAGGTAAAATTGATAAACCATCTAACAAATATTTATTTGAAATAGATTTCAGGAGGTAAAAGATGGTTTACAAATGCGGGGAAAAACCCGGAAAAGGAACATATATCTGTTTGGTGTGTGGCACAAAAGTAACGCTTGATGACGATGATGATGTTTTGCCACCATGCCCGACATGTGGAAATTGTGAATACAAAAAGGAATAATTTGCTTTTGGGCAGGTTTTTCCTTCCCAATTCTATTTCTCAGGGGGGATTTGATTTCAAATATTGGATCACCGGGATTGAAGATTCGGTATTTGAGATTCCTGAAAATGTGATGGTAATCACTTTTGAGTTATTAAGTGGTTGGCTTTTGAAAGACGATATGTTCTTCTCACATGTGGATTTTTCAAGCTACACAATTATCCTTCATGTGTTTGTTCTGGAATCGTAATTTTTGAAGAAATTCCTAGTTGACTATTCAGACGTTGTCTATCTGCGTATGTTATTCTATTCAAAGTGCAGTAGTTAATAACCATTAGTCGAATAGCTTTTTTTGCTATAGCTGAAAAACTATCTTCATTGTTTTTCCCTGCAATTTCGGAGATTCTTACATTTTTGTTGTATTCCATTAAGATGCCATGTTTTACCAGAAATGATGCAGGTGTATCAACTTCATCGCAAACCTTTTTAACAATTTCAAGCAATTTGTCAGATCCTAGTGAATGAATTATTTTTTCAATAAATCCACATACAACAAAATAGTTAATGTTCCAAAATAGTTTATTAGCCATCTCCTTTTTTTCTTCTAGATTTGGTTTGTTGTGCGTATCCTTGATTTCTTCTAGATGATCCATCCGCTCAGCTATAAAATCCACAATTTCATTTTGATTTGTCTCGTCTTTAATTAAATCAAAGAAAGCTGATAAAACTCTCAAGTGGATATCCATTCCGTCTTCAAATAATTTCTCTAGCTCTGCTTTTTTCAGTGAACCCGCCCTATTTTTTATGATACATCCCATCACTTCTACTGTTTTTACAGCTCTCCTTAATTCGATAGCGAAATTATCATTTTCAGGGAATTCATCACTCTGTTCTACGCTTTCATTGGATTGTTCGAGTTCGTCCTGAAGGGTTAGCAGCTCCATTCTTTCCTTTTCGGGATTATTATTAGATGGTGGTAAGACTGCTTTTACGATATTATGTGCTTGAGCATCGAAAAATTTGGTCTCTTTTTTTGTTAATGTTGCAGGCCTATATTTTTTAAATAGCGAAAGTGCCACACCTTCTATTTCCTCAAATATTCTATTATTTTTGGAGTGGTGGGTTAGAAAAATAGATATGTATGCATTTTTGTTTTGATGGAGATTGTTTAGTATTCTTTTAATTTCTTCTATCACCTTTGTATCATCGATGTGATCTGAAAGATATTTGGCAACAAAGTAATAATAGAAATATGGGTATCTAAATGAATAATTTCTGAAACTATCAATTGACACAATTTCGCTTAGGTTGGAAAGTACAATCTCTTCTTTTATTGGAAGATTATAAGTTTCTTGATATGAAACCATAAACTGAGCAAAGTCTTCAGGACTTAGTTCTTCTTTATTTTCTTCGTGAATGTGGTATGCCAGCTCGGTTAAAAAATTAATATAAATATCAATTTCATCGTTTTTCACACCATTTCTTCTTAAATAGAAATATATAAACGCTTGATAGCAGTAACCTTGCGAGGTTATTTCTTGGTCAAGAGAAATTGAAAATGTTTCGTATGCAAGTATAGTTGATAGTATGAAGAAAGGGTATGCAGGCATGATTCCTTTTCCAATGTTTTTGCCTAAGGTGGAATTGATAAGTCCCGTGTGCTTGTCAATACTTTGATAATCGGTAACAATATCGTTATCTGACAAACTTACCCATTTTTTGACCAATCCATATCTCAGAGAAGGTTTTAATTCTTTTATCCTAAAGTTTGCAAATGAGGAAATCAGCGTTTCATCTTCAATGTTCAATCCGAAAATATCGTCGACAACTAGGATGGAGTGTGTATAATTCAATAAATTATCAATATGTTTTTCCTTGTTTTTGGCATAGTGAAAATCATCTACTATTGGAATTATTCTATTCTTGTCAATTTCAATATTCTCAAAATTCTCATATTGTTCATCTAATGAAGCGGAGATGAAATTTTCGATTTTACCTACAAATCTATTCCTTTTGTCAGAAATATAAACAGGAATAAGGTTCAAATCCCTAAGATCTGAGTATATTTTCTTACACAAAGTTGTCTTGCCTGATTGGGCTTCTCCAGATATGATGATCCTTTTGCATTCTAATAGGTTGTCTACTAATAAATCAGAACTAACTTTTTCATCTACCTTATAATCAACATACTTTTCTAATTCAACTGGAACAAAAATATCATCCAAGAAGAGTTTTTCCTTTTTTGAGTTTGCTTTTGTTAGCATCTCAGTATCTTGCAAGAAATTTTTGAAATCATCTTTTAATGCAAGATGCTTTATTTTCAGTTCATTCATAGCTATATTTTTTAATCGAGTGTACACTTCATGCCATGCCTGATCTGAGTTTGAAAAATCTGAAACCGGTTTTCCATCTTTAGGAGTTGCTAATAAATCTGAAATCCCTTTGTTATCTAGCCATCCACATGGGGATAAAATGATTGGAAGTACCGAAACCATCCTTTTGCATCTTAACTCGAGAGCTTTTTCTTTTTCGATTCTGCAATTTTCAGAGCTCAGAAAATTCGCCGACACAAATAAACAAATAATATCTGCATTCTCCAATTTTTGATCAATTTGTTGTTGGTACTCGCCAGATAATATATTTCCATCATACCATTCATCTATTAGCCCTTCTGCTTTGAGGGGAGCGATATGGTTTAGGAAATTGTCAATATGTGGAGAATTGGGTTCATTGTCTTTGTGCGAATAGCTAAGGAAAACCTTCAATCCATTATTATTTTGCATTGTGCGAACCTCTTCATTATCTTGAGTTTTTAAAAATAGAATTAAACCTGCACAATGCTCGAATCAAAACATCTCTCCAAAATACCAGATCCACAAACGATAAAACCCCTGCAAACCATCTCTTTTGCAATGTCCCGCATCGTTGCTCATGTTGACATGGATTACTTTTACGCAGCCGTTGAGGAGCGGGAAGACCCTTCCCTGCGTGGCAAACCCGTGGTGGTCTGCATGTATTCCGGCAGGGGTGAGGGCGGCTCGGTGAGCACCAGCAACTATGTGGCCCGGGAATTCGGGATACATTCCGGGATGCCCTGCTCGCGTGCCAGGCAACTCAATTCCGATGCTGTTTACCTCCCGGTGCGCAAGGAATTCTACACGGAAGTTTCCGACAGGATTATGGGGATAATCGAAAGCCATGCGGATTCGCCGGATTTTTTTGAGCAGGTAAGCATTGACGAGGCTTTCATTGAGATTTCGGAACACTGCAACGGCGATTTTGGCTGTGCCGAGGAGATTGCACAGCAGATCAAGCAGGAAGTTCTGGAGCATGAAAAACTGACATGTTCTGTGGGTATTGGTCCCAACAAGCTCATTGCCAAAATGGCCTCCTCGGAGCAGAAGCCTGACGGCTTGACTGTTATCACGCCGGATGCAGTTGCTGACTTCCTGAACGATAAACCTGTGGGAAAGTTATGGGGTGTGGGGAAGGTCACCGCTTCAAAGCTTGAGGAAATGAATATCAGCTCCGTTGGTGAGCTGGCAAAATATGATGCTGTGGAACTGGTTTCAGCTTTTGGTAAGAACCGGGGTGCATGGCTTAAGGCTTCGGCGCAGGGCATTGATGAATCCCCGGTGAATCCACGTGGAGGAACGGACCAGATCGGCAGGATTGCAACATTATCCCGCAATTCGTCGGATGTCGGGGAAATCATGCAGGAAATTGAAAAGCTCTCAAACGATGTGATTGAAAGGCTTCATGAGCGTAAACTTTCGTACAAACAGGTTTCAATAACCATCATCACGTCACATTTTAAAACCTATAGCAGGAACAAAACACTAAACCTGCCGTCCTCGGAAAAAGAAATAATCATTACCACCGCACGCTCGCTGTTTTCACAATTTCTTGAAGAAAACAATGTTGAAGTCCGCAGGGTCGGGGTCATGGTCTCAGGTTTGCAGGAAATGTCATCCCAGACAACTCTCTCAAGCTACTTCTGAAAATCGAATTAAAGAAGAGTGTCAAAGACTTCCGCACCTTCGAGTCTTTCGGGGTTGATTGCTTCCGCCTCCAGAATTTCCTCACTCATGTAGATTGGTATCTTCGCCCTGAGGGCAACTGCAATACAATCACTTGGGCGGGCGTCAAATTCCATATTCACTCCGTTCTTCCGGATAGTGATGCTTGCGTAAAAGATTCCGTCTATCATTTCGTCAATGATGACGTTCTCGACACTGATCTCATTTCTCTGGAGGATATTCATCAGGAGATCATGGGTTAAGGGGCGGGGAGCCATCTGGTTATTGAATGCCTGGTTAATTGAGAGGGCTTCCAGATGCCCAACATAAATAGGAACGAGGTTTCCACTCTTGCTTTCAAGAATGATTGCCGTAGCCACGCCCTCTGTAACTTCAACAAGGTAAACTCCCTTTACAGAGAGTTCACAAATACCCTCGCATCCCTCCATGTTTTATTTTTTAGGAGGTATTCTATTAATAGCTACTTATGGACTATCGATTAAAAGGATGTCCATATCCCGATGATCAGGAGAATAATCGCAAATATAAACAGGTATTTGGTGTATTTGCATCCCCCCGGGGCCAGTATGCTGCACTTGGGAGTGTCTTGTTCGGAATTTTCGTCCTGCGTTTTTTCAGTTATTTCATCCATACTCAATTGAATGCCTCCGTTTTCTGATTTATATATGAAAAAGCCTGAATTAAAATCTTCTGTCTCTGGGGTTATTCTTGCATCCTGGCAGTGATATAAGGTCCAGGATCCAGTAATCCATCCGGAACTCCTTCTTCAAACCAGTTGCCTCCAAGATAATCAGGAGGAGATGTACAAGGCTCTTTATTCCACAATTCAAAATGCAGCATACTCGGATTTCTGTTTTTCAGATCCTGTATGTATAAGGGGGCAGTCTCATCGATTTTTTCAGGATTCAGCACCATTCCCACCTTCCCGATGAGATCTCCTTCCTTTACTTCCTCTTGAATTCTGACTGAAGTCTCCCCAAGTTCCGCATACTTGCAAAACATGCCGCTCGCAGTTTTCACTATAACGTAATGGGTCTCATTCCAGTAAGAAAGGATGTCTGGAGAGGTCATGATTCCGATATCAACAACAATGCCCTCTTCAATTGCCAGTACTTCGGTCCCTGCCGGAGCGTAAATATCAATGCCGCAGTGTATCCTGTCCTTCCGGTCTTCAAGAAAAGATCCACTTTCACCTTTTTCCGGCAGGCAAACTTTGTGATCCGGAAACAAGGTACACTTATTGTCTTTCATGTATATGATCCCGGGATGATAAACTCCAGACACCAAATATTCAGAAATCGTTCATAGTAAGCTGCCTGCAGTGACATTCTTCACCAGGCACCTCTATGGGATAAATACTTGTAAGACAGCCAAGACACAACTCTTCACGATCAATGCCAATTGCCTTAACAAGGCCATCAATACTCAGGTATCCAAGGGAATCTGCGTTGATTGTGTTTTTGACGGTTTTGATTTCTTCACCGGCTGCGATAAGTTCTTCGCGGGTAGCCATGTCAATTCCCATGTAACATGGTGCAATTATTGGAGGGCTTCCGATTCTTGCATGTACTTCGGAAGCACCGGCTTTTCGGACCATGTTTATGATTTTGCGTGATGTTGTTCCCCTGACAATGCTGTCGTCAATAAGGATTACTTTTTTGCCTTTGATATTCTGAGCAATCGTATTCATCTTAAGACGAACTGCGGTTTCACGCATTGCCTGTCCGGGGAGGATAAAAGTCCTGCCAATATACCTGTTTTTCATCAACCCTTCTTCATATCGAAGACCTGACTCATATGAATAACCAATTGCTGAAGTAATTCCCGAGTCGGGTACCGGGGATACTACATCAGCATCTACGGGATGTTCTTTTGAAAGCTCCCTTCCGATTCTTTCCCTGACTTTGTAGACAAGCCTGCCATCGATAATAGAGTCAGGTCTTGCAAAATAGATATATTCAAAAACACAGTGGGATGAGCGTGAATTTTTGTAAATCTGGTGGCTTTCAAACTCCCCGTCTTTGAAAATAATAACTTCGCCGGGTTTTACATCACGGATGAGTTCCCCGTTAAGGGTATCAATTGCCACACTTTCAGAGGCCACTACAAGACCGCCGTCGATTCTTCCAATACATAGCGGCTTAAATCCAAGGGGATCTCTTACAGCTATTAACTGGTCATCAATCATTATTGCCAGTGAATACGATCCTACGAGTCTTCCCATTACGTTTTTTATGGCCTCAATAGGGTCGTGATGCAACAGTTCTTTTACAAGCAGATGGGCTATAACCTCTGTGTCGGAGTCAGTTATGAAGATTCTTCCTTCTGCTTCGAACCTGTTCCTGAGCTCTTTTCCGTTTACGAGGTTACCGTTATGGGCAATTGCCACAGTTCCGCTTTTGTAGTTTACAATCAAAGGCTGGCAATTCTCAATCCTTGAATCGCCGGTTGTGGAATAACGAACATGACCGATGCCGACTTTTCCCTTGAGGTTGATTATGTCCTCCCTGGAATAGACTTCAGGAACAAGACCCATGCCTTTGATAGAGCGAACGCTCTTACCATCATGGATCGTTATGCCGGTAGATTCCTGCCCCCTGTGCTGCAAGGCGTAGAGGGCATAATATATCTGAAGTGCAGCAGTATCGCTCTGGGGTTCCTCGTTCATCAGAACGCCCACGACACCACATTCTTCTTTCATTTGCACCTCAGCAAAAAAAGGAGTTTAGTATTTGCACTTCAATTGCCATTTGTAACTTCTCATTCTGGGAGTCCTGCCGAATCCACAGGATGTGCACTGCTTTGTGTGAATGTTAAGTGATACGCTTCCACAGCGCCTGCATTTAGCATGGGTACGCTTCTGTCTCTTTCCCCTTGAGGGAGTACCTTTTGACATCTCTTAGTCACCTTCTGTATCTCTATAATTGTGATATAATAGTGAGGGATCAGCCTTGATGTTCCTATTATTCATATAGGTTACGGAGACACGTAGACAACATTGTCTCCTCTTATGACTACACTACCTATCTTACGAACGATTTCCCCATCTTTGAGTTCTTCAGCTTCTTCAAGTACAAGATTCATGTGTACGTCGTAACCCTGTAGTGTTCCGCGGAATTCCCTGGCTCCTTTGAGTCTGACGATGACGGATGCATTCAATGCGTTGTTTAATATGTCCAGAGGCCTGTTTCCCATAATATATTACCCCGAATTTAAAATTGTGTAATAGATTGTAGTATAATCAATAATCATCCATAGGCATAAAAGCCATTGGTGTAACTCTCTTTTGTTGCAAATACTATATATAAAACTATCGAAGATAAAGTGCATTATTCTGATTATTGCAGGTGTAATTAATGGTTGGATCAAAGGTTTTACTGACAATTGCAGGCTCGGATTCCGGCGGGGGTGCGGGCATTGAAGCGGACATAAGGACATTTGCAGCTCTGGGGTATCACCCTTCGTGCGCAATCACTTCAGTCACTTCCCAGAACACTACAGGTGTACTGGACACATTTGACATTCCGGTCTCTCACATTACTTCGCAAATAGATGCAGTATGCACTGATATGCGCGTCAGGTGGGCAAAAACTGGCATGCTTTCGAACAATGAAATCGTAGAATCAGTTGCAGAAACCATAAAAAGACAAGGGTTGAAAGTTGTGGCAGATCCGGTTATGGTTGCCGAATCTGGTGGTAAACTTCTCAAAGAAGACGCAGTTGACGTAATGCGTGACATCCTGCTTCCGGAATGTCTGGTTACAACTCCAAATATAATGGAAGCAGAAGCACTTTCCGGTGTTTCCATAAAATCATGGAAAGAAGGGAAAAAAGCTGCCCGCAGGATTGCAGATTGTGGAATCAATAATGTAATAATAACAGGTGGCCATCTTGATGCCTCCGATCTGGTTTATGAGGCTGAGAGTGATCGCTTTACTACGATTCCCGGCAGATTTGTAAAAGGTGGAACCCATGGTTCCGGATGTACTTATTCCTCTGCACTGCTTGCATATCTTGCAAGGGATCTGGATATGGCGGAAGCCGCAAGATGCGCAAAGCGTTTTGTCGAAAATGCAATTTCCGGAAGTCCACATGTTGGCAGTGGCAAATCCCCGGTAGATCCTCTGGCATCCCTCAGGACTTCTGCACATCGCTACAATGCGCTAAAGGAAGTCATGAATGCTTCAGAAATGCTGGTTTCAGAAAACTCTTTTACAAAACTGATTCCGGAAGTTGGTACCAATATTGCCATGGCTATTCCAGGCGCCTCGACTGTTTCTGATGTTGCGGGTATTACGGGTCGCATAGTGCGCTCAGGCAACAAACCGGAAATGGCCGGTTATGTGGATTTCGAAGCAAGCAGCCATGTGGCACGAATAATCCTTGCTGCAATGGAGCAGGATCCACGCTTCCGGGCGGCTATGAATATCAAGTATTGTAGGGAAGTCCTGACAGTGTGTAGCCAGATGGGGCTTGGAGTATCTTCCTTTGATAGGGAAGAAGAACCCGAAGAAACCCATACCATGGATTGGGGTGTATCCTATTCCATTGAAAAATACGGGCGTGTTCCCGAAATAATCTATGACGAGGGAGGTATTGGGAAAGAACCTATGATCCGTATCCTCGGCAGGGATGCAACAGCTGTAGCTTCCATTGCGCTGGAGATTGCGGGCAGGCTCAAGTAACCTTCTCCACTACATCTAAGTTTAAATACCGTAGGAAACAAATCTGTATTAGAGGAGCAAACTGCTTCTCTCAATCCGACGGGGGTTTTAGGCATCTTGCAAATAGAGTTGTTCTATACGAGTGTTGCAATTTTTGTGTTTACGGTAGTTCTTGTTCTTTTTCTTCAGCGCCTTTTCAGGAGAATTTCTTTTTTAAAATCATATTCTCTTGTAAGGAATACAGTACTTATATTAATTGGATTCATAGGATTTTTGTTTGTACTGTTTGCTCTCCCGATATCAGGTGAATCAAAGCAGGTTATTATCAGTGCAATTGGTATTGTGGTAGGTGCCACCGTAGCTCTTTCTTCAACAACATTTGTATCCAATGGTATGTCAGGTATTATGCTAAGGCTTGCTCATCCTTTCAGTGTGGGTGACTACATACGCAGTGGTGATGTCTTTGGAAGGGTTTCAAGGACAAACCTCCTTTATACAGAGATACAATCCATAGACAGGGATATAGTAACAATACCTAACCTGAAACTTATGTCAACCCCTCTTACAACGATATTGTCTTCCGGTACTATTATTTCCACCAATGTTTCACTTGGATATGATATACCTCACGAGAGCATAGAGCAAGCTCTTCTCGATGCAGCTAAAAAGGCTGGATTAGAAGACCCTTTTGTCCATGTTCTCGAGCTAGGTGATTTTTCTGTAACCTATAAGGTAGGAGGATTGCTGAAGAACATAGCTTCCCTTCTCACGGACAAATCAAACTTCAACCGGTTAATTCTGGACAGTCTTCATGAATCACAGATTGAGATCGTGTCTCCCACATTTATGAATCAAAGGGTTCTTTCGGAGGAACGCCTTTTTGTCCCCCCTGTCATGAAAGAAATTGAGATCCATACTCCGGAAGAGGACTACATGATTAAGAAAAGTCCTGAAGATGTTATCTTCGATCTTGCGACAGAGGCCGAAGTTATAGACAAAGCCCAGAAACTGGTATTGGATTTTGGGGATCAGATCAAAGATCTGGAGGAAAAATTATCCGGTCTGCCGGAAGATATCCTTCTTGAGAAAAAACAGGAAATTGAAATTCTGAAAAAGAAAGAAAAAGATATTGAAAAAATGCTTGATGCTATCAAGGAGACGTCTCATCCTGAAAAGTTAACCAAGTCTGAGGGAATAATACGCTTAAAAGCACTTGAACATTTGAGGTCGATTGTAGAGTCGGTAAATTCTGAATTCACAATTCTGTGTGATGATGTTGGCAAATTATGTCTTCTTGAGGAGTCTGACGAGTCAGATTCGGACAATGAGGCAGATTCAAAGCGACTTGAGTGAATCAGGTGGTATGAGACTTTGATTTTAAGGGAGTCAGTAACATGGATTTATTGAGTTATTTCATCTATTCCCTTGTTTCTCTTTTTGTTATTGTTAGTCCCATTGGAGTACTCATAACATTCATATCGTTAACCAGCAACATGACTCTGCAGGAGAAAAACCATATCGCAAAACGTGCTGTTGTGCTGGCATGTGTGATAGCCCTGTTTTTTGCTGTAACGGGTGATAGTATCCTGGATTTCTTTGGAATAGGCGTGGATACTCTCAGGGTTGCCGGAGGCATTCTTCTTTTCAAAATTGCTTTTGATATGATGCTGGCTCACGTTTCCCGTGAAAGTATCACTGAAGGGGAAATCAGCGAATCCATGGATCGTGAAGACATCTGGATATTCCCGATTGCAATGCCAATGATGACCGGCCCGGGTACTATTACAACCGTAATCCTTCTTTCAGGAAGTTCAGAGTCAATTCTTCATCAAATGGTGGTAATACTTGCAATCCTGCTGACCTTCGTGATATGCCTTTTTACACTGTATTTTTCCAGAAGGATTTACAAATTCATTGGATATTCTGGAACACTTGTGGTAAGCAGGTTACTTGGATTGTTTTTGGCAGCCCTGGCTGTAGATTTCATTACAAAAGGGGTATGGAATATTTACACAGGGTTCTTGCTTTGAACCCCTGCGAATCTTGTTTTACCGTACAATTACAACAAGCACTTTTCCAAATTCAAGGACGTCTACTGCTCTTCCGGCTGAGGTTACTTCTCTTTCAACTTCCACAGCATCGGATTCGAGTTCAAACGTCTCATCACCAACTGCAACAGTAACTTTCCCTGCTTCAATCATGTCAGCAACTTCAGCAGGATCAAGGGCTTTGAGTGCACCGATAATCTGACCGGCCTGTTTCCTGTACTTCGGTCCGATCACTCCCATGTTTGGCTTGACTTCTTTTGCCACATGCTCGAATTCAGGTTTGCCTTCAATTACCTCTATTGGTGAGTTTGTGACGCCTGCAAGATCAGTGATGTCCCCGAAACCGCCATAGATCTCAAGCTTTGACAGTGGTGCATTAAGCGCAATTCCGTGATCGGATTTGTAGCGGCGAATACTGCTTGCAATCTCCTTGATGAGTTCACCCTGCATCTCAGCTTCATCACTTACCATGGCTTCATCTGCCACTGGCCAGTCCTGAACATGCACGCTTCCGTTTCCGATGTGTGAATAAACTTCCTCAGCAAAGAACGGAGCAAAGGGCGCAAGCATTCTGGTAATGGCATCGAGTGTAACATAAAGTGAGTACTTTGCAGCCTTTTTACCAGCTTCATCATCGCCATACAATCTTGACTTTGCCAGCTCGATATAGTTGTCAGCAAGAGTTTCCCATGCAAATCCGCGTATTGCCTTGTAGGCTTCATCAAACTGATGCTTGTCCATGCTGTCTGTAACATCATCGATAAGACGATTCAGTTTGCTGAGCAGCCACAGGTCAACTGCTCCAAGTTCAGCAGGTTTGGTAATGTCATCAAGTGAACCTTCCAGATGGTTCATTGAAAAGCGGAAAATACTCCACATCTTGTTGAAAAATCTGGAACCTGAGACTACATCCTTCCACCTGAACATAACATCTGAACCAGGTGAACCACCGATTGCAGCCCATTGCCTGAATGCATCAGCACTGTATTCCTTTGTAACTTCTTCAGGTGAGATGATGTTTCCTCTGGACTTGCTCATTTTGTGTCCATCTTCTCCCAGCACCATTCCGTTGATGAGAATTGATTCCCATGGCTTGCTGTCCTGAAGTGCTTTTGCCCTGAGAATACTGTAGAATGACCAGGTACGAATGATATCGTGACCCTGTGGACGAAGCTGTGTTGGAAGTCTCATTTCATGATCGCTGAGCCATCCGGATACGTGGAGGGCTGTCAGTGATGAATCCATCCATGTGTCAAGGACATCTTCCTCTGCTTCAAAGTCTGTGGCACCACATACACATGCTTCCGGTGGCTGGGTCTGCGTAGGATCAAGAGGTAACCATTCTTCTTTTGCAACCTTTGTTTCCCCGCACTTCTTGCAGTACCAGACCGGAATAGGGGTTGCGAAAATCCTCTGCCTTGAAATACACCAGTCCCATTCCATGGTGTTTGTCCAGTTCTGGAGACGGATTTTCATGTATTCGGGAATCCACTCGATTTCGTCAGCGGTCTCGAGGATTTCATTATTTTCAATTTTTACGAACCATTGGCGTTCTGAAAGAATCTCGATTGGTGTCTTACATCTCCAGCATGCACCTACATTCTGCTCGAGGGGCTTCTGGTCGTACATGTAGCCTTCTGCTTTAAGGTCCTCAATAATTGCTTGCTTGCATTCGGAAGCGGACATGCCCTCGTACTTGCCGGCAATTGCAGTCATCTTTCCATTGCGGTCAAAGGCTTTTCTTAGTGGCAGGTTGTGTTCAACCCACCATCTGACATCCTGCTTGTCACCGAAAGTACAGATCATGACTACACCTGTACCAAATTCAGGATCAACTTCCTTGTCAGCAATAATTGTTACTTCGTGGCCGAAAATAGGAACTTTTAATTTTTCACCCACATTCTTGTTGTATCTCTCATCATCAGGGTGAATTGCAACTGCCACACAGGCTGCAATGAGTTCAGGCCTTGTGGTGGCAATGTCTACTTTATCAAAATGTACAAAATTGAGGCTGGAATCCCTTCCCTCATATTCCACTTCAGCAAATGCAATTGCGGTTTCGCAGCGTGGACACCAGTTAACCGGATGGTCTGCCTGGTAAATCCTGTCCATGTCTTTCATTTTCACAAAAGAGCGCTGGGTCTTGACGTAGTAATCCGGGTTCATTGTGATGAACTCGTTACTCCAGTCAGTTGAGAAACCAAGGCGAAGCATGGTTTTCCTCATCTTGTCGATATTACCGGCAGTAAGTTCCTCACAAAGCTTCCTGAATTCCATCCTCGGGATCTGGTTCTTTGTAATTCCGTGAATCTCTTCTACTTTTACTTCAGTAGGAAGGCCATGGCAATCCCAGCCCTGCGGGAACATGACATTGTAACCCCTCATGCGCCTGTAGCGAGCCTCAAAATCAATGTAACACCAGTTAAGAGCATTACCGATATGGAAATTACCGGTAGGGTATGGTGGTGGCGTGTCAATAATGTACTGTGGACGAGTATTATCTTCCCAGTCAAAATGGTACATGGATAAATCCCATGTATTCTGCCATCTTTCCTCAAGCTCGCTGGGGTTGTATTCTTTTGGAATTGTCATCGGGGTACTCCGGTTATGATGATGGATAATATGCAGCTGGAACCCGGTTCCAGATGCTGGGTAACAAGGATACTGCATTGTATTTGCAGCGAAATTTGAACAACATCTTATCTAATCCTATATAAGTTGAATGGAATCTTGAACTCATGCTAATTTTTCTGTTCATTCCCGGAAGCTTTGGCTTTTTGCAAAGAAGCCGTGCGCCTTGCCAGAATAGTCCGGTTATAGGGCAGGTCACCAAAAGGTACAACTACATTTTGATTAGATTATAATTGACCATCATAAATCCTGGAGCATAATGGTTTATGCTGGATCCACAAGAGGTGAATTTGTATGGAAGATGAAAACCCAACTATGCCGTTAATAGGCGATGATGCACCGGCTTTTACAGCCAAAACCACACAGGGTGAAATAAAATTCCCTGATGATTACAAAGGGAAATGGGTAATCCTTTTCAGTCATCCGGCTGATTTCACTCCCGTTTGTACGACTGAATTCATGACCTTTGCAAGCATGCAGGACGAATTCAGGGAATTGAACACAGAATTGATTGGTCTGTCAATCGATAGTATCTATGCTCACATTGCATGGCTTCGTACCATCAAGGAAAAAATCGAGTACAAAGGCCTGAAGGATATTGAGGTTAATTTCCCTGTCATTGAAGACCTTACGATGGAAGTGGCAAAGAAGTTCGGAATGCTGCAGCCAAATGCCTCCAATACACAGGCAGTACGTGCAGTTTTCATAATCGATCCGAAAGCAAAGGTCCGTTGTATTCTTTATTATCCGTTGAGCAACGGTCGCAATATGGATGAAGTCAAGCGTATCCTGCTTGCCATGCAGAAATCCGATGCAGAACAGATAGCAACTCCTGCAAACTGGCAACCCGGAGATGATGTTATCATTCCACCACCCGGTTCCTGTGGGACTGCCAAAGAAAGGGTTGAAACTGTGGAAGAAGGAAAATATTGCCTTGACTGGTTTATCTGCTTCAAGAAAGAAACTTGATGAGCAGGCCTTTACCTGCTCTTCTTTTTTATTACAAGTAATGTTTCATAATTGCTGATGCATTGCAATCTGATTGCTGCCTTTACTGTAAACAACGGCTTTTGCATTCATATTCAATTTATGAATTACAGCTTAGTTTTAAGATAGGGATTAATCTAAATATCATACAAACAAATGTTGTATGTTCATTGAAGTGGGGTATTTTAATGTCAAAACATGAAGAGCTTGAACACGAAGAATTGATAGAGAGTATGAGCGAGAAACTGGGCTTCACACCACAGATTCTCAAGACACTTGGGGAATTGGATCCACATTTCCTGAAGAAGTACAACCGTTGTAACGGCAAACTTCTTACAGACGGTGCCCTTCCGGCAAAAATGAAGATTTTGATGGCTTTGGCAGTTGTTGCATCCAAGCAGTGTGAAAGATGCACTGTGGTGCAAATGCAGAGTGCTCTTAAGAATGGGGCCACAAAAGAAGAAATCATGGAAACCATGGAAGTGATTTCCATAACTTCCGGTGCACCTGCCGTTGCAGCATGCAGGGATGCATTGAAACTTCTCAAGGATCAATAATTAAAGTGGAGGGCAAAAATGCCCTTATTCTTTTCTTTTTACAAAAACCGATTTTTCTTATCCATTGTTACCAATGGCTTCCACAGGACAATTGTCCAGCGCAGCCTCACATGCCGCTATCTCTGAATCATTTTCAGGTTGTTTGTATACATATGCCGTTGAATTATTATCTGTCATTTTGAAATTGTCCGGAGCGTCGGAAGTGCAAAGGCGGCATGCTATGCATTCATCGTCTACATAATACTCCCCGGGAACATTTTCAGGTACTTTGTTATCCTTATCTGCCATTAGTCATCCTCCAAATACGATTTTGAGCTACATGCGTACAACTCTTTAGTTGTAAAACCGCAAGTAATTCCCCGTATTAACGAAGATGTTAAAACATATTTAAAACTATTCAACAAATCAGGAAAAGAAGCAAATAGTTCTAACATTTCGGTGTTGAAAACTATCCTTTATTATTCAGAAGTTTCAGGTGGGTTCCACCCAAATCTCTTCATGACCATTTTAATACGGGCATTGATTTCCCTTTTATCAAAGGGTTTGGAAATGTAATCATCTATTCCAAGTTCCATGCCCTTCAATTTGTCTTCGACATTGGTTTTGGCTGAAACCATGATAATGGCAATATCACTTGTTTCCCTGACTGTTTTCAGCTTCTCGACAACCTCATATCCATCCATGTCGGGCATCATGATGTCCAATAAAAGAAGATCTGGCAGTTCTTTGGTGGCTGTTTCAACAGCTTCTTTCCCGCTGTATGCTACCAGGAAATCATATGGTTCGGTTGCAAGAGAGAGCTTGATAAGATCGGGAATATCAGGTTCATCATCCACTACAAGGATTTTAAGCCTGTCTTTTTTGACTTTCTTCTGTATGTATTCCAGTTCGATTTCGCCCTTGTCAACACTATACCGGAAATCAAGTGTTTTCAATCCGATTTCAGTATGCATCTCACCGGCTTCGTCAATATTGATTATAACGTCAAAAAAAGATTTCATAGCATTTTCCACTTCAGATGAACCGCCCACATTAAGCATGGAAATAATGCTTCCTGAATGTTCTCTTGCACTGCGTGTCAGGAATTTTCCGAAATTTTCCACAACCTGCAGGCTGTCTTTCGAAAGCACATTCAGATCATCTATTATAAGCAGGGAGTCCGGATAGTCGGTGAATAGTTTTCCAACATAGGAGCCTATTTTAATGTAGTCGGTCTGTGAACTGCAATAGAGTGTGTTTTTTGCCGGTTCAACGCCAGGTTTCTCGACATCAATAAACCACATTCTATCCAGGAATGATTCGACATCGAGACCATATTCGCTGAATCTGGAGAGTACTTTTTCCCGTGGGTCTTTAAGGCAAAGCCAGATGATTTTCTTATCATCGATGTTTTCAAGTACTGAAGAAGTGTAAAAATGAATGATGCGTTCACTGAAGACATTTGCAGGCGCAAATAACAATACATTCTTTCCTTCAAGTTCCCTGCGCAGTGTTGCAAGTATTTCTTCAGTTTGTTCCCCAGGCATCGGATCCCCTTCCTGATCGCTACCTGCTCTATTTGTTTTCTAATAATATTAATGTTTGGGGAGAAAAAAGAAAGGGGTAGCTTAAGCTTTCCCCTGTATTTGTGAAGCGAGTGTTTTCTTTCCTGCATCGAGTGCTTCTTCGATCTTAGACGGATCGGTTCCTCCACCCTGTGCAAGATCCGGTTTGCCACCGCCTCCTCCTCCAACAATAGCGGTAACTTCACGGACAATAAGACCGGCATTAGCACCCTTTTGTATTGCATCTTTGCCTGCTGAAGCTGCGACTTTCACGCCGCCATTGTCGCTAAGCAGGAGGGTAACAAGATTGCCATTTTCAGCGGAAAGCTGTTTTACCATTTTTGCAAGACCTTCAGCGTCTGCACCGGGAATGAATTCTGTAATCATCCTGACTCCGGAAACATCTTCAGCTCCATCTACCAGCTGGCTAACTCTTGAAGCAGCAAGTTCTTCCTTGAGTTTTTCGTTCTCTTTCCTCAGGTCTTTCCATTCCTCAAAGAATCGTTCTGTGGTTGCAGGAAGCTGTTCTGCTGGAACACGTAGTGTGTCTGCGGATTTCCTGATCAGGTTATCCATTTGCTGCATTGCCAGGACAGCTGCTTCTCCCGCAGCGTATTCTATCCTTTCAACACCATCCTGAATCCTTTCGGTCTTGAGAATCTTAATCGGCCCTATCTGACCGGTGTAAGTGCAGTGAGTACCAGCACATGCTTCGATGTCATTTCCGACATGTAAAACCCTGATTTTCTGTCCAGGTGGCACGCCTCCCTGATACAGTCCAAAGCCGTATTTCTGTTCGGCTTCAGTCCTGTCCATCCACTCGCTGAGAACTCTTTTGTTCTCCATTACCATACGGTTTGCAAGGATTTCGATCTGCTCAATCTCTTCCTGGGAAATGCGCTTGTAGTGTGAAAGATCAAGTCTTGCACGGTCGGTGAATTTCTGGGCTCCAGCCTGCCAGATGTGATCGCCAAGCACTTCCCTCGCAGCGTCATTTACGACATGTGTTGCAGTGTGGTGCCTTGCGTGTGCCCACCTTCTTTCATCATCAACTTTACCGTGGACCAGATCTCCTTTCCTGATATGGAGTTCGTCCTCGATTTTGTCGATGGTGTGGATTACAATCCCATTGATCATCTGGACATCCACGACATTGAGTAAGGCGTCTTCCACTGTGAGTGTTCCATGATCCGCAGGTTGTCCGCCACCCTCTGGATAGAAAAGAGTGTTGTCAAGGACAATATTATTTTCAAACATGTCAAGAACAACCGCTTCAAAATCAAGCCTGTGAGGTTCGTCGTAGAAAAGGCGCTTGGTTTCCGGCAAATTGCGGATCCTGTCAGCAAAAGGCGATTCTTCTTTTTCTTCCTTTGTACTCTTGCTGTGCTTATCAGCTACAAGGGAGTAAAAATTGTCAGGAAGATCCACTTCCACACCAACTTCTGAAGCAGCATCTTTTGAGATTTCCGGTGGAATCCCGTGGCTATCATACATTTCGATGATAGCATCAAGGGGCATTTTCTCATTGTTTTTCTTGTAGTGTTTTGCTGACTTCTGGATCATTTTCCTTCCGCGATCCAGCGTTTCCTGAAACTTCTTTTCTTCGCCTTCAAGGATTTCCTGAATCACATCAAAACGCTCTTCAAATTCGGGATATTCCGGAAGGTTGCGAATGTGCATCTGTACAATTTCAGAAAGCGGAATGCGGATGTCACGATCCTGCATCATTTTCAGGGTTCTCCTGATAACAAGACGTGCAAGGTAGCCTGCTTTCACATTGGATGGGATAATACCGTCTCCAAGCATGAAAGTCAGGCAACGGCTGTGGTCGGCGATTGCGTATACATCTTCCACAGGTTCCATGATAGTAGCCAGTTTGTCAACTGTGATTCCAATATCTGAAGCTACTTGCTTTCGAAGTTCGAAGAGATTTGCTTTCTCACTGATGTCCATGAGTCCTGCAAGCCTTGCGTTCTGGGAGAGGATATTTGAGTATTCTTCGTCTTCAAGGCGATGTTCAACGCCTGCAAGTTCCATCAATTCCTCAACAACGTTGGGGAAAACAGCATCATAAATGGTAGGCGAGCCCTTTGAAGCCCACACAAATCTTTCCAGCCCATAACCGGTGTCAACTATATAGTTGTCCATTTTTCGGTATTGGTCGCCTTTAATAGTTATGTCTCCGGTTTTGTGCTGCTGGAGATCCATGAACACAAGAGTTGCAACCTCCAGTCCGCCAATAAGGGTTTCCACACAAGGGCCAGCGTTGCCTCCACCTGCCCATGGTTCTTCCTTATAAGTTACTTCATAAGGGTCTGCGCCCAGCTTATTAAGGAAACCATCACAGAGTTCAAGGGTGTGCTCTTTCCAGTAAATCTCATGATCCCTGGTGTTGAATGCGTGATGAGCCATCATCTCAAAGGTTGTGAGGTGCCTGCCGCTACGGCCCACAGCATCAAGGTCAGGAAGCCTTATGCACGGCTGTGAAATTGTAAGGGGGTTTGCTGGTGGGGGGACCTGTCCTGATGTCACAAAAGGCTGGAAATCTGCAATTGATGCAATTGTAAGATATATATCATCTCTCCAGCGTGCAATTACAGGGTAGCGTTCGATACGTGTATGGTCGTTTTCCTCGAAAAATGACAGGAAAAGTTCCCTCATGTCAGCCAGATCGTGGCTCTTCTTGAAAATAGGATTTCCGATGAATGTGTACGGGTCACATGGAGCGTCACCGCATGTTTCTCTTTCCATGTCCCTTGTCCAGAAAAATTTCCCACATTTTGGACATTGTTTACGGGTAAATCCGTTTTCCTTGAAAAAATCAATTTGATATTCCTCTTCCAGCATAATTATCCCAGTTGAGTTTTATTAATATGAGTTTTGGTAAATCAGTATTCTATCACGTAAAGTAGCAAGCCATAAAAACATTTCCTAAAGGCAGATGTGTGTCCAAACATGCTGTATCTTAAAACCTTTTCGGCATCTCTCATTTCCCACGTGTACATGATTGAGACGATCTTTGGAGCTTTTGTGTTCATGGGACTTTTATCGGTGTCCATAACTAACGACTAATTGTAAAGGTGAATAAGGATGCAAGATATAACCTACATGTCATTGGTCTTTAGAGGCGCTGTTGAAGATTACGAAAAAACAGGTGTTCACCCTTCCGTTTTCATGGATGGGTCAGGAGATTTACAAATATACCTTTGTGATCCCATTATTGATGATCCGGAATTTGAAGAAGATACTACCATGAACAACTGCGAAGTGAATGGTGGTCAGTTCTCAGAAGGAATTTTCAAAGGTCCGGAATTCCAGAGCGTTAAACCCAACAAGCCACTGCAGGCTACTATAGAAGACTAAAAAACGAACTTGCATCCCGTACACCTTCGGGTAATTCCTTTACGGAATTACCTCCCTCCTCCATCCCCTCAATCTCCTCCGTTCTTTTTTCTTTTTTTAATTTGGTTTTGAGCTTAAGCTATACCATATGTTTAAGGCTTGTTAGAAATTAAGTAGGTTCTTAGATGTCAAAAAAAATTCTTCTGACCAATGATGATGGTGTTTACGCCGCCGGGATACGTGCTGCTTACAGGAGTGTAAGTCCTCTGGGAGACGTGACTATCGCAGCTCCTGCAATCCAGCAAAGCGGTGTTGGAAGGTCAATTTCCATTTTTGAGCCACTTCGCATTCACAAAACAATAGTTGAAGGCGTGGATGCTTATGCTGTAGGGGGAACTCCTACTGATTCAGTTATCCTTGGTATTTTTGCAATACTGAAAGAAAAACCCGACCTGCTTGTTTCGGGTTTTAACATCGGTGAGAATATAAGCACGGATACTGTTACCACATCCGGCACTGTGGGTGCAGCACTTGAAGGGGCAAGCCATGGCATTCCGGCAATTGCGGCGTCTATACAGGTCACAGAAGAAGGCCTGAAGTTTGATGACCTCAGGCACCATGAGCATGATTTTGATGTGGCCATAAAGGTTGTAAGAAATATTGCAGATAAAGTCCTGAAATACGGTTTGCCTGAAAATGTGGATGTACTCAATGTTAACATTCCACATGATGTTGAAGACGATCCGGAAATAGAGTTCACAAGGCTTTCAAGAAAACTTTTCAGAACAGACGTGGAAGAGCGTCATGATCCCAGAGGCAGGCCATATTACTGGATTGCCGGCGATCTGGTACCTTTTGGGGAAGAAGGTACGGATGTGCATGTTGTGGCACAGAAAGGGAATGTATCCATAACTCCCCTAACACTGGATTCAACTGCTAGAATAGATTTTTCGGAATTGGAAAAGCTGGTTTGAAGTCACTTTTTAAGGCTGACTTCCATCCTGGCCCAGTCTTCTTCGACTCCGTGAAGGCTTTCAGCGGATGCACTAACAAGATTTCCAAGAATTTTCTGGACAAAATCATTCAGTTCAATGTCTTTCCCGTCAACTGTGAGAACTACTTCCATTAGTCTTTCCTCCTGTTGTAGGGTACCCTTTTCTGCACTGCTTCCTTAAAAAGTTCACGCAACTCTTCAATAGATGCGCCCTTTGTGTCCACAAGATTCTCATTGGTGAGCAGACAGGGTTTTAGTTTTCCGTCGGCGGTAACTCTTAATCGATTACAGCTGGCACAAAACTCAGTGTTATCAACCGGGCGAACCATTTCCACTTCCGCGCCGTCAATTATGTACTTGCGTCTCCTGTGCATCTTTCGGACTCTCACTTCATTTGCCTTCTCCTCAAGCATTTTTTCGATGCTTTCAGCATCCACCTGGAAACCGGACGTATCGTTGAAGTCCATTAATTGTATTAACTGAAGGACTACAGTGCCATCATATTGCCGGGTAAATTCCAGCATATCGTCAATCTGGTCGTCATTAACTCCTTTCAGTAAGACCATGTTGAGTTTCACCGGAGTAAGTCCCGCTTCCACTGCTGCATCGATTCCTTCAAGGACTTTCCTGTGCAGATCAGGGCTTCTTCCGGTAATCTTTCCATAGCACTCAGGATCAAGGCTGTCCAGGCTGATGTTCACTCTGTCAAGCCCTGCTTCCTTCAGGCTTTTTGCCCTGTCCCTGAGATAGATTGCATTTGTTGTAACTGAAACATCCTTAAGTGGAGGAAGCGCTTTCAGGATTTCCTCGAAATCCTCTCTCACAAGTGGTTCACCACCTGAAAATTTAACCTTTCTGACTCCGTATTCTGCACCAACCTTTACAATGTTGGCTACTTCTTCAGGAGTCATTTCATTAGGACTGCCTTCGCTCCCTTCGTTATGGCAATAAATACAATCCAGATTACATCTTTCTGTAATAGATATGCGCAGGCTTGTTACAGGTCTGCCGTAAGAGTCCTTGAGTTTGATAATAGGCTGCATGGGTTTCAGGAATGGTTTGTGGGAAAATTGATGGTAATTGCTATATATAAAATAAACTCAATTGCTCCCCATGAAACGTTCCATACTTATCGCAGGCACCCACAGTGGAGTAGGTAAAACCACGGTTTCAATGGGTATTATGGCGGCTTTGAGGCGGAGAGGCCTTAATGTGCAGCCATATAAAGTAGGCCCGGATTATATCGATCCTTCCCATCACAGGGCAATCTGCGGACGCCCTTCACGCAATCTTGACACATTCATGATGGGTGAAGAGGGCGTGCAGAACAGCATGAAATGCACCTATGGGGATGCTGACATTGCTGTTGTTGAAGGCGTAATGGGTCTCTTTGATGGTATGGAAGCCACTGAAATCGCAAGTTCTGCCCATGTGGCAAAATGCATGGACATCCCTGTTTTGCTGGTTGTTAATGTCCATGGCATGTCCCGAAGTGCAGCGGCAATGGTCAAAGGTTACTCTGAATTTGACAGCGGTGTAAATGTTGCCGGTGTTGTCCTCAACCGCATTGGAAGCCCCAGGCACAAATCCATGATCGTTGATTCGCTGGGGGATATTCCAGTGGTAGGAGCTCTTCCGCGGAATCAGGATATTTCTGTTCCTTCACGTCATCTTGGTCTTCACATGGCTGAAGAGCAGGATTATGATGTCGACATGCTCGCGGATTTTATCGAGGAAAATATTGATCTGGATGCAGTACTGGAAATTGCTCAGGAGCCAAAAATTCCTGATACAATAGGGGTAGATGATTCCCCAATTGAGGCGGATGTAACCATCGGAATGGCCCTGGATCATGCATTCTGTTTCTACTATCAGGACATGTTTGATGCATTCAGGCGTGCGGGAGCGGAAGTGAAGTTCTTCAGTCCTCTTGAAGGCGAAGTTCCTGAAGTTGATGGCCTCTATTTTGGAGGCGGTTATCCAGAACTGCATATATCCGAGCTTGAAAAATCAAAAACCACTCACAAACTCAAGGAATTCTCTGCTGACGGAATGCCAATCTACGGTGAATGCGGTGGTCTGCAGTATCTGGGTAAATCTTACGAGATAGATGATAAGGTCTATAAAATGGCAGATCTGTTCTCATCGGAAACTGTCCAGACAAAAAGATTGCAGGCACTTGGTTATACCAGAGGGCATGCGGACAGTCCGTTGTTTAAGGGTGAGGTTCGTGGGCATGAGTTCCACTACTCACTTACTGATTGTGCACCAGACAGCAGGCTTGCATATACGATGCAGCGCGGTAAAGGAATAGTTGATGGAAGGGACGGAATCTACGAACATAATTCCCTTGCAAGTTACATGCATGCACATCCGGCCACTTTCCCGGTCAAGGAATTTGTGGAAATGTGCCGCAAGTACAATCGCAGCTAATCCAAAATCATTCTTTCTTGTCAAAGCTGCCTGTACGGTAGCCTTCCAGATCAAGGGTTATGTAAGACACATCCAGTTTGCGGAGTTCTGGCATAATCCTGTCCATTTTTGAAACAAGATCCGGAATGTCGTTTTTGGGTATTTCAATGCGTGCAATTTTTCCCTCGTTATGCAGGCGCATTCTGCATTGCCGGAATCCCTCTCTATAAAGAATGATTTCGCCGGCTTCAATGATGGAAAGCTTATCTAGATCGAGTTTTTCATTATATGGAATCCTTGATGCGAGGCATGCCGAAGAAGGAACGTTCCAGAATTCCAGATCCATTTCCTTTGCAATCCGGCGTACATCTTCCTTGTTGATACCGGCTTCAACAAAGGGGTGTAAAATTCCTTCTTCTTCGGTGGCCTTATTACCGGGTCTATACTCTCCAAGATCAGAGAGGTTTGTGCCGTCAACAATGGTTTTAATTCCCTTGCTTTCAGCAATCTGCTTCAATGTGTGACAGATCTTCTTTTTGCAGTGATAACACCTGTCTTCAGGGTTATTTCCGATTTCCGGGATCTGGAAAGGATCAAAGTTTACCACTTTCAGGTTTATGCTGAACCTGTTTGCAAGTTCATGGGCACGCTCAACATCCCTGCGTGGCACAAGGGGCGAATCAATTAACACACAGAGAAGCTTGTCACCAAGGATTTCCTTGGAAATAACAGATAGCAGTGAACTATCCGTGCCGCCGGAATAGGCTATGAGCATCGAATCCTGTGCAGCAATGAAAGCCTTGAGGTCATTGAGTTTATCTTCAGGCAAACTCATTTTTCGTCACAACTCCCGCAGATTTCACAGGAGGGATTGCGACATACTTTGAGCTCTTCGGTAGTACCGTTTTTTCCGTCCCAAACAACCAGTCTGCCTGTATACAGGTTATCTTCGCCAAGCAGGTACTTGATTGCTTCGTTTGCCTGCATAGTTCCCACAACTCCGGCACTGGCTCCGATTATAGGGAAGAGTTCCTTGGGAGGTTTTCTTTTGAAAAGGCACTCAAGACATGGTGTTTTTCCGGGAACGATTGTTGTCATTTGTCCATGGAAACCATGGACAGCACCATGAATAAGGGCAATCTTGTTCCTGACGGCAACCCTGTTGAGCAAAAATCGTGCTTCATAGTTGTCCAGTGCATCTATTATGATATCTGCGTCACTGAGCAGTTCCTCTGCATTATCTTCGGTGATCTTTGTCGCAATTGTCTCGACGGTTATGTAGGGATTTATTTTTTCGAGTTTTTCCCCGGCAGAGCGGACTTTGTCCTTCTCGATATCAGTATGCCAGTGAAGGATTTGACGGTTCAGGTTACTTATTTCCACACTATCCATATCTATAACCCGGATGTTTCCGACACCTGCAACTGCAAGATATGTAACTATGGGGGAACCTAACCCTCCGCATCCTGCAATAACCGCTTTTGAGCTTTTCAGGCGATTTTGCCCCTCTTCACCGATCATCATAATCTGGCGACTGTACAACTCCTTCTCTTCATCGGAAAGCATTGGTTTTAATCCTCTTGTCAAGAATCGTTTTCTTCTTTTTATTCTTGTTGAATGTAAATCGAATATTCACAATTGTGAATAGTAAGACATATTCCATGCTTTTAATGTTTTTGATGGGATTTCCAAATGAGCAAATTGTTATTCACGATAGTGAACTATTTATTCAGGGATGTTCATAGCCTAACAAAATGAAGTTTATCTGGAATCTCTATGAAAGTAAAAACACCTTGTGAAGTAGTGGTTTGGGAAATCCTCCCTGCTATCCGTGCGGCACTCGCAGCTGAACTTGTGCAATCCGGAGTTTCGCAGCAGAATGTAGCAACTCTTTTTGGAATGGCTCCCTCAGCGGTTTCTCAGTACCTTACTAAAAAAAGAGGCTATAAAATTGAATTTGACGATGAAATCAAAGATGCTATAGCCGAGCTTTCAGGCGAGATTAAGGAAGGAAAGGATGTTGACATTCCTTTAAGGTTTTGCCAGATTTGCAGACAACTTCGCTCTGAAGGCGAAAGATGTCCGGCAGATGGCGAAATTTGAAGCCTTTCTTTTTTACCTGTTACATAGTTTTTTTATACTATAAGCCTATATTCACAATTGTGAATTCACAATAGTGAATTTCACTGGCAGGGTGGCGAGTATTCTACATCGGTTCACAGCAACGGATTGTTAATGCTCGATTCAGCCCCGCCTATTCAGGAAGATATGATCCAAACCTAACAGCAAAACCAGAGGTTACTTTCGGAATTGAACCGGAAGGAAAATCATTATCTTTCCTCAACTACAAAATAAATTGTAAAGACATATGAACTCAATGTCAACTGAGGTGTAAATAAATGACCCAAAATAAAATACCCGGTCTGGAAACGTTATCCATACACGCAGGACAGGAGCCTGATCCGGCTACTGGATCCCGTGCTGTACCGATTTACCAGACGACTGCATATGTGTTTAATGACACAGAACATGCAGCAAACCTGTTCGCTTTGAAAGAATTTGGCAATATTTACACTCGCCTTATGAATCCGACAACGGATGTTTTTGAAAAACGAATGGCTGCTCTTGAAGGCGGAACCGGTGCTCTTGGTGTAGCATCAGGAATGGCTGCCATTTCCCTTGCGCTGCTCACCATCACCCGTGTAGGTGATGAAATCGTAGCTGCCGACAACCTTTATGGTGGAACTTACCAGCTTTTCAATCACACTTTACCAAAGCTTGGAAGAAAAACGGTATTTGTTGATTCATCCAATCCTGAAGGTTTCAAGGATGCCATAACCGAGAATACAAGGGCTATTTATGTCGAATCTATCGGCAACCCAAAGCTGGATATTCCGGACTTTGAGAAGATAGCCGAGATTGCCCATGAAGCAGGTATTCCTTTAGTTGTTGATAATACGGTAGGTGTAGGACTTGTTCGTCCGATTGAACACGGCGCAGACATAGTTGTGCTGTCCGCAACCAAGTATGTTTGTGGTCACGGAACATCAATAGGCGGTGTAATCGTAGATTCAGGCAACTTCGCCTGGAACAGTGGCAAATTCCCTGAATTCACCGAACCGGATCCCAGTTATCACGGATTGGTTTACTGGGATGCATTTGGCGATATACCGGGACTTGGAAACATAGCCTTTGTGTTAAAAGCCCGTGTGGAATGGCTCCGTGATATCGGACCGGCACTTAGCCCGTTCAATTCTTTCCTTTTCCTTCAGGGACTGGAAACACTGCTCCTAAGGGTCAGGAAACATTCGGAGAATGCTCTTGCTATTGCTAATTATCTCTATAGCCATCCAAAGGTAGCATGGGTAAATTATCCCGGACTTGAAGGACACGAGAGCCACGAAAAGGCCAAAAAATATCTCAATAAAGGCTTTGGCCCGATAGTAGGATTTGGTATCAAGGGTGGCCTTGAAGCAGGAAAGCAGTTTATCGAGAGTCTCGATTTGTTTTCCCATCTTGCCAACATTGGTGATGCCAAGAGTCTGGTTGTTCACCCGGCATCAACAACCCATCAGCAGCTTACCCCTGAAGAACAGGCAAGTACAAGCGTGACTCCTGATTACATCAGGCTTTCTGTTGGTATTGAAGATGTGGACGACCTGATAGCAGATCTTGAGCAGGCACTGGATGGAGTTAATATATGAGTGAAAGGTCTATAGGTTATGTGAAATCCAAATCCCATATTCTTAAAGAACCCTTTGTCCTCAAAGGTGGGGACAAACTGGATGAGGTAACCATAGCCTATGAGACTTATGGTAAACTAAACGATGAAAAGACAAATGCTATCCTGATATGCCATGCCCTTACAGGGGATGCACATGCTGCCGGGCATTACTCCGGAGGAGATGATCCCGGATGGTGGGACATTGTTATTGGTCCGGGTAAGGCTTTTGATACGGATCGCTATTTTGTTATTTGTTCTAATGTGCTGGGCGGTTGCCAGGGAACTACCGGTCCATCCAGTATAAATCCCTCTACGGGGGAACCCTATGGCCTGTCTTTTCCGCAGATTACCATTGAAGACATGGTAAATCTGCAGCATGCACTTTTACAGCATCTCGGGATTTCCCGTCTGTATGCTGTTGCAGGCGGTTCCATGGGAGGTATGCAGGTTCTCCAGTGGTCGGTTTCCTACCCGGAAATGGCAAAAAAAGTGATTGTTCTTGCTTCCACTGCCGTGTCCTCTCCACAGCAGATTGCCTTCAATGAAGTTGCAAGACAGGCAATAATGAGGGACCCAAGCTGGAAGGGAGGAGATTACTATAAAGGCGGGCTCCCGTGTCAGGGTCTTTCTCTTGCGCGTATGATTGGTCATATTACCTATTTGAGTGACGAGTCTATGCACACCAAGTTTGGAAGGGATGTCAAAGATGAAAGTACCTTCCAGGTGGAGAGCTACCTGCATTATCAGGGAGATAGTTTTACACAGCGCTTTGATCCGAATTCCTATCTCTACGTAACCAAGGCGGTTGATCTCTTTGATCTGAGCAAAGGCGGGTCATTGGAAGCAGGTCTGAAAGATGTGAAATCGGATTTCCTTGTGATATCCGTGTCTTCGGATTGGCTGTATCCATCCTATCAGGCGAAGGAACTTGTTCAGGCTCTTGGTTCAAATGATGTCAAGGTGCAGTATCATGAGATTGTGTCTCACTATGGACATGATGCGTTTCTCCTTGAAAAAGGCCAGCTCAATTATCATATCTCTTCATTCCTTGAACATCTGACTGTCAGGGATGTTATGTCGACGGAAGTGCCGACTATTAATGAAGGTTGTACGCTTGAAAGGGCAGCTGAGTTAATGATTTCCGAAAATGCCACCCATCTTCCCATACTATCCCCCAGCGGGAGGATTACAGGTATTGTAACATCATGGGATATAACCCGGGCTGTCGCCAGCAGGATATCTTCCCTTGATGATATTGTTTCCCGGGATATCGTGACGACAATGCCTGATGAGGCTCTTTTCCTGGCTGCGCAGACTATGGAACAATATGGTGTTTCTGCACTGCCGGTTGTTGATGGGAAGGGTTGCCTTGTAGGAATCCTTTCAAGTGACATTATTAGTGCTTTGGTGGGAAAGAAAGCCGATTGACAGCTTTTCTTTCCTGATTTATTCGAAAAAAATGGATTGTTTGTGAGGAACTCAAATGCAGGAATATTTTGCAAAAGCGTCTGAAAAAGACATCACTCGCTCGATTGTTGAAGAATTTACTACCGAATTCCTTTCCTATGTGGAATCTGATGTAATTATCGTGGGAGGAGGCCCCAGTGGCCTGACAGCAGCCCGCGATCTTGCCAGCAACGGAATAAGGACAGTTGTCCTTGAAAGCAACAACTACTTCGGTGGTGGATTCTGGTTGGGCGGTTACCTCATGAACAAGGCTACTGTACGTGCTCCGGGCCAGAAGTTTTTCGATGAACTCGGTGTTCCATACAAGGAATATTCCGAAGGTCTTTATGTTGCAAGTGCACCATCCGCATGTTCCAAATTGATTTCCGCAGCATGTGATGCAGGTGCTTTCATGCTGAACATGAATAAATTTGATGATGTGGTTACAAGGAACGGAAGGGTTGCCGGTGTTGTAACTAACTGGACACCTGTTTCCGCATTGCCACGTGCAATTACCTGTGTGGACCCTGTAGCACTTGAAACCAAATGTGTCATTGACGCTACCGGCCACGATGCAGTGGTTGCAAACACTCTCAGATCCAGAAACATGCTCGAGCTTGAAGGCTTCGGACCAATGGATGTTCCAACCTCCGAAGACCTTGTTGTTGAGAAAACCTCTGAAGTTTTCCCGGGTCTCGTACTTACAGGAATGGCAGTAGCAACCGCATACGGTCTTCCAAGAATGGGCCCAACCTTTGGTTCAATGCTTGAATCAGGCCGCAGGGCTGCAAAGATTGCTGAGGAAATTGTTAAGGGATGAGAGTCCCCTTTTTCTCCTTTCTTTTTACCTGTTTTTTAGCTTATTTTAATATGGTGAATAGCAAAAGCTCTGTAGAACTGCTCACAAGAATAATGTAACCACAGAGGACACAGAGTTCACAGAGGATTTTCACTTTTCTCTGTGTTCTCTGTGAACTTTGTGGTTTATATGTGATGTCTAGCTTTTCTATAAAGCCAAACCGAATACAGAAACAAGAATAGTTCTTGGAGTTATGTTTTGTTGTTGAAATCCAGAGAGTTAGCTCATAATCTTGTTGGAAAGAGGAACGCTATTGAGTTTATCAATCCTTCTTTCAAAAGGTTTTGGCATTATATGATTTAGTCGAAATCCTATTTAAGGAAAAACTGAGGAAATGAAGTTCCTGTTATTGAATAAAAATCAATTGATAGCAGAATTATCTGTCTGTTTCAGAGCTATTATCAGAGTAGTGTTTTTTCCAATCTTCATAGTTTTTAAATGCTGTACGATAAACCTGACCATCAATTACTATATGCCAGAGCTTCCATTCAGCGCTTTCTATTTTTTGAGAGGTGTATATGAAATAACCGTTGAAGGGTTGAGAACCAAACCTCCAGTAGTTTTTACCATCAATCACTTTCTTCCTTGGAGGAACTACATAATGTTTTCTGGTACTTAGCTTACAAACTGATTCAAAAGCCTGACAACGAATTGGTAATAAATATTTATCTCCATTTGTGTTCGTTATTATGTTTGAACCATCCAATTCATATTTTTGTTCTTCGGCCCAATTTTTAATAAGGTATGAATCAATATCGTTTCCCGCAAATTTTGTTAGCCATTCCCAATCACCTATGTTTATAGGGTCATCAATTTCATAAGGATGTGCTGATTCTAGTACATATTCCGCTATTCCCATTTTTCTCAATATTTTTTCTCCATCAGATAATATTTCAAAGCCGGCTTTTTTAAGAACTGAATTTCCGTAACTGATTATTTTTTCAGCAGACTCTTCAGCTACTTTTCCATCCTCTACAAGCATTTGTAAGCGACCTGAATGTATGTAGTTGTGACAATATGGGCATAATGCAACAATTTTTTTTAATTCACCCCTGCCTTCAGCATAATCAATATCAAAAATTTCATGTGCTTCTAGCCATTTATTTTCCCCCAATACTTCATATCTTGAAATACCACATGCCCAACAGCACTGATTATTTTCAATATATGCAAGTCTTCTTTTTTTATCCCACCATTCTTTACCTTTTACAGTTCTTGGATTCAAACCATGCAATGGTTTTGGAAGAGTTGGATCATTAAGTATCGTTGGATCTGTAAACAAAGGTAAGCCCCAACGAGGGATTACGGGAACTATCCACGTTTTTTCTTCATATAGCCGCTTAAGGTATTCTACATCTTCGATGCAATGTTTAATCAATTGCTTGAGGGTAGCCCGCTTTAAATTGATGTTTTCTTTCTTGCAATTATAATGAGTCTGCATCATTTCTTCTAGCGATGGCCACTTTTTATTGTTACCATAGGGTCTAAGAGCAACAATCGCTGATAAGAGATCATATGAATCAAAATCAACAGGTTTTCTACATCCTTTTCTGTCTAAATTTAATCTCAATAGACTATTTTCGAGAAGTTCCTTTTCTGGAATTTTCAATTTCTTTTTATGAGATTTTTTTACTAATTCTAGTCCATATTTTTCTAGAACAAAAAAGTCAAACCCTTCACCATTATAGGAAACAATGTGCTTGTGTTTTTTTATTTCACTGACAAAATCGGTTGGTTTTTTAAACACCTGCATGTTTTTCTGATCATAACTATAAATAACGCCACAGCGGAATTTTCTTTCCCTTTTAGACTTCATGGAACGAATATCACCAAAATCGGTTTCTACATCAATAATTGCTACTCCTTCTCGTGCACCCCATGGATTGGAGACAAAATCGTTTGCAAATTCATGCTGGGAAAATTCGATACTCTCTAAAAATTCCATGGCAATATACCAATTTAAAACATTAAATCTATATCGATTTTTTTAAACTGGATTTTTACGTTGTATTTATCCAAAAGATTATGTAAGGGATTAAATTCGAACCGGTCTGTGTCTAAGGGATATCCAAAAAAACGCAGTGGCTCATAAAAAACCAGCCACTTCCAACGCCCCATTTCTGGATTAGCAGAACTCTTGTGGATAAAAAAAAGAAAAGATATCATTCTTCTGTCTTTCCATCCCCGGAATCTTTCACCACTTCTTCTTTTTTCTCTGAACTACGGTTTCTCTGTTTCATAAACCACATCTTCCGACGATAGTAGTTCAAAGGATGGTTAATCCGCTTGCAGAGATCATCAGCACCGTGGCAGTTTCCGTAAGTTTTCATTGTACTGCATGACGGGGGGGTATACTGGTCTCCCGAGGAACCTGCGATGTGCTCAATCTGGTAACGCGTTTTTTCCTCGTCAAAATCAGGTGAGACGTTAAAAAGATCAATAATTTCATCAACTGTCATTCCGGCAGCCAGCAGAAAGGAAGTCATCGCGAAACGCATTGAATGAGCAAGGTTGATTCCTCCCCTGACATTTGCAATTGCGTATTTGATGCAGGGCGGGAATTGTTCTACACTAACTTCTCCGAATTCATTTCCATCGTAATCTCCTTTCTTCTCCTGCAATACTTCACGAATCTCCGTAAGCTGCGGCGTACAGGTCGTGCAAATTGCTTCAGGTACTTTTAGTGGAAGGGAGCCAAGAATATGTTTCTTGACAGCTTCCTGCAGAAGACGGTTGAAACCCTCTCGTGGAATAAAGACCTGTCCGTGCTCGATCCTCTGGTTAATGAGCTTCCACTCAAGGGCTTTCAGGGTAGTGGCATACTTCAGGAAATCCGTGAAATGCATCTGAGCTGCATTATCCTCAAAAATTGCATTGATTTCAAACTCAGCCCCGAATTCCCGGAGGAAACTATTATCCTCTTTCTTCAGGGTAGAATGCGCAGCCTCCGCTTCGGCGTGGGCGTATTTGCGGGTAAGATAGGGATCGTTAAAACAGGATACAAGAATTCTTGCATAAGGATAGGAAAGAAGTTCAGTCAGGACTTTCCCCTCATCGGAGCTTGTGAGGGAAGGCTTCTCAATTATCCCGTTGATGGATTGAATAACCCTTTCCTGACCTCTTTTCCGGGCAGCTTCAAAAGCCCTCGACTCAATTAGCCTCTCAAGGCTAAACCCCATTTCCTGCACATAAGTTGCTGCCTGGGGTACAAATGGATAGAGTGCAAGGGCTGATTCTTCCATAGTATTAATCTGATTCAATACGTGGAGCAAGCAGGTATCCGATCTTTCCGTTTCCGCCTGCAATTGAGAATCCAATTTTCACAGGGAAGTCGTTTCCAAGCTGGAGCGTGACTTCGCTTGCTTTGGATGCGGGCTTGACGATGTCGGAAAGATAGTCAAGTGAGAATAGGGAACGAGTTGTACCGGGGCGAATATTAATAAGTTCTTCGCGCCCCATTTCCTGTCTCATGCGATCGGTATCCCCTTCTGCTTCCATGAAGAATGTCTCACCGTCTACTCCAAGGGAAATGTGGTCGCTGATTTTCTCGGCAGCTTTGACAGATTTCATAAGATCCTTGCCGTTGAGTGCAACTTCTGTGGGCAACTCCAGTTGTGGGATTCTTGGTTCTGCACGAATTGTGGATGGGTCAAGGAGGCTCAGAGTATAGGAAATTCCGCCAATCTGGATAGCAAGTTTGCGGGATTCCTCGTTGAGCTGCATTTTGACCTGATCGGATTTTTCTGCAACACCAAGGACATCTGCGACGCGGGAGAGATCCAATCCGATTTCCCCTTCCTCTGCACTGAACTCCTCGAATGCAGCTGCTTCCAGTTCAAAGCTTACCATTGCTACATTTGCCGGATCTACAGCCCGGACGGTAAGTCCCTCAGGGGAAAGCCTTATTCTGGCTTCGTCTACCAGTACTGAAAGTGATTCAATGGAATCCTTCAAAAGAGTTGCATCTATTGTTGCCTCAAACATTTTGTTGCTCCGCCTGATTATTTAACTGAATTAGATTATGCTAAGGGGCTTATATAGGTTTTCATAATGTTAATCGTATTCTCTCCAGGTAGCTGCGCATTTTACACATTTGAAAAAACGGGTTTCAGATTCATCAGCTGATCTTAGCTGGCGCAGCCACCAGTAAGCAACATTATGGCCGCATTCCGGGCATCGGGCTGCAGTTGTCGGAAGTCCCTGATCAAAGTTTTCCTCAAGAATTGTTACTTCCCTGTCATCCTGCTTGGCTTTTGAAACCATATCTTCGGTTGCAGCTCCCTGCTCTTTTGTGTATCCACATTTCCTGCATTCTATATTCCCTGCGCCTGGAAACATCATGCTCTTACATTTCGGACAGAATTCCATTAATTTTATCTCCTGCATCTCGTATGATTTTCTCGTGGTCAAAGGCGAGTTCGGGTAAATTCTCCAGTGAAAACAAACGGACATCTTCTGCGTCAGTGTCCGCCTTGGGGGTGCCTTCTCCTGTAGCAAGATAAACAATTGAAACAGTGTGACCTCTCGGATCCCTGGAAGGATCAGAATAAACGCCCACCAGATCAATTATTTTAATGGAGAGGCCAGTCTCCTCTTTTGCTTCCCTTTTCACCGCCTCCTCGGTTGTTTCGCCAATTTCAACAAAACCTCCGGGGAGAGCATATCCACCTTTGTAGGGTTCGTTTTTTCTCCTTATAAGTACGAGCTCCCTGTTTAAGACAATTACGGCATCAACTGTAAGCTTAGGTGTTATTGGTTCCATGTCGATAAAACCTTAATATGATAGCCTTTATATTATATACGGATACTTATTAAGGTGTTTCCAAAATGATAGAATACGCTTTATGGTTCGCATTGGGATTGATGGCTCTTTCGGCTGTCATACCAAGCTCCCGTTTTTTCAGAAAGCCGATTGGTGCCCTGGGGTGGGTGTTTTTTGGCATACACTGGGCATACCAGCCCATCCATTATCTTGAGATCCATGATTATTTCAATGTGATTCTTACGATACTGGTCGCTATTTTCTGTTTCTTCCTCGCATATACGATGGTGGATGAATACAGGAGGCGGGATTTCACTCTTGAATCAATAGACGTAACTTCAATGGTTACTGGGGTGGCTGCCATAGGTTCACTTTTCTATTTCCCGTTCCTGCAAATGGAGTCACTTAACCACTGGATAATATCGACGGTAACTTCCAATACGGTTTTTACTCTCCAAACCCTTGGTTATTCGGTTACTTCAACCTGGAACACTATCTCACTTTACGGTTACACTGTGGAAATCATCCTTGCATGTACTGCAATTGAGAGCATTGCCCTGTTTATGGGTTTAATCACCTCTGTGAAAGCACCCATGAAAAAAGTTGTATCCGCATTCATGGTATCTGTACCGGTAATTTATTTCCTGAATGTTCTTCGGGATGCTTTTGTAATCGTAGCCTATGCAGAACAGTGGTTTGGAGTCTCAAGTTTTGAGATTGCCCACCACGGGATTGCAAAATTTGGCTCACTTATTGCTTTGTTTGTAATCGGATATGCTGTCTTGAAGATTCTTCCGGAGCTCTTTGATTTAATAGACGGTGTATTTGAACTGGTGACAACCTGGATGAGAAGTGTCACCGAAAAGCTTTCAGGGATAAGATAAATGCTTGCAAAAGGCTCCTATTTGTGGATACTCAGCCCTGCAGTTTGTGCGTTGGCCCCTTTTTTCCTGTATCTTTACACCCAATTGACTGCTCTGCTTTACCCTACAGGTTTCTTTTCACTTGTTACAGTATTTTTCATAATTTTTTTCAGGGACCCTGTAAGGGATGTTAAGGTTTGTAAAAACTGCATCTTGTCCCCAGCAGACGGAAAAGTAGTGGATATCAGGGGTAACACTATTTGCATTTTCATGAATGTGCATAATGTGCACGTTAACAGGGCTCCGTTTAACGGTACTATTGTTTCGGTGGAGCACAAAAACGGAAGTCTCTTACCCGCTTTTTCAAAGGATTCGTGGCGCAATGAGCGCACCGAAATTGCTATGAGCACGGCAATTGGGGATATTAAGGTTACCCAGATTGCAGGAATGCTTGCCAGAAGGATAGTTTCTTATGTAAAGGAAGGTGATGAAGTTATACAGGGCCAGAGGATTGGAATGATTCGTCTTGGTTCAAGAGTGGATGTAACAGTCCCGGATGACTTTGAAATCAGCCGTAAGATTGGCGACAAGGTTCTTGCAGGCCAGAGCCGTCTTGCCATAGCAAAAGACTATTCGAAGGAATGAACGAATGAAAATTTTCAGGACAGTTGGTATTCCAGATGTTGCTACATTAATCAACGCTTCACTGGGATTATCTGCGATTTTTGCAGCCCATGAAGGTTACTTCTCTCTTGCCTTTGTCCTGATCCTAATGGCTGCGGTCGCAGACGGGGTAGATGGTTATCTTGCCCGCATGAATTGCAGCAGTCCGCTTGGGGAATACCTTGATTCCCTTGCAGATGTCATCTCATTTGGTGTCGCTCCTGCCTGTGTTGTGTATTTCCTGTACTGCGGCGAGTTGTGCATTCCGGCCGCATTGATAGCGGTGATCTACCTTTCAGGTGGCATCCTGAGGCTTGCCCGCTTCAGTACAAAACAAAAAAGTATTCCGGATTTTGAGGGGCTTCCAATAACCGCATCGGCAGTTGTTATTTCATCTTATATGCTGCTTTTCCCGCGATATGTATACCCATATTTCCTTTTCAGCATGATGCTACTCCTCGCATACCTTATGATCAGCGATCATCCGTATCCAAAGCTCAGAGGTACAAGGGCATTGGCATTTGTCACCGTTCTTTTCTCGGCAACGATTGTTTCCTACCTGCTGCCTGAGATTTTCCTGCACGTGTTTTCTACAATGCTGTTCCTTTCACTGATGCTTTATCTTGAATCCCCGATTATGAAGATTCCACGGCAGTATTATGAGGAGTGAGTTTCTCTTCAAAAAATTCAGTTAAATCCAATATGCCAAGTCATTTTCTAATACAATTAAAATGTGCTATGCAGCAGAATTAATAAAAAAAAGCCCTATCTTTATGGAAAAGTATATGAATAATAATATTACACCATTAACTAGGTGTAACTTGTTGCATTTGGCGTGTTTTATACAAGTTGCAATAAATCATAAAAATGCGGCCGGGATGGGATTTGAACCCATGAATGCCTGGAGGACATTATAACTGGTCTTAAGCCAGCCGCTTTAGACCACTGAGCTACCCGGCCGTTATGATTTATTTCAAAACGTAATAACTGGATTATTGTTGCTTGTGTTCTTTTTAAATCTGTATGCCTTAAAACGTCGATTTCCAGTTTTCTTCTTTTCTTCTACCCATACTCCATTATACTTATCCGCAATGAATTCTCTAGCTTGACGTATTAGGGAGATTGTTTGTTGATATATTTCCTTGTCATTCCGTGAACTAAGAGGTCTCCCAAAAAAGTGGTTGTGTATTGCAGCATTATCGTGCAAAAAATCATTTTTACTAACAATGAACTTGATAATTTCATCAATTTCAGGAATTATTATATCTTGTTCATCTTTTTCACTGACACTTTCTGTTGGTAGTGCATACTGTTTCCCAGATTTTCCAATTTGATTTTTGGATACGGAAATGGTGATTCCATTTTCATCATATGTCATTTCGGGGGCAGAGTCTTCATTTCCATATGTTATTGTTATGCAACCTGGTTTGTACTGCACTTTAATCATTCTCATGACCTCTCAAAATAATGTCATTTGCATTTAAAGATAGATCTTTGATGTATTAATAGGTTTTCATTGGTGGTTTGAATTTGTATGATTCGTATGAAAATACATTCTGTGGGGCGGCATCGGTATGTATCCAGAAAAACGCAATCAATGGCTATTGTTATTGCCGGTGTGTCGTTGATTATGCGAAAGAATCTGCAAAATGATGTTCGAAATGGTGCGCATAATTTGCACAAAATATACAAAAAAAGCATCTGGGACGGTGGGTAGAATTTTTCCAAGATGTACACGAAAAAGGTTATACAATATATATGAGTGAAAACTCTTCAGAAACGTATGCAATAAAGGTTCTAATTGTATTTATGAAATATTTGCACAAAAAATATGTGAGAAAATTATACAAAATATGCGCGAAAAAGTTACACGAAATATACACGAAAAGGTTATACAAATCATTCTTTGAAAAGGTTATATGAAATACATGCGAGAAAAATACACAAAATACATACCAAAAGGCGATTCAAGAAATTCGCGTAAAAATTATAAGAAATCATGTGCAGGATAAGTTACACAAAATATACACAAAAAAGCTACACAAAAAAGCTACACAAAATATACACGAAAAAGTTACACAAAATATACACGAAAAAGTTACACAAAATATACACGAAAAAGTTACACAAAATATACACGAAAAAGTTACACAAAATATACGCGAAAAAGTTACACAAAATATACACGAAAATTAAAAACAGTAAAAGCAAAAAGAGAGATCAGATATGCTCTTCTCCCTTTTTGACTTCAAAAGTAACTCCGCGATCATCGACATCAACGACGACGGTGTCTGATTCCATAACTTCTCCACTGACGATGAGTTTTCCAATTGCGGTTTCCAGCTCATTCTGGATCACTCTCTTAAGAGGCCTTGCACCGTATGTCGGGCTGTAGCCGGCATCGCCGAGATATTTCTTGGCTTCTGGAGTGATCTCAAGATCTATTCTGCGCTCCTTGAGCCTCTGGACAAGATCTGCTGCCTTGATATCCACGATGTGAGTGAGCTGCTCTTTTGTAAGAGCACGGAATATGGCAATCTCATCCACACGGTTAAGGAATTCGGGACGGAAGTACTTGCTGAGTTCGTTCAGGGCGATTTCCTGCATCTTGCCATAGTCTTCCACCTTTTCTCCTTTTCCATGAGCTGCATCGAAGGGGTCGGCCACATCATGAGGTGTGGTTTCACCCTCTCCGAGTTTCCGGGTCAGGTATTCCACACAGATGTTGGAAGTCATGATGACAATTGTGTTCTTGAAATCCACAGTTCTTCCTTTTGAATCGGTGAGGCGGCCGTCATCCAGCATCTGCAGCATGATGTTGAACACGTCGTGGTGTGCCTTCTCAATCTCATCAAACAGGACTACTGAATACGGATTTCTCCGGACTGCTTCTGTGAGCTGTCCGCCTTCATCGTGCCCAATGTACCCTGGCGGTGCACCTATCATCCTCGCAACGGTGTGCTTCTCCATGTACTCTGACATGTCGATGCGGATCATGCGATCCTCGCTATCAAAGAGTTCCATTGCAAGAGCCTTTGCAAGTTCAGTCTTACCCACGCCGGTTGGGCCGAGGAAAATAAAACTTCCGATTGGCCTGCGTGGATCCTTGATGCCTGCATGTGCACGAATAACTGCATCAGCAACTGCCTTTACAGCTTCATCCTGTCCGATGACCCGCTTGTGAAGGTTATCTTCGAGGTGGATGAGCTTCTCCCTTTCACCTTCCATGAGTTTGGTAATCGGGATTTTAGTCCACTCACTGACAACATTTGCGATATCTTCTTCGTCGACTTCTTCCTTGAGTAGCATAGTGGTCTGCTTTTCCTGCAGCCTTGCCTCCTCTTCCGCATAGTCACGCTGGAGAGGTACCAGTTCACCGTATTTCAGGCGGGATGCAAGTTCGAAATCACCTTCATTCTCGGCAAGTTCAAGTTTTGTTTTAGTTTCATCGATCTGCTCTTTGAGAGTATTCAGGTGCGCAATGCTCTGCTTTTCATTCTCCCAGCGGGTACGCATTGCATCGGATTCAGCCCTGATTTCCGCAATTTCCTTCTCAAGGTTCTGCAGCCTTTCCTTTGATGCAGCGTCTTTTTCGGCTTTCAGGGCTTCCTTCTCAATCTCAAGCTGGAGGAGTTTCCTGTCCGCTTCATCGAGATCAGCAGGTTTGCTGTCGATTGCTGTCTTCACCTTGGAAGCAGCTTCGTCCAGCAGGTCGATTGCCTTGTCAGGCAGGAACCTGTCGGAAATGTAACGGTCACTTAATACTGCGGAAGCTACGAGTGCACTGTCTTTCAGACGGACACCGTGATGTACTTCGTACTTTTCTTTCAGTCCCCTGAGGATGGAGATGGTTGCTTCCACGTCAGGAGCTTCCACTGTCACAGGCATGAACCTGCGCTCAAGGGCAGCGTCCTTTTCGATATATTTGCGGTATTCATCAAGGGTGGTTGCACCGATACAGTGCAATTCACCACGTGCAAGCATTGGTTTGAGGAGGTTTCCCGCATCCATTGCGCCTTCTGTGGCACCTGCACCTACAATTGTATGCAATTCATCAATGAACAGAATAATTTGGCCTGCGGATTCGGCTACTTCGTTGAGGACTGCTTTGAGCCTTTCCTCGAATTCCCCGCGGAATTTTGCACCTGCAATAAGTGCTCCCATGTCAAGGGCAACAATCCTCTTGTTTTTCATCGCATCAGGGACATCCTTCTTTGCAATACGCTGGGCTAATCCCTCTACGATAGCAGTTTTACCCACGCCGGCTTCACCGATGAGGACTGGGTTGTTTTTCCTGCGTCTTGAAAGGATTTCAATGGAACGTCGGATCTCATGATCCCTGCCGATAACCGGATCAAGCTTACCCTGTGAAGCACGTTCTGTGAAGTCGATTCCGTATTTTTCCAACGGTTTGTATGTATCTTCTGGATTCTCGGATGTCACGCGACGATTTCCCCTGATTTCCTTGATGGCTTCAAGAAGTGCTGCTTCATTCACGCCTGCTTCATCAAGTAAGCGCTTGCTTTCTCCTTCTTTCTCCTTTACGAGCGCAAGGAGGATGTGCTCAACACTGGTGTACTCGTCTTTCATCTTCTTAGCTAAGGATGTAGCATTGTCGAGTACACGAATGGCACGCTGGGTATAGTAAACGTTCTCGCTTCCAGGTCCTGAAACCTGTGGTAATTGTGAGAGTTTGTCTTCCAGTTTGTCCTGCAAGTCGGAAGGCTCAGCACCCACCTTTTCCAGTAATGAAGGTACCAATCCCCCGCTCTGTTCCAATAATGCAAGAAACAGGTGTTCAGAATCAATCTGCTGGTTGTAATACCTTGCAGCAATTGTTCTTGAAGCCTGGATTGCTTCCTGTGCCTTTTGTGTAAATTGGTTAATATCCATAATCTTGTTCCCCATTTGGTAGAATATTTGCCTGTCTGCTTGCTGTTTCCCCGATCAGCAGCAAGACAAGTCGAATTTGATAGTAGCAATGTTTAACTTTTCATTAAATTAGTATTTGCACATCTAATCAGATTTTATTATATATAAACGTTATGCAAATCATTCAGTTAATATATGTTTTATAGATATGATATCGACAATTCAGAATAAGGTATATATAGCATTACTTCCAACCTTCTTCCATGGCTAGACAGATAGTCCTGGTAAACCTGGATAAACCCCGGGAAAAAACCCTTGAAAAGGATGTCTATTGGCTTTGTGACAGTTTCGGCTTATCGTCAGGAAGAGATGTGGATAACATGGCTACTCGTATAGTCATGAGCCTGCTTGATAACATTTCTGAGAAAGAACGTATTTCTTCCGAAATGATTGCAGATTCCCTTGGTGTCAATCCTTCAAGGGTGAATCATCACTTAAGAAACCTCATTAATTCCGGTCTTGTTTACCGGGAAAAACGAAAACTGTACCTCCGTGGAGGAAGTCTCAAGGCTGCAGTTCAGGAAATGCGGAAAGATTCACAGCGCATGTTCGATGAACTCGAGGCTATAGCTGCGGAAATAGATCAGGAAATGGGGATTCGGAACAGGTAATCTGATATGTTGCTGGTCGGGAAAAAAGGAACTAATAAAAAATCAATCAAAGAACTTTTTCAAATCTTCAATATTGATGGATACATCAAAATCTTTCAGCCGGAAGAATTTCTTTGCTCGCATATCATCGTCTTCAAGACGGAGATCGCTTTCTACAAAACCGGCTTTTTCAAGCCTTTTCAGGTGCAGGTATAGTACCTGACGTGAAACGTTCAGCTCTTTTGCAAGTTCGTATACATACCACTCTCTTTCTGAAAGCATGCACAAGAGCTTAAGCCTAAGGGGATGGGAAATAGCTTCTCCTATCGATACTATCTGCTGCATTGTTTTTGCCATAGTGGTCAGTTTAATGGTCAGATATAGGAAGCTTGAATAATCTTAGATCTCTTCCAGCTTTTCCTTGATTTCCTCGACAGTCTTTTTAATTTCAACAATATCCTTTTCCATTGCAACCAACTTCTCATTGTTTCCTGTATTCATGAGGCCGGATCGACTGAGGAATGCGATGGCTATCCCCAAAATCAGTAATATGAAAAGGATTTGCACAATATAATCCAGAACTCCAAAGGTATTGTAATAGTGCATCATGGTTCTTCGTAATATGTTTTTATTTTCATATTAATCTTTACCAATTCTTATTCTGGTAAATATCATGGGTTTATTCCAGTTTTTTCAGTATCCTGTCCAAAGTTTCCCGATTGCTCTCTACCTGCCTTTCAATGCGTGACAGGCGCTCATCCGGGTTATTATTGTTACATGTTCTGTTATTGAAATATGAAGATATTGCCCAGATCAGGACAAGCAATATTATCAGATTGAATATCATGCTAAAGACTCCAAAACTCCCATATCCTCCATAAAATCCGTATCCCATCATGGTATCATCCCGGTATCAAAAAATAAGACAAAGAGTAAGTTTGTGGAAGTCCCTGCCATCTGTGGTGGTGGTAGTCAATATCTTTTGAAATGACAGGGACTTCACACCATTTTATCGTTAGCGATACACACCGCCATAGCCCATTCCCGGACCATAGCCGTAACCATGCATCATGCCGTATCCGTATCCGCGTCTTGCAGGAGCATAATTATATGTCTGGCTTGTGCTATCAACAACTTCTCCAGTGAAAGCGTCAATGTAGCTCTGCATTACGACACCGTCATCGTTTGTGTAATACACAACCCACCATCTGCCCATCTGGTAGATGTTGTCCTCTTTTACATCAGGATCAATCTGATCCTGCGCTATTTCAAGAGCATCATCGAGAGTTTCAACGGCCAGATCATAATTGGTGGCTGTGCCTGTTATCTGGTTGTATACAGGGCAACCTCCAATTCCGGACATTGGACCGTATCCATATGCAGCCTGAACTTCTTCAGTTTGCAATGTGAGGGCAACCATTCCTGCACCTGCAAGAAGTACTGCTCCAACCAATAGCATGTTTAGCGTCTTTTTCATATTGCTCACCTTCTCACCAGTTAACTTATGTTAGTTTCATTCAATATATGTAGCCTACATGTTACACATGTACTTGCAAGGATATAAAGATTGTGATCAAACTACACACAACCAGATTTCGGAGATATTGATCAAAGTAGAGAGCTACTGTTATTCAAAAAGAAAAAGAATATGCATAGACACGATTTATGCTTTACTTCCGGATCATATGCTGGATGTCTGAAGCCATTGTCGGGAATACGTAAACTACCTTTTTGAATTCATCAAGGGTTATTCCCAGGCGCATTGCCATGGCAAAAATATTGATAACTTCAGCAGCTTCCGATCCAAGTAGGTGTGCCCCGGCAATTTTGCCTGTTTCCTTTTCCACAATGACTTTGGTTGCCGAAATATTCTCCTGCAGTCTTCTTGAAGTGTACCAGTCACTTGTATCGTGGAAGTACACGTCGTATTTTTCATCAGCCTTTTCAAGGGATATTCCCACGCTTGCAAGGGTTGGGATTGTGAAAACAGCTGAAGGAACGCCGTTGTAGTCAACAGTTTTGGTATTTCCTGAAAGGATATTTGACGCAGCAACCGTTCCCTGAAGACTTGCAATGGGTGTCAGAGGTGCACCGATTTTGACACAATCGCCACCGGCATAGACCTTCGGGTTCGAAACGCTTTGCATGAATTCGTTAACTGCAATACCACCGTTTTCAAGTTCCACATTTCCTTTTTCCAGATCCATTCCCTCGAGTGCCGGAATCCTGCCCGATCCGTGAACCACGAGGTCACAGATGAACGTTTCCTCCCCCGCGGGTGTGGCGGCAGTTACAACATATTCATTCCCCACTTTATCCACAGCTATTACAACATGCTCAGTATGGATTTTTATGCCTGCTTCCTCACTTGCTTTTGTAAGCAGGTCTGTCATGTCAGAGTCAAAATGTTTGAGAATATGTTTTCCTCTCTGGAGGATTGTGACTTCGGCCCCTGCCCTTGCAGCAACGTGTGCAAATTCGAAGGAAATATAGCCTCCTCCTGCAAAAAGAATCCTTTTTGGCAGAGTTTCAAGCTCAAGGAAATCTTCGCTTGTTACAAGATGCTCATGTCCCTTGAATTCAAGGGGTTTTGGGATTCCTCCGGTTGCGATGAAAATGTATTTTGCCTTAAGCTGTTTGTCGCCGATGGTAATTGTATCGGGACTGAGAAATCTTGCCTGTCCGTGATAAGTGTCAATGCCCTTCTGTCCATATTCGGCTTCTTTTTGGGCAGGCTGGAAATCAACAAAAGTCTCTTTCAATTCAATGAGTTTTTTCCAGTTGATTGATGCTGCACAATCCACGGCACCAACTGCATGGAACTTTTCGGTTCTTTCAACAAGCTCTGCCACTCCCACAAGAACCTTTTTCGGGACACATCCACGAAGGGCACATGTTCCGCCGTATTCTCTTGAATCCACAATTGCAACTTTCATGTCGTATCTGGCAAGTTTATTGGCACATACCGGGCCGGCAACACCGGTTCCAATAACAATAACATCGTACTCTGCTTCCATATCCACAACTCCTGATTAACCAAAGATTTTCCAAAACCCCGTTTATGCATAAATGTTGGGTAGGTGTCTAAATATAGGTTTCCTTCAAAAAATCAGAAATCAAACAGAGTCTTCTGTGGCTTTTTCTGAGGAGCTTTCTCTGCTTTGGGGGGGTCTTCCGGTTCAGGAGTGGCAACAAAACTGTCAAGGGAGCGGGTTGCCTGTTTCACTTCCTTCTTCTCTTGGATGAAAATATCAATGTCCTCGGATTCCTTCTCACCCATCCTCTTCAGGGATTCCTCGTAAATCTTCTGGATTTTCTTGCCGACTTTCTTTCCTTTAAGGTATGCTATCTCATCGGCATCGAGTTTCAGGATTGTAGCAACATCCACAGCCCTCTCATCATCTTCGATAATCCTGCTGTAGAGTCTCATGGAATCTCCACGTGAGTCTCTTATTGGTTCATGGCAATGACCTGAGACTTTTGCAGCAATGTTGTCTCGCATATCCCTTTTGGCACGCATCTGCCCCATTCTTCTCCAGAGGGAAGGTGGCTGCAGTTTCCTGAATCCTGAATGAGGGTGCACTTTTGAGGCAGCAGTTCCACCGCTTAACAGAAATCCGGCATATCTCCAGAGGCCGTAATTCTGTCGCAGCCTTACCCTGCCAAGATACCTGTCTGCATGTGAAAGATTGCGGTATGCATTGGCAACATCATCGTTCATTGTTTCCCCTTTGTCAAGATACTGCTCCGGAAGGTTTTCGTCCACCCACTGGATCAAGTCTTCGGGGGTTTCGTCAAGATCAAAGGTCGCCCTGTGGGCCGCAACAGGATCACTTTCCTGAAACACTTTGGAGAGGACTTTGAAAATAGATTCTTTGGTGTCCCTTTCAGCGGTTGCAATATCTTCAGGATGAATTTCAGATTTTCCTGTAGCCACTGCCTGAAGATCTCTCACGGCGCTACGAAGATCCCCACCTGCCATTGATGCGATTTTTTCGAGGACTCCTGTGCCGCACATAATTTTCTCATCCTGGCAGATCTTCTTGAGTGCGACAATAATGGAGCGCTGCTGCATGGAATTAAATTTCACTTCTTCGCAAAGAGAACGAATTGAGGAGGACATCCCGTAGAGATCATTTGCAATAAGTACAATTGGCTGGTCTGTCTTCTTGATTATTGCAGCCATGGCGCGAGCCCCTCCTCTGTCTGAAGAGCCGTGCATGTTGTCTGCTTCATCGAGAATAATAAGGCGCCTGTAGCCACCGGTAAGTGTACCCATTTGTGACGCGGATCCTGCGACTCTTTCAAGAGCTGAGGCTGTTCTCTGATCACTTGCATTCATCTCGATTGTTTCCCAGCCGATTTGTGATGCAAGAGCAAGGGCTGCTGATGTCTTTCCTACGCCTGGTGGTCCATAAAGTATTACTGCCTTTTTTTCCGGTGTTTTGTGTTCCCAGTCACCGACCCATTTCCAGAGAAATTCCACGGCAGATTTGTTTCCAATTACATCCGCAAGAGTTTGCGGTCTGTATTTCTCGGCCCAATCCGTAGGTGCTGTCATCGCTAATCCCGGATAACATAAAAGGGGAAAACTAATTAATGTTTGTGTTGTCTTCATTTTACTATTATTTTGAAGGGTAATACCTATGCAGGAAGGCACTGAAAAGCTTCTGGATATCATAAGAAACAAAGCACTTGCTACAAAGGCCCGTGTTGCTCTGGGAGTGCGTAATCCCACTCCGAAACTAATTCGGAGTGCTGAGGATGCCATGAAGGAGGGCTATGCTGAAGTCGTGCTGGTGGGCAATGCCCGTGAGATTTCCGAAATAGGTACTTCACTTGAAATTATTGATACTCTTGATCCGGAAACCGCACTTGGAACCCTGCTTGCATCCGGGGAATTCGACGCAGTTGTAAGAGGGACTGCCAAAGCGTCGGGTACATTATCGCATCTGAAAAAGGTGACAGGAATTGACAAGCTATATCGTGTGGCTTTCCTGTTAACCGCAGATGGCACTCCTTTTTTTCTGGCTCCTGTGGGAATCGATGAAGGAGGTTCCATATCTGACAAAATTGAACTTGTGAGAAGAAGCGCCGATTACATCCGCAGGTTCGGAGTTGAGCCTTCAGTCGGTGTACTTTCCGGTGGCAGGATGGGCGATCTTGGAAGAGACCGGGAGGTTGACCGGACTCTTGCAGAGGGTGATTTTATCGCAAACAGGTTGCAGGAGATGGGTATCAAGGCCAAGCACTATACCATCCTCATAGAAGATGCGATTTCAGAATCTAATTTTATTCTTGCACCCGATGGGATTACAGGGAATTTGATGTTCCGTAGTCTTGTATTTCTTGGGGGAGGGGATGGAATCGGTGCACCGGTTTTGATGGATGATTATGTTTTTGTTGATACTTCAAGAGTTGGCGGGCACTACACGCTTGCCATTATGCTTGCCAGCGCTCTTGTAAAAACAAGGGAAGAGGTTTGAAAAATGGAGAATACAACTGCCAACTGGCCTGTGGTAAAAGGAGATTGTGCTTCAGGTGATCCCGGTTCCCGGATTGCCGTGGTTACCCTTGCAAGCCATATGGAACCCGATGAGAACGCAGCCATTTGGGGAAGCTGCAAGACGGAGAATCTCGGGGCCGAGAAAGTGATTGCGAATGTAATTTCCAATTCCAATATCCGCTATATTTTGCTTTGTGGTGCTGAATCACGTGGGCATCTCGCAGGACAAACGCTGCTTTCACTTTACAATAATGGTATTGATGAGAATGGCAGGATAATAGGTTCAGAGGGTGCTATTCCGTTTATTGAGAATATTGACGGAACCATGATTGAAAGGTTCCAGAGGCAGGTCACTTTTATTGAAAATATCGGGCTCACTGATCTCGATGAAATCTTCAGAATTGTTGAGGAATACAAGGATAAAGGCGACGCTTTCCCGGAAGAGCCGATGATGTTCCAGCAGCCCTCCAGAAGATGTCCGTTTTCGCTGGATGAAGTTGATGCGGATGTTATTGTTGCGGAAAACGTGTTTATGGATACGTCATGCGGATTGATATATGAGGTTGATTGAGGGAGATTTTAGAAATGTTCAGGTTCAAAAACAAGCAGGAAATTGCCAATATTGCAGGAGTGAAGATCGGAGGAAATCCCGGGGAACTTGCAACAGCTCTCGCTGGTACTATTTTTTATGAAGGGCACATTATTGTGGAGGATGAAAACAAGGGAATTTTTAACCGTGCAGGTGCCGAAGATCTAATCAACGGACAGGCATCAGCTTCGGATGAAACCGGCAATCCTCATATGGTTCATATTTTCGGCAATACTGCCACTGCTCTTACAAATTACGTTGATTTTGTTTCCGAAATAACGGATGCCCCATTGATTATTGATTCTCCGGATGCTGCTGCAAGGATGCAGGTGGCCGGGTATATGGAAGAAATCGGCCTTGCGGACAGGGCTGTTTACAATTCCATTAACATGAGCATTACTCCGGAAGAACGCGATTTCCTTGCGCAGTCAGATATTGATAGTGCGATAATCCTCGGTTTTAATGCAGTTGATTCTTCCTTTGAAGGCAGGATGGCCATGCTTGAGAATGGCGGAAACCTGCTTGATAAGGGTCTGCTTGAAATTGCAATTGAATGCGGAATTACCAATCGGCTGATTGATCCCGGGATTACTCCTATGGGCAATGGTTCAGGGATAAGCCTGAGGGTAAGTCTTGCAACCAAGGCAAAATGGGGTCTTCCTGTAGGCTCTGGAATTCACAATGCTCCTTCTTCCTGGAAATGGATTAAGGAGAAGAGGAAAATCGATCCACTTGCCTACAAGATGTGTGATGTGGGCTCGGCGGTTCTTCAGCAGGCCGCAGGTGGGAATTTCGTGCTTTACGGCCCCATTGAGAATGCGCCACTTGTATTCCCATTGTGTGCGATGTCGGATATCATTCTGACCGAGTCTGCACCTTTTGAAAACGTTACTTCTTCACCTGATCATCCTTTCCACAAACTCATATGAGCAAAGGAATGGGTATTTAAACAGGAAATTGCATAGGATCGTTAGTTCTAAACTGTTACCAACAGGGGATTAAAAATGAAAGAGCTTACCATTTATGTTTCCGACGAATTATATGGGAAGTTGCTATTGGTTCCCCAATCCGAGAGATACATTGTTTCCCTGATAGAGGATGATCTTCTCGGGGATAAGACAGATGACTCGGAAAAGCTTTCAGAGGTGAAGACGACCCTTGAGTTTATCAATTCCCGACTTACTGCCATTGAGGAGGGCCTTGGTGTCAAAAAGACGGGTGTATCAAATGCGGAGAAGTCCGCAATCCCTGAAAAAGCTGATGTTTCTTCTCCTGCCTATCTCCCTGACACCAGCAGTTTTTATCGGAAGCTGGCGGTTATAAACGGAATTGCTGTTGATGGCAATGGTGAACCGGAGAGTGGCTTTCCGGATGCCCTTGAGCGCAATATCCTGATGTATGTGGCTCCGGGAATCGAGCTTAAGAAAAACATTCTTAAAAGTTTGTTGTCCATTCGCTTCCCTGAGGAAGACATCGATAACAAAATCCGGCAAATGGTCACTGCCGGAAAACTCTGCGAGTCAAAGGCTGGTGAAGACTCCTGCGTGAGCAGGGAATAAGCATTACTTCTGTTTTCTGAATGCCGGAAAAGAGAAAGTTTTACTTTTTTTGAACGGAGGCTTTTCATGACGCTTTCGCTATATCAAAAACCACTTAATGGATAAATATTAATATTATTTGAGAGTTAATTATTATGAGCAACAGGTTGCCATCATACTGAATTTTGGAGTATTATATGCCAGAAGATCCAGTTTCCTACAACCTTTCCGGATTCAAAAAAGTATTATTTTGTTTTATCCTTGCAGCTCTCTTTTTGTCCGCATCAGTTTGTCCGGTTGGTGCACAAGGTGAGACAATAAAAGTAGGCGTTGCCCAGTATGAACCGGTAATTTTCATAGATGATACAGGGGAAGCAAGCGGATTTACCGTTGATGTGCTTGAGCACATTGCTGCACAGGAGAACTGGGCCATCGAGTATGTTCCCGGGTCCTGGGCTGAAAGCCTTGAAAGGCTTGAAAGTGGTGAGATTGATCTGCTCACAGACGTCGTATACAGCGAGGAACGCGATAAAATATTCGATTATTCAAGTGAGTTTGTCATTCTGGAATGGGGTCAGGTCTACACTCACCACGACTCGGCAATCCATTCTGTTTTTGATCTGGATAAAAAAACCGTTGTTGCAGTTCAGGGCGATTTGTTCTATGCCAATTTCCGGAGTTATGCCGCCAATTTCGGGGTAAACTGTACGTATGTTGAAGTTGCTGACTATGATCGGTTATTTGAGGCTATTGAAGGCAAATCCGCAGATGCGGGTATTGTGGGAAAACGCTACAATCCTGAACACAAGGATGAATATCATATTCATGAAACTTCCATAGTTTTCTCTCCATTCCAGATGTATTTCGCAGTTCCAAATGGTACGAACCAAGACATTCTCAAGACTCTGGATGAGCACATGGTTTTGCTGAAAGGCGACAGTGAGTCTGTTTACTATCAGGCAGAAGCGAAATGGTTTGAAACTGAATCCGATCCTGGAATTCCCGGATGGGTTAAGATGGTTGCAGGAATCGGAGGCGGATTGTTACTGTTTTTCGTAATTGCAAGTGTATCCCTGAATTACCAGGTCAGGAGAAAAACAGCTGAGCTTTCTGAAAACAATAGGCAGCTCAAGGCTGAAATCGTCGTGCGCAAGCAGGCGGAAACTGAACTTCTGAATGCAAAAATAGATGCAGAGGCTGGTAACCGTGCGAAAAGTGATTTCCTTTCAACTATGAGTCATGAATTGCGCACACCCCTTAATTCCATACTGGGTTTTTCCCAGATACTTGACGCGGAAAATTTTGGCTCGCTGAATTCAAAACAGAAGCACTATTTAGGTAATATTTCCAAAAGCGGCACCCATCTTCTTCAGATTATCAATTCGGTGCTGGACATTTCAAGGGTGGAGTCGGGAACTACAGAACTGGAATATTCTAGGTTTAATCTGGTTGATCTCCTTGATGAGGCTACCAGTCTCCTGTACCCCATAGCTGCCAGCAAATGCATATCTCTCAAGGTTGAAAACAACAGCAATGCAGATTATATGGTGGCAGATGAGCAGAGAATCAAGCAGATTCTTTACAATCTTATCAACAATGCCATTAAGTTTACGGAAGAGGGCGGTTCCGTGAGGCTTGTTGCATCGGATGAAGGGAACATGCTCCGGATTTCCGTTATAGATACGGGAGCCGGCATCCCGGAGGAAGAATTTGAGAATATCTTCCTGCCGTTTAAGCAGCTTGCAGAATTTGCAACCCGGAGACATGGTGGATCAGGGCTTGGTCTCTACATTGTGAAGGAACTGGTCGAACTGCACGGCGGTGAAATCCAGGTTGAGAGTGAAGTGGGTAAGGGCAGCACTTTTACATTTACGATTCCAATCGATGCAAAACCGACAGCATCCTGAAAGTTGCTTAACTGTTAATTTCCGAAGGTCGGAATTATCCGCCTTACTCTTTTCTGGTAATCCCGGTACTCGTCACCAAACTGCGATACCAGCCTCATTTCCGTGTGCACTGATCCAAATATCAGGTACACGGTGGTTACAAGGAACAGTGCAAGCAAGTTGGTGGTCATGAAGGGGGTAAACCAGATTATCATCAGACCCGAGAGCAGGAAGGGGTCCCGTATCCACTTGTAAACCCCTACCACATCCATGTGCCCCGCATCCGGCGTGCCGGGTGAGGCAAGCTGCCCCCGAAACTCAAAGCGATTGCGGGCATCCATCAAAGCCCTTGCCCCGATGTACGCACCAATGAGCTGCACCCCGACCATCAGCCAGCGCCACGGGGATTCCACAACGTAGAGATACGGCCCCGGATTGTTGTAGAGCAGGTAGGCCAGCGGTGAGAGGATTATCACCGTGACGATGTTGTAGATGTGCCTGTAATATTTGTCAGCCTTTACCCCCACTACACGCCGTACCATGCGCTTGAAAGGCAGGCTCGCCATGATGCTGTGGATGACTGCAAATGCTATTAAAACGAAGATGATTATTGACAATACCAACTGTTCCACTCCCTCTCTTTATTTTGGCGGGCGGGGTATTTGTGGTTTTTGGGGATCGGGTGTGAAATGTTCGTTGCAAAAATACCATTGTAAATAAGTTCTGAGTATAACTGAAAAAGTTATTTAAGGTATTGGATTTTATTGTTCTTTTTTACCAAAATACTGGGGGAATTATTTTGCAAGAGAAAATCGTAACAGAAGGCTTAGATGAGATAGGACAAGTATTTTTGAATCGCCTTATTAACTCGATTGAAGTAAAAGAGATACTTGCAAAAGATTATGGAGTTGAATACGACCCTGTTAAGATTTTTGGTGCGAAATCAAATACAAAAAGACTCGTTTTACAAAAGCTATCTCCTGATTATATCGACTATGAAACCAAAAGTGAATCTGAGAAAAAATGGTTAAATTCAGTACATCAAGGAGCCATACAGGCACTTTATAGAGCAAATTTAGAAATTTTTAAAATAGACGATATATTTGGCTCTGACATTCCAAATGAACGAGAAATATTGTGGGATTCTTATTTGGAAAGAGAAGTTGCAATCATCCCAGATACATCTTCATTGATGGATGGCTTAATTACCAGACTAATTGAAGATGAAGATTTTGATGAAGACAATACAGACCTATTTTTTTATCTGTCTCCAACTGTAATCAAAGAATTACAGAAACATGCAATGGGGAGGCAAAAGCAGCTAAAAGGCAATGAAAATGGAAATGAAGAACGATTGAAAAAGTTTGCTGATGAAAAAAGAAAAGCAAGAATTGCTTTGAGGACACTTGCAGAATTAGTCGAGTATAGAGACCAGAGAAAACTAAGAATAAAAATGATTGAAACCGATGAAGGAAAGAATGAAGTTGCAGATTGGAACATATTGCAGGAAGCTAAATCTTTGAAAATTGATATGCCAAAATATTTTGTAACAAATGACTTGATTCAAAGTTCTCTAGCTGATTTACTTGGCTTAAAAACGAAATATATGTATCCAATTCATCGACTAAAATTTGACGAAGTATCCATTGAGGGTCAGGAGGAAGTTGGTAAAGCACTGTATGATTTGGTTCTACAATTTGGAGAAATCATTATCTTAACAGGCGATGAAAATGTGAAATTTACTCTACAATCCGATTGGCCAAATAAGATGTCTCCTTCATGGGTAAGGAAACTTTTATTCATCACAATTGACTCTGAGGACGAAGATTTTCTCGACAATTTTACTAAGACAATTAATCGAAATAGAAGTGCTTATGAAGAGATCGGCAGTTTTGATCCAAGATTGGACAGAATTGTCTAATCAAAAAATTTTATGCGAATTTGTTTAGTTGAGGATGCGACACAGGAGTCTCGAATCAAAAAAAGAAAGCAAAATCAGGGATTAATCCCTGATAGCGCCTTTGTTGGCTGAGCTAACTGTCAGCCTGTAACGTGCGAGATAGCCCTTGACCTGTTTGACAAGGGGCTTGAAGTCCTTGCTTCTTTCGCTCGTCCGTCCAGTTCTTCAAAAATAAGTTCAACAAGCAAAATAAAAAATTATTTAATGTATTGGACTTTATTTTGTCTGCATTCGGTAGTACATGGGGTTGAGCCGGCATAGGTATGTGCCGGTTTGAAGTGATCTTTATGGATGAATTTGATATTGAAGCAATTCTGCCTTTTTTGCGAAGTCTGGATAAAGAGGACATAACTCCCACAAAGCATTTCCAGATAAGGCACGATTCCAGAAATACAAGTTCACATTTTCCTGATTAGGGATGCATTTGCGAAATACTGACAAACAGGAAAGCGGTTGGCGTCATAGATCAGGGGAATGAAAAGTTTAAAGTATATTATCGATTAAACTCCAAATACGATCTGATTGTGGTTTTCGCTGTCAAATCCAGCAGGACAAGGATTGTGCTGGTAACTGCTTTCTTACAGCAGGCAACAAGGAGGGAGAAATGAAATGGATGTGAATAGCACTCACAGGAAAGAGGAATCATGGGACTATGATTTTGTAAACGATAGTTTCTTTTCATATCCCAAAGAGGTTCCTGAAGGAGTGGAATATGTTACATCTATCGACTTCGATGGAATCATACTTGATGTCGGATCGGACAATTCCGTACTGGGAGTTGAGATTCTGGATATATCAAAGAAGTTGAACGTTCCCAAAAGCAATATCCAGCATCCTGCAAATATGAAAATTGAAATCGACGTTTCTAAGGAAACAATTGAAGTCAAACTGAGTTTTGCCCTTATTATGCGTAACAAACCAATTACCAGAACGGCTTTAGCATCCGGAGCCAATGATCTTAACCTGGCTGTGGCATCTCAGGTACGAGCTGTTACTGCCTGAGTCATTTTTTTGTTTTTGGCTCAGGTTTTCTTTCAGGTTCTAAATTCTTTAGAAGTGAACAGATGCAGGTTCATCTGTAGAAATTCTCATATGAATACATTATGAAACCACAGAGAACACGGAGTTCACAGAGAAGGTGAAGATCCTGTGTGAATTCTGTGGTTAATATGTGAAGTACAGCTTTTCTAAAAATCACAAAAAAAGAAAGCAAAATCAGGGACTCAATCCCTGATAGCGCCTTTGTTGGCTGAGCTTACTGTCAGCCTGTAACGTGCGAGATAGCCCTTAACCTGTTTGACAAGTGGCTTGAAGTCCTTGCTTCTTTCCTCGAATTCTTCGTCGGAGATTGCAAGGTCCAGTTTTCTTCCGGGGATATCAATCTCGATGATGTCGCCTTCCTCGACCAGTCCGATAGGGCCTCCTTCGATGGCTTCAGGGGAAATGTGGCCGATACATGGTCCGCGTGTACCGCCTGAGAACCTGCCGTCGGTTACAAGGGCAACGGAATCCGCAAGTCCCATGCCTGCGATTGCCGAGGTTGGTGAGAGCATCTCACGCATACCGGGGCCTCCCTTTGGTCCCTCGTAGCGGATAACCACAACGTCGCCGGGTACGATTCTCTCTGCAAGGATGGCCTCCATGGCATCTTCCTCGCTTTCGAAAACCCTTGCAGGCCCGCTGTGCTTGAGCATCTTCGGGTCCACTGCGGACTGCTTGATAACCGCTCCGTCCGGTGCAAGAGTGCCCTTGAGTACTGCGATTCCGCCTTCCTCATGCAGCGGGTTCTCAAGGGTTGCGATAACGTTCTTATTGGTCTCCGGATTGACAATGACAAATGCATCAAGGTTTTCCCCGATGGTTTTTCCGGTGACTGTCTTCTCATTAAGGTTAAGCTTTGGTTTGAGACGCTGCAGGATCGCCTGCACGCCACCCGCACGGTCGAAATCCAGCATGTGCTTGTCGCCGCCCGGTCTCAGGTTAATCAGGTGCGGAGTGGTCTTGCTGAGCTCATCGAAGGTCTCAAGGGTCAGCTCAAGGCCGAAAGCGTGTGCAATTGCCGGCAGGTGAAGGGTAGTGTTTGTACTTCCACCGATTGCCATGTCAACCATGATGGCATTCTCGAGGGATTTGTCGGTAACGATTTCCCTTGAAGTCGTACCTTCCTTGACAAGCCCGACAATTCTCTCACCGGACGCTTTTGCAATGTGAATCTTCCTTGCATCCACAGCATGACCGGTTGCACAGCCCGGAAGGCTCAGTCCAAGGGCCTCGCTCATGCATGCCATGGTGTTGGCAGTAAACATTCCGGCACAGGAGCCTGCACCTGCACAGGAAACATCCTCCAGTATCTTAAGATCCGCGGCAGTTGCCTTGCCTGTTCTCTTCTCCCCGATTCCCTCAAAAACGGAAACCAGATCACGTGGTTCATCATCTGCATATCCGGGGAGCATAGGTCCTCCGGTAACCACGATAGTCGGAAGATCAAGTCTTCCGGCTGCCATAATATGGCCAGGTGTAATCTTGTCACAGGCAGTAATCATAACCATCCCGTCAAGCTGATGGCCTTCAATCATAAGTTCAATGGAATCCTCGATTGCTTCACGGCTTGGGAGGGAATACTTCATCCCTGCATGTCCCATTGCAATACCGTCACAGATTCCAATTGTGTTAAATTCAAAAGGAACTCCCCCGGCATTCCTGATGCCGTCTTTGACCGCTCGTGCTATTTTGTCAAGGTGGATATGTCCGGGAACAATCTCTGTCCAGGAGTTCACTACAGCGATGAACGGCTTGTCCATCTCAGAGTCTGTAACACCGGTAGCCTTCAGGAGAGACCTGTTCGGTGCTCTCTCATCACCTTTTTTGATCATGTCACTTCTCATATGATAACCTCAAAAAACTCCACGACGTAATATCCTATACGATTAAACTATAAGTACGCTATGACAAATTATTTTCTTACCAATGGGAGGTACGGAAAACATGGCAATTGATCTGGAAACAAACAAGGAAAATGCAATCGCATTTTACAGGACAGCATACATGGGAAATCCAATGGAAGCCGTAGAAAAATATGTCGGTGACGACTACATCCAGCATAACCCTCTGGTGGGGAACGGCAAAGAGGCATTTATCGAATATTTCAAACAAATGGCAAAAGAATATCCCGATAAAAGTATTGAATTTGTCCGTGCGGTTGCAGAAGGCAATCTGGTATCGCTTCACACGCATCAAATCTGGCCGGATGATGAGGAATACGTAACCATGGATTTCTTCAGGTTTGACGACAATGGCAAGATTGTGGAACACTGGGACGCAGTACAGCAAATACCGGAAACTACCAAGAATGGAAATACCATGTACTGAAACAACTTTTCAACTAACACAGAAACTGTCTGTTCGCTCTCCATATTATTTCTGAAATTGGATGCCATTATATAGTTAGAAATAGCTGATTTTCACCGTACTATGTACATCACTATAAACCACAGAGAGCACAGAGTTCGCAGAGTATTACACTTTCTTTGTGCTCTCTGTGTCCTCTGTGGTTTTATTTATTCATGTTTGTTCTCACGAGGATTTCTAGAGTCTGATTTTCAGGAGATTTATTTATAGTGAATCCCCAGTTCTATTCCTTATGAGAACTGTGATCGTAGACGGCTATGTTGACGAGCCGGCCTGTTTCGGTGTACCCCCCTACATTTCACCATACATTCGCTATATCGCTGGGGCACTGGTGGAATCCGGGCAAAAGACTGACGACATATTCTACTTCACAATCGACCAGCTACGTCTTCCCGGTTCATCGGATTTCTCAGTCATCAGGGAAGCCGATCTTGTAATCATACTGGCCGGTATGACGGTTCCCGGCAAGTATCTCCGGTCAACGCCAATAACTCCTTCTGAAATTGATTATCTTTGCAAGAACTCAAAGGGAATCAAAATTCTGGGAGGACCTGTCCGGCTTGGCTACAGCAAGGAAGGCGGCCAGAAAGCTACAGGTCTCACCCTTCAGGACAACACATACCTTGCTTCCGGGGACATTGAAGCCTTTGTCAGCGATCTGTTTGATGAATCCGGAAAACTTGTCTCTCCCGATTCAATTGACTCAAGATTCAGGACAACCGACGAAATTGCAAAATGGTCTCAAAAAGGGGCATTCATAATTGAGCAACATCCTGATTTTCCCAATGTCATGTGTGAAATGGAAACTTACAGGGGTTGTGGCAGGGATGTCCACTGCACTTTCTGCACCGAAAGCTCCTACGGAAGTTCGGATTACAGGAACGTCAGGGATGTAATCTCAGAAGTCGAACAACTTTATTCCTTCGGTGCAAGATTCTTCAGAATCGGCAGGCAACCTGACCTCTTTTCCTACCAGTCAATGGACATTGGCGATTCAGTCAGGAAACCGGATGTTGAAGCACTGAAATTGCTTTACAGTGGCATCAGGTCAGTTGCACCTGATCTTAAAGTATTGCACATGGACAATGCCAACCCTCTCACAATTGCAACCTATCCGGACGAATGTCGGGAAATCATGAAAACCATCGTGAAATATCACACCAGTGGTGACATTGCGGCAATGGGTATGGAAAGTGCTGACCCTGCGGTAATCAAGGCTAACAATCTGAAAGCATATCCGGATCAGGTTTTCGAAGCCATCAAAATTATGAATGAAATCGGGGCAAAGCGAGGTTCTTCCGGTTTACCCGAACTGCTTCCCGGCCTTAATTTCGTCCACGGGCTTCCCGGCGAAAGTAAGAATACCTTCAAGCTGAACTACGATTTCCTGAAAAACGTGTTGTACAGCGACCTGCTGCTGCGCAGGATAAACATCAGGCAGGTGATGGCATTCCCTTCAACCCCTCTGGAAAATATGGAGCTTCCCTCATATCCGAAACAGTTTTCAAAATACAGGGAAAAAGTCCGTAAGGAAATTGATCTGCCGATGCTCAGGAAAGTCGTACCAAAAGGAACAGTTCTGAAAGATATCCTGTGCGAAGTTGTGAATGAAGGAAAGGGAAGTTTCTGGACTTCAGGAAGGCAGATGGGGACTTATCCCCTCCTGATACAGATTCCCGAAAAACTACCTCTCTGGCAGTTTCTCGATGTGATGGTTACAGGCCATGGTTTCCGTTCAATTGCCGGGGTTCCGTATCCCCTTGACATCAATACTGCATCCGGCAGACTGATGAAAGAAGCCGGGATTCTGCCCTCTGAAATAGCTGCAATCCTGAGGCTCCGACCTTTCAAAAACAAGGTCGATGCAATGGAAAAAGTTCCCGGAATCTCCGGGAAGAAATCATTTGTTACGGTTTTGTAATTGATTCACTTGTAGTCAGGGTTAAAAAGTGTTTCCTGCACCTTGGCTCCACTTTTAATCGCAACTTCAGGCCAGATCTTCACGTCTGAATGGACCGTAACATCATTTCCGATGTTCACACGGGGTCCGATTACAGTCCCGTTTTCCAGGCTGCAATTCTGGCCGACAACAGTATTGCTGTCAATTACCGATCCTGAAACATTACAGTTCTTACCGATGGTAACATCACTGTAAATGTACGAGGATAATATCCTGCATCCGTCTTTTATTACACAGTTGGCAGCGATTGTGGTGTATGGGCCTATGAGTACATTGTCTCCTATGGTAGTGTTTTCCCCGAGAACTACAGGGCCCACAACCGCACTGTTGGAACCAATCACCACATTATTGCTAATCTTAAGAGGGCCGACAATACGTGCATTCTTGGCATTGAAATGTCCTTCAATTGAAGTTCCGGGCATGGTTTCAAGCATCCAGCGCTGGGCCTGCCGGTAAGCCTGTGGGTTGCCCACATCGGTCCAGTGGCCTCTCACCAGAAGCCCGTTAATCCGGATATTTTCCTCAAGGAATTTCGGGAACAGGTCCTTTGCAAAGTCAAACTGTTTTCCTTCAGGAATCCAGTCAAAAATTTCAGGCTGGCACATATAGATACCAGTACTGGCGAGGTTGCTGAATATCTCACCAGGCCCGGGTTTTTCAAGAAATCGACTGATTCGGTTACAAACATCCATGTCAGCGATACCAAATTCCCTTGGATCGTCAATGGAGAGTAATCCTATGGTTATCATTGCATTATTGCTCTCGTGGAAGCGAAACATGTTCCGGAGTTCCAGATCCATTACGTGATCCCCGCCGACAACTATGAACGGTTCACCTTTCAGGTATTTTTCGGCGTTTTTCACACCGCCTGCAGTACCAAGTTTCTCGTCTTCGTAAACGTAGTCTATGTGTACCCCGAACATACTGCCGTCGCCGAGTTGCTCCTCAATTTTCTCGGCCATATATCCCACAGTGATTACGATATCGTTAAAACCTTCTTTTGATAGGTGTTCTATAAGGTGAACAAGTGAAGGTTTGTTGGTAATAGGAATATTTGGTTTTGGTCTGTCAAAAGTTAAGGGCCTGAGACGTGTCCCCTCCCCGCCGCACATTATACAGGCTTTCATGTTTTTGATGATGTTTGTAATTCTTTAAAATAATACCGATCAAGTGTTTTGAAGGAGAATAATATCGTTTTTATTTTCGAGTATAATTTCTTTTTCTCCCTTGTATTCATCCAGTTTCCCGGTAATTTGCAGCACATCTCCCTCATTTATAATATTATCAATTTCCCCGGCACCGGCGTTTTCTGGAACAAATACTTTGATTAACCACGAATCGTAATCAACTGTCAGGATAAGGTGTTCTCCTGTTCTTGTAAGTGCTTTTTCGTAAACAACACCTTCGATGGTTACGACAGTTCCAATTTCGGTTTCTTCAGAAAGTAATTGCCCTGTTTTTCCATTGATTGAATTGGGATAAATTGTGAGATAAGCAGTCATCAGGGAAAGCACTGCCATGAGGAGGAGAATCACTACGATCTTTTCTTCTTTTTCCAAATTATCGCCTTAGGGATACTTATAGATGTTAAACCACAATCAGTTTAAATTTTCAATGGTTTCTTCGATTAATTCCTCAATGTCGTCAAAATCCCCTGATTGAACTGTATTTAGTATGATTGCATAGCTGTATATTCTCCAAAACCAGAAGAAAATGAGGAATATTTCTACTACAAAAAAACTCTGTGTGAGGTGTAATCTTGAATAATTCCAAATAACGAGATCATTTGGATTGGATGTTGTGTACAGTCCAAAGAGAAAAACAATTAGCAAACCAGACAATACAAATTTTCCTATTTTATATATCATCTTTTCATCTGATAGGAGCTTAGAAATGGCTTCATCTTTCTGCTGCCAATCATCAGTGTAATCCATTATTATTTCTAATGATTCCTCTTCACTTCCGACATCTGGTGTTTTGCAAAAATCTTTAATATCTTCGAATAGCTCAAGCGCTCGATCCCTTCGGTAGTCCTTTAGATTTTTCTTAAAGTTCTGGATTTTATCATTTAAATCTCTTTGAAGAAAAATGACCCATATAGTTGCCAATGAAGGCACTAAAATAGCCGTTAGCGTTAGTATCTCCTTTGCTTCTAATGCGTAAAGTGCCATGTATTCAATAAAACATCTGCGATATATCTAGTTTTCTAGTTATTAACATTGGGCAACAGGCATTTTTAATTCAATAGTTGTTTTGCTCTGGATGATGCTAGATAGAAGGTGTCCACTTTATTTCGATTAGCAGGTGGTCACCTGTCCAGCCCTTTAGAATATTGATTGACTAAAAACTCGAGGGTGTTTTCCAGATTGTCTTCCTGTGAGTATAGGCGAAGGCACTCGTAATACTCGCCTCTGTCTTCGAGGAGTATGTTTATGGGCGGATATCCCCTTTGCAGCAGGGCGTAGTTTAAAAGCAGCCTTCCAACCCTGCCGTTACCGTCTTCAAATGGGTGGATATATTCAAACTGGTTATGCAGGAGTGCTGCAAGCAGCAACGGTTTCATTTCCTCCCTGTTTTCCCGATACCAGGAGGTTAGCTCATTGAGCTCTCTTTCAATTTCACCGCTTGGGATTCCCTGATGCACAATGTTTCCCCGGCCATCCCGGATGATAACTTCCACATCCCGCAGCTTGCCTGCAAAATCCTTGCTCCCCTTAAAACACATTTCATGGAGTTTGAGTATGAGTGAAAGTGACAATTCCTCATCCGTCTGCCTGATGTAGTCTACGGCTTCAGCAACACCTATAGACTCCAGCTCATCCCCTGTGCGGGCTCGGGAGTTGTCTTCAAGGATGTCATGAACTTCGCTGAAGGAGACAGTTGAGCCTTCAATTGCATTTGTATTGTAAACAAAGGTTTCAGTGAACGCTTTCCATTGCAGGGGGTCGAGATGTTCTATGTGGATGTCACTGTCGTATTCATTGAGTTTGAGAATTTCTTTTTTCGTAAGGGAGAACTTAAGCAGGTCTTTCCGGCTATCCAGTTCCTCAAGAATGGATTCTTCCGCCTTCTCTCTGCGTGCCTTGATTTCAGTGTCACTAAGATTCAGGCCGAGATAGCGGCGAATCTTCCTGGTTTTCCCCCTGACTTTGTAGGAGTGGGTAAGATAGAACTTGGTATTATCTTTCTGTTTTCGCTTCTCTATGTACACATCAATAAATAGGTGTCCACCTTTCATGTAGGTTTTGGTGGTCACCTTTAGGAACTAAATCTCAAAACCTGAAATAACAATAAAGCGAAGTGGTAACTATGCAGTATACTATAACTCTTGAAAAGTCCGATGAAGGGGGGGTACTCGGCTCATTGTCTTGAACTTCCAGCTGCAATTAGTGAAGGGGATACCAGGGAAGAGGCGCTTGAGAATATCAAGGAAGCCATTGAGCTTGTACTTGAGGTGACAAAGGAGCAGGCGCAGGTATTAGGCGAAATTGAAAAGGTGGATGTAGCAAGTGCCTAAACTGCCTTCAACGACCGGTCAGAAAATCATTAAGACTCTCACGAAGATGGGGTTTGTTGTAGTAAGGTAAAGAGGCAGTCATGTATTTCTACAGCGCGGAACTGATACGGTAACATTTCCATTGCATGATCCGGTTAAAAAAGCCACATTGAAAAGCATACTCAAACAGAGCAATGTTGCTTTGGAGGAGTTTTTGCAGCATTTGAAGTGATTTGGGACACGATTGGACTTCCCCACCTCGCCTCTGGCAAAAGGCTTAAACCTCCTGAAATCAGATCTTTTTATACACAAGTTTGGAGAGTGGAAACAATGCCAAAACTCGCAGTAGTATACCTGAGTACTCAGGGAAGCACCAAAATGATGGCTGAAGCAATCGCGGAAGGTGCAAGGGAAAGACATGTTGAAGTGAGTGTTGATAATTTCTTTGAGTGGGATCCTGAAGAGGCTGCGTCTGCAGATGGGATTGCCGTCGGTTCTTCCACTTTTAACTATACAATGCATCCTCCTATTGCGAAGTTTATCGATAAGATGATAGATGCCGGTGTGGAAGGAAAGGTGGGTGCAGCATTCGGTTCTTATGGCTGGAGCGGCGAAGCGCCGGTTCATATTGCAAAGAAACTCCGTGAAGCCGGTATGGATGTTATTGATCCGGTTCTGAGAATCCAGTATATTCCGAATGAAAAAGATCTTCTGGAATGCAACAGACTTGGCAAGGATCTGGCTGAAAAGCTGAAAAAGAAGTGAGACTGCGTTTTAAGGATGAATGCAGTCTAACTTGCAATTACAACCTGTTCTAATATCAAGGTCTTAAAAAAGAGAATGCTCCTTTTCCAGGGAGCATTTTTCATATATTCTCTCTTATTCTTCCACGGAATCAAATGTAGTTGGGAAATCGCCTTCAAAATTTAAGTTGCCATCAACAACTTCGAGTTCATCGATCTGGAGTCCCGGCATCTTTGCAAGATGATCGTTTATCAGATTCTCCAGCTCTTCCTCTGCCTGCTCTGCAGTTCCTCCGGGGAGGGGAAGGAGACCAACCTTTGCATCATCTATCTCAATATTAATGCTGGAATCACTGGCCTTCTCAAAAGTTCCGGATGCATAGACCGGACCCTTGAAATCATATCCCAGATCTGCAAGATCAACATATGCTGCCATTTCGGCCTGATTATCTGTTCCGAGCTTCACCTGTATATCCTTTAGCGGACCTTCGTTGTTGGTAGCCTGCAGGTAAGAGCTCAACTGGGAACTCGTGAGACTCAAATCCATGGGTGCAGCATCTGAATACAGGATTTCACTGGTTAAAGTGAAATCGGAAATTTCGTCATTGAGGACTATTCCCTGATCTTCTAGCATCTCATCAAACAAAGCATAGTCGATTTCAACTCCAAGATCCCTCGCCTCATCGGTTCCAAGCAGGCTGGTTAATACTGGGACATGTATCATTCCGGATGCGGCAACGACTGTCAGAAGTCCTATTATGATAACAGCCCCGATCACTGCAATTGCCTGGATGCCTGCAATAGCATCCTTGTTATTTCTCAATTTAAAGTTAAAGGAAAACATAGCCATACCTCGGCAATAACAAAGCATTTCAAACTTTTAAAAGTATTGTAGTGATTTGAATCCTTGAAATATTACTTTTAATTTTTGGAAATCCGTTACTGCTATGGCAGTTGAATATTTCAAAAAAGATTTTGATGTGGACCGGTCGGGAATTGAACCCGAGGCCTCTACCATGCCAAGGTAGCGATCTACCCCTGATCTACCGGCCCAAAAGGACACATCACACTTGTAATCATCAAAGATAAACTTATCGATAATCGGGACTCTCTTTTATCTGGAAAAATGTACTGTGGAAAGGGGATAAGCGAAATATTAAAGTAGTTGGATGTTTATCTGGTAGCTCGCGCGATGTTAAATCGTGACTGATTGGGCCCGTAGCTTAGCTAGGTGGAGCGCACGGCTGATAACCGTGAGGTCCTGCGTTCGAATCGCAGCGGGCCCACCAAGTTTTCTCTTTTTTGTTTCACTACAATATGGCAATTTCATTTTAATATTCAGAGGCAAATATTATATATATCTTCTAAAATATATAAGCTGACTAAGTGAATTTAGATTCGGATTTTAGTGGTGATCTAATGAATGAAGCAGCTGTTCCCGGTATGAGTGAAAGAGAGATGGAGATCGCCAATCTTCTCAGGAGATTAAACTTATCGAAACCTATTGCAAGAACTCTTGCATGCCTTTCATGTGATGATGAAATCACTTCAAGGGATATTGAAATGAAATCCAGGCTAAGGCAACCTGAGGTTAGTATTGCAATGAACTACTTGCGTAAGAAACGTGGGTGGATACTCTGTGAAGAGGTTAAGAAAAACGAGGGTAAAGGCCGCCCGGTTAAACTTTACCGCCTTGCGCTTCCTCTTGGAGACATTGTAGATACCCTTGAGCGTGAAATAGTTGAAGAGAACGAGATGCTTATGGAAAACATCGTTCGTCTTAAATCATATTCCTGATATGGTTGTTGTTTTTTGAACTTTTTGCCAGATGGCAGCATCTGGCTACAACTTCTTTTTTTAAGTTTTAATTTCCCGTTTCAAAAAGAAGTAATACTATGACGTGTATTTTTGTGCACAATACCTATACGGGGTAAAAACGTATCATTCTATCATATCAATCGTAGACAGGTGTTTTATTTTGAGTACCATCAGTGAGAAGATATTCAGCAGGGCATCGGGAAGGGACGCAAAAGCCAATGATTTTGTTATGGCTGATATCGATTACGCAATGGCCCATGACGGGACAAGCATACTTGCAGTAAGGGCTTTCAGACAGATGGAAGTGGACAAAGTCTGGAATCCTGACAGGATTGTAATTCCCTTTGACCACCTTGCGCCTGCAAACAGTGATACAACTGCTGCTCTACAGAAAGATATCCGGGGTTGGATACATGAGCAGGGTATCAGAAATTTCTACGACATAGGCAATGGTATCTGCCATCAGGTTTTGCCGGAGCATGGTTTTGCAATGCCCGGGAAGCTGATTGTTGGGGCTGATTCACATTCATGTACCTATGGTGCTTTCGGTGCTTTCGGGACCGGTGTGGGGGCCACCGATATGGCTGAGATTTTCGCTTCAGGCAGGCTCTGGTTCAAAGTTCCTGAATCAATAAAAGTGACTGCTAATAGCAAGCTTGGAAAGCATGTCTATGCAAAAGATCTGACTCTCAAAATTATAGGTACGGTGGGCGCACCGGGTGCTACTTACAAGGCAGTGGAGTTCTATGGAAGCGCAATTGAAGATCTTTCAATGTCCGGACGCATGACCCTTTCAAATATGGCCATTGAAATGGGCGCTAAGGCCGGCATTGTTCCGCCGGATAAAACTACTTTTGATTACCTTGAAGGAAGGGCTGTGGAAGATTTCGAGCCGGTTTATTCGGATGAAGATACAGAATATTTCGCAGAGTATGAGATTGATGCCTCCGCTCTTGAACCGCAGATTGCAAAACCGCATGAGGTTGACAATGTTTGTGGTGTTTCCGAAGTTGTGGGTACAAAGGTGGATCAGGTGTTTATCGGAACCTGTACCAACGGCAGGCTTGAGGATCTTGAGGCAGCAGCAAATGTCCTGAAGGGTGAACAGGTGGCTGTCAGGACAATCATCATCCCGGCTTCAAAGACAATCATGCAGGAAGCCGTGGAGAACGGCACAATTGCGACTCTTCTGGAAGCGGGTGCTACATTTGCGACACCAGGTTGCGGTCCGTGCCTGGGTGGTCATATGGGTGTCATTGCTGAAGGTGAAGTTTGCATTTCTACTGCAAACAGGAACTTCCGCGGCAGGATGGGCGTGGGAGGTTACATTTACCTTGCTTCTCCTGCAACTGCAGCGGCATCCGCAATTACAGGTGAGATAAGCGATCCTCGTGAATTGTAATTAGGGGGCTAATAATGACAGAAGAAATCAGTAGGGATAAGATCCAGCATTTGCTGGGTCACTGGATCGAACACAATCAGAGCCACAATGAGAGCTTTGAGCAGTGGGCTGAAAGATTAAAGGAAGCCGACTTTTCTGAAGTTGCAGATGCAATACTTGAAGCTTCGGAAAAAATGGAAGAGTGCACATCCTTGCTTGAAAAAGCAAGGGATTTACTCTGAATTCCTGTATAGGCGGTCGTATACAAGACCGCCTGCAAAATAGCCTGCAAGCCCGATTATAAGGGTTCCGGGCAGGTACACTGGCGTGAAGTTCCCGCTCAGGTAAAGCCATGCATTTCCTAATATCAGGTATGCAAGCAGGAATGAAGCTAGGCTTATTAACTGGAATTTGTTTTTTTCTATTGCCATATCGGCCACAGGTTTACATATTTTTCAGGCAGGTATAATTATGCATTCATTCTTTTAAATTATCTGCCCTCCAACGAAAGGTTCACACCGTTACGGAAATTAAATAGTTTGTCAGGTCAGTACTTCTTTTTAACTTATATACAACTGGCATTTTAGATCAGTACCGGGATAATATGACAACTGGTGATTTCCATGACGGATAAAATCTTGATTCTGGGTGCCGGCTATGCCGGTGCGGTAGTTGCAAATAAGTTAGCACGCGAGTTCAGGCGCAGTATAGCAAAAGGAGATGTTGAGATTACAGTACTTGACAAGAGTGAAATGGCTGTAAACCAGGGCGGATTTACGTTCCTTCCATTTAGCTTATACACTCCTGAAGATCTAATCAGATCCAAGCGGGAACTACTGAGTCCGCGGGTCAATCTCAAATTGGGTTCAGAAGGCGAGGTTACTTCTATTGATCTGGATAAACAACAGGTAGAAGTTAAAGGCGGAAGTACTTATAACTATGATTATCTCGTGATTGCTCTTGGTGCAAGGGCTGATGTCAACGGGGTTGAAGGCCTTACGGACGACTTGAATACATTTTATACTTCGGTTGAAGATTCCCTCAAACTGGGAGAAAAAATACGGAATTTTGACGGTAACAGGATTGTGGTGTCGGTTTCAAGGATGCCAATTCCATGCCCCGGTGCACCTGTGAAATTCTCTTTCCTGCTGGACAGCTATTTCAAAAATGTTTTGAAGAGAGATGATGTAACTATCAGTCTTTTCTGGCCAATGGAACCGATAGGTCCTCCTGAATTTAACAAAATGGTTACAGGTAAGTTTGAAGAAAAAGGAATTGAAGTATTCCGCAACTTCAAACTTGGCAAGGTGGATGCTTCCAACAAGGTTATTGAGTCCACCGAAGGCGAGAAGGAAAAATACGATCTTCTGGTAACTGTACCTCCGCACAAAGTCCAACAGGTTATTCTTGATTCCGGTCTCAGCGATGAATCCGGGTGGATTCCCTTTGACAAATCAACTTTGCAGTATCGGGGAAGTGCCGGTAATCACGACAACGTGTATGTCCTTGGGGATACTGGTCCCATGGATGTCCTGAAAACAGGAATAGGAGCTCATTACCAGGCGATGGTTGTGGCACACAATCTTGCCAACGATATTAACGGGAATGGTATCAAGGTTTCCTATAACGGGGAGACGGGTTGCCCCATTATTACGGATATGGCTGCTCCGTCAAAGGATGGGAAAGCATACATTGCCACATGGAGCTACAATCTGCCGCCGGATGAGTTTGATACGACAAAACTTGGGTGGTATATGTATCGTATGTATTACTATATCCATTGGGATGCGAGCATAAAAGCAATTCTGTGAGATGATTTTGATGACAGTTGAAAGTGAAATAACAAATGCTGGAATATCTGCTTCAGATGTTGAATCTGTGGTTGATGTTGTCAGAACTATGCGCATAATGCAGGACTACCTCAACGATGAAACAATCCACGGCGTTGCAGGAATAATGAACCCAATGCTGAAACTGGTGAATAGTATTGCAAGCACGGATCTTGTTGATGTGCTGGAAAGAGGCTTGCAAGATCCTGATCTTGATCGTGCTCTTATCTCACCTCCAAGGGTTGGCCTGTACGGATTGATTAAGGAGATGGGTGATGAAGATCTCCAGAAGGGGATCGGTATAGCTCTTGAACTCCTGAAAGCTCTCGGACGAGCTTCCGAAGAAGTTGGAAAGTAATGCGTATATTTTTCCTCCGGGCAGGATTACCCCTGCCCCCCTCTCTTGAGGGTTGATATTATTTCGGAGTTTTTGGAACCGATGGGTAATTTGTAACAATAATCTCACGCACAGGTCCGCGCTTGTGAGCTTTTGAATTAATGCTTCTTCGGGCTAACACACGCTCGATGTTATATCCTTTGTACATTTCATCAAAGAAATGATCCTTTGGATTCTCATTTTTCGGATCGGAATTGCTGAGCATAAGCTTTGCTCCCTTTGAATCCATACTCCTGTAGAACCCTGCCAGACGATGCTGTTCATTATCATTGAACGAATTCTTTGAGTATGATGTAAAAGTAGATGTCCTGTTTAATGGCCTATATGGTGGGTCCAGATACACGAAGCTTTTCTAATCAGCCAGAGGTTCACAGATTGTAAAGTCTCCCCTGTGAATTTCTGTGTTCTGAAGTGTTTCAGATACTCTTTCCAGGTTTGCAGCATCTAATATTTTTGGATTTTTATATCTTCCAAACGGGACATTGAAGTACCCCTTCGAATTTACCCGGAACAATCCATTGTAGCATGTCCGGTTCAGGAAAATAAGCTTTGAAGCCCTTTCAATCCATTTTCTGGAGTATTTTTCGTAGTTGAAAGAGTCCTTATCTTCATTCAACTCAGTGCGGATTTCATAGTAGAAATTCTCTTTTTCCTGCCCCTCAGTTCCTGAATATGCTATCTGGAGCGAATCCAGCTTATCGACTAATTTGTCAACATCATTTTTAATTGAAGAATAGGCCACAATAAGCTCTTCATTAACATCGCATATATGTGCCTCTTCAAAATCAAATTTGTTCATTACATGGAAGAAAACAGCCCCTCCCCCAACAAATGGTTCGATGTATCTCTGAATTTTCCCACTTTCAATCTCAGGGGGAAAGCGTTTGTCGAATTCTCCGAGAAGTTGTTTTTTCCCGCCAGCCCATTTCAGGAAAGGTCTTGCACTGATTTCCATAATTACGCTAAGTTAATTTCGTATATTTTTCAGTTCAATAAAAGTCTGTTTTTTGTGAGTTTGAAATGTCTTTTCGTTTTCCAAAATTACTTACTCTTTATTGGTATGCATAACTCTTCTTCAGATTCTGGTTCTTCATTTTTGTACTTCTCCCCCATTATTGCAAAATAGGGTTTTTCATCTAGCAGGAACTCAGAGTTTGGCAACCATTCTTCGAGAATATATTGATAGGTTTTTGGGACAGAACTTGCTGGTCCTTTGTGCAGGAAAACTGCATAAAGTCCTTTTTTGGATACAATGTTTTCCATTCCATTTGGAATATGATCAAAGTCTGTCACTTCGATAGCCGCCCATTTTTCGAAAGTTGCATCAGGACTAAAATTGCTAAAAAATGATTTGGGATAAACCTCAATTGAGTAGATATTCTTTCCAATTGTGTTTAGAATTTCCTTCCGTCTTGGCATAAAATTTGTCCAGAGCTCGTACGTCCTGTTTTCAGAAAATGACATTGTTAACCTTTTTCCAATGAATTTCCTTTCAGGCAACGTTTCGATTCTGGTATCCATAGAATAAAGTTACAGGCTAAGATTATAAATAATTCTTTTTTGAAGCGGATAGAAAAGAACCATTTTGACTAAATTCGGGCCTGAGGGTTTGATAACATCCTTGTTGTGCTTTTTAATGAGTGGAGAGAGTGCACTGTAGGTTTGAATTACATTGCTTGTAGGTGAGTGAATGCCAACACATATATACCACCAATCAAAAAGTTCCGGTTATCTTCCGGTGAGGTTTTGAAACATGGTTAATTCTGGCATGACTCTCAGTGAAAAAATGGCCAGATGTAAGGAAGCGATTGAGGCTGCAAGAGAAATATGTGTGCATCCGTCATTGTTGCAGTATCTCAATGACTGCAGGTTTGCGCTGGCTTCAAAGCGTTTTTCAGGTGGGTCTTCAGTAGCATATGCCTATGAAGCAGAAGATGCTGTGTACATCCTGCTGATTTTCAGCCGTATCAAGCACAGGGGTGACGGGAGCAGGCTCATCAAGTGTATTATCGAATATGCAAGAGAAATGGGTTATGATAAAATCTACGTAACAACTTCTCCGTAGTCTCCTTTTAGTTATCCTGCCGGACAATTTTATGTTTCATGTGGGTTCCAGATGATTGGCTCTGATGAGCTGCAAACTTATTACCGACTGGATGTTAAAAGTGCTCCTTTCAATGAGTGTAGCGACCCTGAGTCAGTCCCCTTAAGTTCTTCATACGGTTTGCAGGACTATTTTATTATTGGTGCATCAATGCTCAATGTTCTTTTTTTCCCTCAACGCAATGAGCCTCATGTTGTGGGAAGACTCAGGAAAGCAATACTGAAAAAGGAAAAAAGAAAGTGATTGAGGGTATGTTTTCCTCTAGCATACCCTCGCCCCATTACGTACCCCACGCTCCACCAAATCAGCCGGAAGTCCCCCGATTTCCGGCGCTAAAGGGTTGAAAGCTTGATTTAAGGCTTCCCAATCCCCAATAACTATAGGTAAGTTTAGAATATAACCCAAATGGTGTGGTATATTTTAAAGTGACTAAAATTTATAATGTAATTTTTAGTAAAGGAATTGAATAAAAGAATAATAGCTCTTCAGTGGCCGAAATTGGACTATGTGGAGGGATACATGTTCTATCAACTCTTTTTTGCCAATTCCAATCTTCCAAAAGGATTAAGTAAAATTGGAACTTTCTGTAATTTCAGAAAGTTAAAATTATTATGTGCTTTAAGTTAGATTTTATATGGAGGAATGCAATGATGGCTGAAAATGGTTCTTCAGAGAACAAAGAAGAGTGGATCAAAAGAATAGAAGCAGAAGGGCGGGCAAAGAGTAATCCGACTGAGGATCATGATGTTGGACTCAAAACACTTCAAAATCCAATCCGAAGGAATCTTGCAAGATTGCTGAGTACTGGGCCTCTAAGTCTGGATTTTATCCAGAATGAGTTGGATCTAAGTAAATCGGAAGCTAAATTCCATATAGATATGCTTGAGAATGCACTCTATGTCGATAAAGTAGCAATTGATGGGCAGACAATCTATCAATTATCGCCTCGAGGGGCTGGTTTTCTTAAAAATGTTAGGGTAGGTGGAAAAAATGAATGATTCTGAATCCATTGCTGAACAAATTGGTTTTGTTGACCTCAAAAAGAACATAATGGCAGATGGAGCAATAGATCGGAGGACAAAGAAACTTCTTGCTGTAGCAAGTGCTGTTGCAGTGGGTTGTGACAACTGCTTCGAGGCCCAAAAAGAGTTTGCCAAAAATATAGGAATTACTGATGAGGAAATTCAGGAGGCCATACAGGTAGGTGCACTGATTAGATTTGGTTCAGGGTTTAAGTACATGCGGACCTTTGACTAAGGTCCCAATACATCCTTTTGAGTGTCTTTATCTGTCAGGACTCCCATAGATTGTTTCTGAGGACACCAATGAGCGAAAAAAATGACAAAGTCGCACATATAATTCCTTCCCGAATCGGCGGGGAGGGGGCGGGCAAAGGAAGCCTTCTGGGTTATCCGACACCGGAGAAACTGAGCAAAAAACTCTCTCGCACTAAAACAACCCCTCGGGATGAGTTCCTAAATCTCATTATGCAAAACATGCTGACTCGGGGTTTTGATTCGATATCATCAAAAATTGTGGCCGTCCTTTTCATTGAACCTCGGGAAATATCCCTTGAAGAACTTTCCCAAAAGACGGGTTATAGTCTGTCCGCAGTAAGTACGGCAATGAAAGGGCTGGATGGGTTGCATGTGGTCAAACGAATAAAGAAACCCGGCTCAAGGAAGGTCTTTTTTTATCTTGATAAGAACATCATTTCTGCAGGCATCCAGATCCTGAAAACAAAGTATGAAAAGGTAATTGCCCCTTCAAAAAGGGTCTTGCCTGAAATTATTGAAAAATATAAGTTTGAAGATTCGGAAAATTCCAGAGAGGAACTGGAAATAATCCAGATGTATTATCTCCAACTCCAGAAATACGAAAAGCTCATAAAGGATTTTCTTGATGCCATGGAAGAAGTGGAAGGGGAGTTAAATCTAGGCGAATGAGTCTTTTTTAGAAAACGATAGAAATGAGCCCCGGGCGGGCTTAATGCACTCAGTGCAATGCCTACACGTTCACTGTATTACATTAAGACCTCATAGCACATATATTTAATTGCAGAATTAGTAATTGTGATTCTCAAATAGGCTTCTATTCACCAGGAAAATGCCGAGGTTGGGGGCCGGCAATATAGTTAAAAGCCTACATAGTAAAACAGGATTTTTCTTTATATATGCGTTGTGGGCTGACAAGATGATTATAAAAGTCCACAATAGAAAATTGGTTTGTACTTATATATGAGTTGTGGATTAAACAATCTGCTTGTTCCCTTCGACAAAATACAGATGCTTTCTGTCACAAAAGGTACTCTCCATTAAATGAAGAAGAATGCTGAAGCCGATAAACCATTTACTCTTAATGCTCATGTCAGGGAAAGAGTATTAGCTTGGATTTCAGAGGACCGAAAATAATTCAAACACACTAATCTCGATCTTTAAAAAAACAAAAATAATCATCTTCAAATGTACAAAATGATTAAGGCAAGTTGTCCATGTCGTCAAGAGCTTTTTGAGAAATTGAATCTAACTCTAATTGTACACTTTTGTCCTCTGATTTCAAACGATATAAGATGTTATTGTCACATACGTGACATAAAAATCTGATTGATACAATCATTTCATCTGGATTTAATAGATTTTCTAAATTAGAATTCTTTATTATTTCATCGGGGTAACATTCAACTGATCCATTAACCGTGTCTACACAAATGCTTTCCATGATGAAATGCTCTGTACTTCTACAATTGGGGCAGGAAAAAAAGTGTCGAGGAGCTTTTTCGTTGAATCCGTTAATGTCTGGCACTAGGCTCTTATCCACCGTATCACCTGCGTATGTATTGGTATTTACAAAGAAATAGTTTTCTTTTCTAAAAGATACCATAGAAATAAGAAAGGAAGCTGAATCTAGAGGAGTAGGAAGGAGTACATTTCAGGGTATTAAAAAAAGGATAGGGGAAACAGGAGAGTTGAATAGGGTTACTCCTGCTGTAAAGAGATTACTAAAGGCTAGCCCATTCTAAAAATCATCATCATCCCAACAAGCTTCATCAGCCAATTCCTGAATTTCTTTAAGCCACTTTTCGAAACCAGATTTTCTTTCTTCTATTTTCTTTTTCTTTTCTTCAGGAATACAACCCCAGCAAGTTTCATGGAGAACTTTTTTGTAATTTTTCTTACAGACTGGACATAAATTCATACCTTTATGGTGGGCAATGTGACATCTATCACACAATATTTGCACATTTTCAAAGGACATATATGAAAGCCTTTCTTTTTCAATTTCAGCATCTATAAGGCTCTTTGCATCTATTGATTTTAACCATTTGTTATACTCCTTTTTGAACACCTTTTTCTCATCTGGTGTTGGTTTTTGATAATTATATTGAATTTCTAGTTCAGACTCATCTACCTCATACTTATGCTTGCGACCTACGGGATGCCAATAAGGGTGGGATTTATGGCGATGATTGCCTGTTTCTATGGGATTCTTTTTCTGCATTGCAACAAACGAGACTCTAAACTCATTGAAAAAAGTGCTATACATTCTATTTTTTACTCTTGTTGGACTCTCAAAAAGATGTTCTGGATGATGAACGCACAGTTTTTCAGTTGAACCACATAATTCACATTTTGCATTTTTTAAAACTTGATCTCTTTTCTGCAACCATTCTTTGCTTTTCCAAGGGTTTTTGATCATATCATCACTCAACTTTTTGTTCTTACGTATTATCAAGCCCTCTTGAGAACTTCTTTTGCTGAAGACTGCATGCCGTAAAGGAATGATGTATTTATTGGCTCATCTATTCCTGGATATATTTCATTAGCAATTTTTGTTAAATTTCTGTGAAGAGTATCTTGTTCATCTGGATCGGTGACCTCAAAGTTTGCAACAAATTCAAGGTCATCTAAACTGACTTTTTTAATATTATAGAGGAGAAAATTAAACCCATTCTTAAATTCAATATCCTTTTTGGATTGAACCTCTGATATTGCTTTTTCAAATTGATCTGATGATCTCTGATTCATGTATTTTTCAATACAAATCCTCGTGATTGCGGACCAATTAACCTCTTTAAACTCATCCATTCTACTTGACAGTTCATCCGAAATTCCAACTGTTATGTTCTTAACCATGTTCTCACAGATTACTGTATATTCTGTGATAATATAAAGTTTCCTGTGTAAACTGTGAGACCTTATGAGTTTACTATTAAAACTACGTTTAAACAAAAGTAACTTTCATCATTTTTAAAATAGCAATCGGTTGCGCAAAATAACCAACCAGAATAATTAGGATTTAATTTTAAAAATTACAGAAGTACATAAATATAATAATCGCGTTTACACTAGTAATTCAGGTGTGTTGGTGGAGAAAATGGTTGCAGGCACTCTTAACGATAGACAACTAAAAGCAGTGACTTACACAGAAGGACCGCTCCTTATCCTTGCAGGCCCGGGATCCGGAAAGACACTTACCATAACCGAAAAAGTTGTTGACCTTATTGCCAATGCTATCTCTGCGGAGAGAATACTGGCACTGACATTCTCAGAGAAGGCAGCCGGTGAGATGCAGGAGAGAATTGAGAGACAGATAGGTATTGGCAGTGGCATTAACGTCTCTACTTTCCATTCATTCTGCAATGAACTTATACGACAGTTCCCACTGGACATGGGAATCAGTTATGGGACTAGGCTTATCTCAAAAGAGCATTCTCATGTATGGGGAATCAGAAACATCGATATCTTTGAATTTGAGAATCTTATCATACCACCGGTTCCATATGACCTGATAACAAGTCTGATGGAAGGTGTATCTCAATTCCAGGACCATCTGATAGACCCCGATGAGCTTAAAGATTATGTTGATAAGAGACTTTCAGATCCTTCTATTGATGATGAAGAGAAGGATAAGCTTCTGAAAATGGCTGACCTTGAAAGGTTCTACAGGCATTATCAGGAGTATAAATGGAACAATAATTTTGTTGATTACGATGATATGATCGCCATGGCCTGCTCTCTTCTTGAAAAGAATGATGTCATCAGGAATGAAGTGAAGAGCAGATACGATTACATTCTGGTAGATGAGTTTCAGGATACAAATTATGCACAATTGCATCTTGTACACCTGCTTGCCGATGGTGGAAATCTGACATGCGTGGCAGACGATGATCAGTGTATATATCGTTTCAGAGGCGCATACCTTTCCAATATCAAGCAACTGAATGACCACTATTCTGACCTTGAGAAAGTAGCTCTGGAAGTGAATTACCGCTCTACCAATCAGATAGTCGAGCTATCCAAACAGCTGGTATCCTGCAATCCAGAAAGGGAGGTCAAAGACTTCAAGTCTCATAATGGTAACGGAGAACTTGTTAAGGTCGTGAAGGCCCCGGACGACGACAGTGAAGCTAAGTGGGTGGCCAATGAGATTAAGCGACTTTCTAATGAAGAAGGAGTAGAGTATCAGGACATCTACATACTCACTAGGAAGCGTGCAGATGGAGAAAAATTCAGTGATGCTTTAAAAGCATTGATGATTCCCGTGGAATATGTTGGCTCATTGCAGTTAAGTGATTTTCCGGTTATTCAGGATGCTCTAGCTTATATGAAACTGCTGGCGGCCCCTTTCAATAATGGGGTTTCTTTCGCAAAGGTTCTTTTCAGGGAAGGTATTACAGAACATAACCTGCAGAAAATAAATATACAGGCACTTCAGGTGAAGAAGGCAGATCCCACTCAAGGTGATGGGATATATTCTGTTCTTCTGAACGATTTAGATAATATTGATATAACGCAGGCAGAGCTTGTAAAATCCACCCTTTTGCGTATTGAAGAGGTCATAAGCTACAAGAAGAACCATCTTCCTTCTGATACAGTGAAGTACCTTTTGACTCAAAAAACAGACCTGTATCGCTCTCAGCTTGCCAGGAATGATGAACATTCCAGACGTAACATCAAGTTGCTGAATTCACTCGTCCAGATGGTGGCTGATTTTGAGCTTGTGGATGGAGGTTCGGAATTTGAGGATGTCATGGAACATCTGGCCCTTGTGTTCAACATGGATATAGATGAGGGAGAGGCCAGTGAGGACAATACTGTAAAAGTAATGACAATCCATCAATCCAAGGGAAAGGAGGCGAAGGTTGTCTTTGTGTGTGACCTTGCAGCTAGGCACCTTCCTTTACAGCACAGGAGAAAACCGTTCACAGTACCATTGGATATGGCAAAAGGTGTTCAGAGGAATGCTGATGAGAAAGAGCTGCATCTGGAAGAGGAGCGCAGGCTTGCATATGTTGCCATGACACGTGCAAAGGAAAAGCTGTATCTAGTCTTCCCTGAGAAATATGCTGCTAATGTGAAGCCTTCCAAACCAAGCCAGTTCCTTGATGAGATAAACTATGATGAAAATCCGTTGATAGAACTCATTGAAGCAGCTAAAGCAGAAGTTCACCATGAATCTGTTAGTGTTTCCCTTCTACAAAGGAAAAAAGAAGAGTATGAGAACCTTGTGAGCATGTATGCCAGACAGGGACAGCTGGATCAGGCCCTTGAGTCCATTGTCATGCTGGCACAGCTGAAGGAACTGGAAAAGAATGGTAATCTTTCAGCCTTTGACCTTGATACTTTCCTGAAGGTCTCCCCGCTGGAACCTACAGAACTGGATGGCCTTGTGGATGGAAAGGTCCCTCCGCTTGTGGACCAGAATATGCGTTTTTCTGCTTCTAGGATAAAAGAGTACATGGACTGTCCGTTAAAATTCAAATACAATTCCGTGCTTCGAATCCCTACTCCACAGAAAGGACATTTCAATGTAGGTACTACTTTGCATGCAGTTTATGAGGAAATGGTAAAGCAGAAGATGCAGGGTAAAAATCCCACGGTTGCTGATGCCAGGACAATGCTCAATGACACATGGGATGGTTCGGCTTACACTTCAGTGATTCATGAAAAACAGGATAAGAACAAGATGGACAAGATGCTCGACATTTGGTTTGACTACGAGCAGAGTAATTCCAACGAAACGATTGATGTTGAACAGCGGTTCGATTTGGAATTGGACAGCAATCATTTTGTGGGTTCAATTGACCGCATCGACAAAACTCCTGATGAAGAGTACATCATCGTCGACTACAAAACTGGGAAGAGTACTCTCAGTAAGAAGAAGATGAAAGAGGATGTACAACTGGCTCTTTATTGCTTGGCAGTGAAAGAAAAGTATGGAAAGTTGCCTGTGCAGGCAGGACACTTCTATGTGCATCCTGATAAGGCCAAAATGGTATTGGTTGATGTTGTTGAAGATGAGGTTGATGCTGTAGTAGAGAAGGTGAAAGATGTGGTTTCAGGGATTTTGAGTGAGGACTTTGAAGTTGTTGAGAAACCTGAGTGCAGGTATTGTGACTATGGGGCAGTGTGTGATTGGGTTAATGGGAAATAAATGATAAAGTTTTAACACTTTATCTCATGAAATAGATATAATAAATCTTTTAGTGCTGGAAAAATAGGCGGTTGAAAAGATGCAAATACTAAACAATGTAACTGATCTTTGGGGCGATGATCTTAAAACATCATTTAAGTCTAATACAAAACTTAAAATTGCCGCCTCCTGTTTTTCTATTTATGCATATGAAGCTTTAAAAAATGAGTTAGAAAAGATTGAATCTCTGGAATTCATTTTTACTTCTCCTACTTTTGTAGCAAATGCGGTTACAGACAAGTTTTCTAAAGAGCGCAGAGAATTTCATATTCCTAAGCAGAAACGTGAAAGAGATCTGTACGGAAGTGACTTTGAAATTCAACTCAAAAACAAACTTACTCAAAGAGCGATTGCTAAAGAGTGTGCAGATTGGATCAGGAGAAAAGCAACTTTTTGTTCTAATTCTACAAAAGCTCCAATGCAACAGTTTGCTTGTCTGAGTTCAGATGACGAAAGTGTTGTTTACATGCCTTTGCATGGTTTTACTGCCGTTGATCTCGGATATAGCCAGGGAGATGCAGTTTCAAATTTCATCAACAAATTTGAAGATACTGCATCAACTAAAACGTGGCTGGAGCTTTTCAATCAAATATGGGAAGATGATTCCAAGCTGCAGAATGTTACAGACAATATATGCACTCATATTGAATCGGTTTATAAGGAAAATTCTCCTGAAAAAATCTATTTCCTGATGCTTTACAACATTTTTAATGAATTCCTTGAAGACATAAATGAGGATGTACTCCCCAATGATCTGACTGGCTACAAGGATAGTGTTGTATGGAATAAACTTTTCAATTTCCAAAAAGATGCAGCTACAGGAATCATTAATCGACTGGAGCAATTCAATGGATGCATTCTGGCTGACAGTGTTGGACTCGGTAAAACGTTTACTGCATTGGCAGTCATAAAATATTATGAGCTTCGCAATCGTTCTGTACTTGTACTTTGTCCAAAGAAACTTGAAGATAACTGGCAAACTTATAGAAATAATTACAAAACAAACATACTGGCAAAAGATCGTTTAAATTATGATCTGCTCTTTCACACTGATCTTTCACGTAAATCAGGAAAGTCTTCGGGCTTGGATTTAAAAAAGATCAACTGGGGTAACTATGACCTTGTAGTCATAGATGAATCTCATAATTTCCGTAACAATGATGCTTATAAAGATAAAGAAACCAGATACCAGAAATTAATGAACTCTGTTATTCGTGCTGGAGTTAAAACAAAAATATTGATGCTTTCCGCTACACCGGTGAATAATAGATTCAATGACCTTCGAAACCAACTTGCTCTTGCTTATGAAGGAGAATCTGAAAATTTAAGTGAAAAGCTAAAGACAGGTAAAAGCATTGAAGAAATATTTCGAAATGCACAGACCGCTTTTAATCACTGGTCTAAATTATCCCCTGAAAATCGAACAGCAAAAACAATTCTGGATGCTCTTGATTTTGATTTTTTTGAATTACTGGACAGTGTTACCATTGCTCGTTCCAGAAAGCATATTGAGACTTTTTACGATACTAGTGAGATAGGAAAGTTTCCACAAAGACTTAAACCCTTATCATTTCGCTGTGCTTTAACGGAACGCTCCGATGTAATGGGTTTCAATGAAATTTATGAGCAGTTATCTTTGCTCAAACTTTCTGTTTATGCTCCTGTCAACTACATTCTTCCGAGCCGCCTGAAAATATATGAAGAAATCTATGATACCGCTGTTGAAGGTGGAAAGGGTAAACTTCGACAGGCTGATCGTGAAAAAAGTCTCCAGTCCCTTATGACAACAAACCTCCTGAAGCGTCTTGAAAGTTCAGTTGAATCTTTCAGACTGACTCTTAGGTCTTTGCAGGATAATAATAAGAACATGCTTGCTAAAATAGCAGAATTCAAGCGTTTTGGATCAGACCTTTCCATTCATGATCTTACTGATTCTCTGGAGGAATTAGAAGCTGAGGATGACGATCTTACTGGCTTGGATGACTTTACGACAAAAGGAAAAGTTCAGATCGATCTTGCTGACATGGACCTGCAATCATGGGAATATGACCTAAAAGCAGACCTTACTATTATATCGCAACTTCTAGCCGAAATGGAAAAGATCACTCCAGAGGAGGATTTAAAACTTCAGCATATCAAAAAGCACATACTGGATAAAATTCAGAACCCGTTAAATCCCGGCAATAAAAAAGTAATCGTATTCACCGCATTTGCAGATACGGCTGATTACCTTTATGCAAACCTGTCCAGGGAATTTTTTGATATGTCTATTCACACAGGTAAAGTAACAGGAAAAGATTCTCCAAAAACCACAGTGAATAAGGGCTATGATTTTCAATCTTTGTTGACAATATTTTCTCCAATTTCAAAAGAAAAAACTCTCATACTTCCAGAGGACCCGAATGAAATTGATATTTTAATTGCAACTGATTGTATATCTGAGGGGCAAAACCTTCAGGATTGTGATTATCTCGTTAATTATGACATTCACTGGAATCCGGTTCGTATCATTCAACGTTTCGGTCGTATAGACAGGATTGGTTCTCCTAATGAATATATTCAACTGGTCAACTATTGGCCGGATATTTCGTTAGATGAATATATCAATCTAAAAGAGCGCGTGGAAAATCGAATGCATATAGTGGACATTACTGGAACCGGGGATGATAATGTTCTCTCAGCGCATGCTAATGACGTAGCATATAGGAAGGAACAACTCCGTCGTCTACAGGATGAAGTAATTGAACTTGAGGATCTTAAAACAGGTGTCAACATTACTGACCTTGGATTGAACGATTTCCGGATGGACCTGCTGAACTATATTAAAGAAAATGGAGATATGGACCATTTACCCAACGGCTTACATGCCTTGATACCATCCAATGAGGAAGCAGGATTGTTACCAGGAGTTATTTTTACCCTCCGTAACCACAATTCAGGTGTAAATATTAATCAGCATAATCGCCTGCATCCATACTATCTTGTCTATATTAATGATGACGGAGAAATTATTACGGATCATACGGAAGTAAAATCATTGTTAGACCGTCTAAGAAGCAGCTGTAAAGGGCTTGATAGTCCGGTCTATGATATATGCAAACAGTTTAATTCTAACACCAATGATGGGCGGGAAATGAATCATTATTCTGATCTACTTGACCAGGCAATTCGATCAATGATAGAGGTGAAAGAAGACAAGGATATTGACAGTCTTTTCTCCAGCGTCAATACTACGGCTTTGGTTGATACAATTAAAGGATTGGATGATTTTGAGCTAATTTCTTTCCTTGTAATACAGGAGAATCCTTCATGAGTGTCCTTTATGATTTCCCTGAACAGGCAAAATTTGGACGTGTGCTTTCAAAGAGTAAGATATATGAGCATGCCAATCCGACTTCCAGAGTAAAGGATATGTTTGTCAAAGAAGTGGAAAAGATCACGTGGACACATAAGCTTTCTTCGTCAACGATCAATCTTCCTGTAAGTGATGAAGTTACTGAAATACAGATATTTACTATTATTCTCAGGACTGAAACTATCTCTGAAGAGGTTTTACGGACAATCGATAAAGCCATACCTTCGCCTATCATTTTCCACCTCGATTACAGGAAAAGAAGCAGATATATGGCAGCTTACAAACGGCCCAGTGAAGCCGACAGAAGTAAGTGGGTTGTCAGCAGTTACTTCGAAACTGAATGGATGGACGATAATTCTGAAAAAACTTCACTACCTGTTGTTTTGAACATGGGTGCACTCTACCAGGCTCTTATCAAAGATATTGTATCTCTTCCTTTCAGGAAAAGTGAAACTCTGGAAGAGCTGGTTAAAAGAATGGATGAATTACGCACCAAAGAACGTGAAGCAGCAAAAATAGAATCCCGCATAAAAAAAGAAAAACAATTTAATCGCAGGGTTGAATTAAACAGTTCACTCAACGAATTGAAACAGGAAATTCAAGATTTAAAGTGTTAATCATTGCTGATGGATAAAGGAGTCTTATAATGGATAAATTGAAAATGCATAGCCCAAACTTTGCTGAAGGAAATATTGCAAAACTTGAGGCAATGTTCCCAAATTGTGTTACCGAGTCAAAGGATGAAAATGGTAATCTGAAAAAATCAATTGATTTTGACCTCTTAAAGCAGGAACTCTCAACACATATAGTGGATGGTCCACAGGAACGTTATCAACTTAACTGGCCAGGTAAACGGGAAGCTTTACTCACAGCCAATGCCCCTATTGCTAAGACTCTCCGGCCATGTCATGAGGAAAGCATTGATTTTGATACTACAGAGAATCTTTTTATTGAAGGCGACAATCTTGATGCTCTAAAGCTACTTCTGGAAAATTATCTTGGCAAAGTGAAGATGATCTATATTGATCCTCCTTATAACAAAGGTAAGGATTTTATCTACGCTGATAACTTTGCTGAGTCTATTGATAATTACTTATTAGAATCTGGGCAGAAAGATGAAGAAGGTAACCGTCTTGTTCCAAATCCAGATTCGAACGGACGTTTTCACTCAGACTGGCTTTCCATGATGTATTCTCGTCTAAAAATGGCAAGGAATCTCCTCAAAGAGGATGGTGTAATTTTTATTAGTATTGATGAAAGTGAAGTGCATAATCTTGTGAAAATATGTGAAGAGATTTTTGGTGGAAAATCTGTAGAACAATACATTTGGGATGTTCGTGAAGATGGAACAATGCCAAAAACTGCAAAGAAAACAGTTCGAAAAGAACACGAGTATATTATTGCAGCTTTCAAGCAAGAAACACTAAAAAGATTTTCTAAATATTCCTCATTCAAATATATAGATAACAATGAGTGGAGTAATGCGGATAATGATCCTCGAGGGCCATGGATGTCTGCAAATATTAGTAGAGGTGCAGGCAAAGGGACTGGTGGAAGTAAATCATACGTAATAACCAATCCAGCAGGAATAAGTTTTGATCGTAACTGGTCAGTAACTGAAGATGAATTTTATGAATTACTAAATGATCAAAGAATATTCTTTGCAGATGATGGAAAAGGTGTACCACGTAAAAAAATATTTCAAAATGAACCTGTTGAATCTGTTCAATCATCGTTATTCGAAAAACTAAAAAGTTCACAATCTGCATCTTCATATTTGCAAAATTTATTAGGAGATATAGATTTTGATTATCCGAAGCCAGTAGATTTGCTTGATAGAATTATTCAAATATCAACAAAATCCGATGATATTATATTAGACTTTTTTGCTGGAACTTCAACAACTGCCCATGCAACAATGAGTGTTAATGCCAAAGACAATGGAAAGCGCAAATTCATTATGGTACAGTTAGATGAAAAATGTGATGAAAAGTCTAATGCTTTCAAGCTTGGTTACAAAACCATTGCTGAAATAAGCAAAGAACGTATCCGTCGTGCAGGAAAGAAGATCAAAGAAGAGAATCCAGAAAAAACCAAAAATCTCGACATTGGTTTCCGTGTTCTTAAAGTAGACAGCAGCAACATGGAGGATGTCTATTATACCCCTGATGACACAAAACAGACGGTTCTTTTCAATAATACTGACAACATCAAAAAGGACCGTACTTCTGAAGATCTGCTTTTCCAGGTGCTACTGGACTGGGGTGTAGATCTTACACTTCCTATTTCAAAAGAAGTAATTCTTGACAGAGAAGTTTATTTTGTTGATGGAAATGCCCTTGCTGCCTGTTTTGTGAAGGATGGTGGAATTTCTGAAGATTTCTGTAAAGAGCTGGCAAAAAGGGAACCATTGCGTGTGGTATTCCGGGATTCCGGATTTGCAGATGACAGTGTGAAGATCAATGTGGAACAGATCTTCAAACTCATGAGTCCTCATACGGACGTGAAAACGATCTAAGGAGGGTGCTGATGAAACTAAAGTTCAAAAATCAGGCCTATCAGACACGTGCCGTTGAAGCGGTGGTGGACTGTTTCAAAGGGCAACCCAATACTGCAGGAATCGGTTATCGTATCGATCCGGGTATTGAGAAAGCCAGAGAAGGAAAACTTTACCAGGAAACCTTTTTGCGAAAAGGATGGGTAGATGAAATATCGGGTTTTAAGAACAGTGACCTTTCACTCTCCGAACAGCAACTTCTTGAGAACATACAGGAGGTTCAGCGTATTCAGAATCTTCCACAATCCAGCAGTCTTGTAAAGACAAATGTTTCATCGCTTAATCTGGATGTGGAGATGGAAACCGGGACAGGTAAGACATATTGTTACATCAAGAGTATTTTTGAGATGAACAAGCGATTTGGCTGGACAAAATTCATTGTTGTAGTTCCCAGTATCGCCATTCGTGAAGGTGTCTACAAATCACTTGAAATTACAGCGGAACATTTTCAGGAAAGCTATGGTAAGAAAGCTAAGTTCTTTATATACAATTCCAAGCAGCTTCACAATCTGGAGAGCTTTTCATCCGATGCAGGTATCAACGTAATGGTGATCAATGTTCAGGCATTTAATGCCAGAGGCAAGGATAATCGCCGTATTTATGAAGAACTTGATGATTTTCAGAGTCGTCGTCCAATCGATGTGATAAAAGCTAATCGCCCCATACTAATTCTTGACGAGCCACAAAAAATGGAAGGCAAAAAAACGTTGGATTCACTCAAAGAATTCAATCCTCTCTTTATTCTGAGATATTCAGCAACCCATAAAACACAGCACAATAAAGTTCACAGGCTTGATGCTCTGGATGCATATAATCAGAAACTTGTCAAAAAAATAGCTGTAAGAGGTATTTCTGTTAAAGGTCTGTCAGGAACCAATGCCTATCTCTATCTGGAGTCCATTGAAGTGTCCAGACAGGCTCCTGTTGCCAGAATCGAACTTGAGGTTAAGCAAAATAAGGGAATAAAAAGGATAATCCGTAAACTCGGAAAAGGCGACAATCTTTACGATCTATCCAATGAACTGGATCAATACAAAGGGTTTGTAATTTCCGATATTAATGCTGTAACTGATACGGTTGAATTTAAGAATGGTATCCAGTTACAGGCCGGAGAGGCTACAGGAGACGTTAACGAAGCAGCTCTGAGGCGTATTCAGATTAGAGAAGCGATCAAAGCACACTTTGAAAAAGAGCAGGTTCTTTTCCATCAGGGAATAAAAGTACTGACTCTTTTCTTCATTGATGAAGTTGCCAAATATCGTGTTTATAGCGATGAAGGTGAAGAAGGCGGGGAATATGCCCAGATCTTTGAAGAAGAATATCGGGATGCTATAAATGAGTTAATAAAGGATTCGTCTACAAAAGATGATTATAAAAAGTACCTGGAAAACATCTCTGTTGATCTCACTCACAACGGATATTTTTCCATCGATAAAAAGAGCAAAAGGATGATCGATCCCGTCACAAAAAGGACATCATCCGAAACTGATGATGTCGATGCATACGACCTGATCCTGAAAGACAAGGAGCGTCTTCTTTCTTTAAAAGAACCTACACGTTTTATATTCTCTCACTCTGCACTTCGTGAAGGATGGGACAATCCAAACGTCTTTGTTATCTGTACACTGAAGCACAGTGATAGCACAATTTCACGCAGACAGGAAGTTGGACGTGGACTTCGCATTGCTGTGAATCATCTTGGTGAAAGGCAGGATAATCCTGCAACCGTCCATCAGACAAATGTCCTGACGGTAGTTGCCAGTGAAAGCTATAAGGATTTTGTGGCTGCTTTGCAAAGTGATATCAGTGAATCCCTATCAGAAAGACCACGTGTGGCCAATGAAGCTTATTTCACTGGAAAAGTCTTGCCAGTAGATGGCGGAAATGTTGAAGTTACTCCACAAATGGCTAAGCAGATCTACAGATATCTTCTAAAAAATGACTACACAGATGATAATGACCATATTGTCCAAGAGTATCATGAAGCTGTTAAAAATGAAACACTTGCCCCTCTACCTGAAGATTTAGAACCATATAAAGAGCAGGTTTTTCAGTTGATAGAAAGTGTCTATAGTGATGCTAGAGCACTGGAAATTGCAAATGATCGTGGAGCTAAAACAAATCCATTGAATGATAATTTTGAAAAACAGGAGTTCAAAGAACTGTGGAACCGGATTAATCGGAAAGCAGTTTATAGTGTGAAATTTGACAGTTCCGAACTTATTGATAAATGCGTGGAAACTCTGAACAAAGAATTACATGTAACTCCTCTCGAATACACTGTGCAACGTGGCGTACAGGCTGATGACATTGATTATGAACAGATGAAATCCGGGAATGGCTTTGAGATTATTGAAACATCTAAAGATGACTACGGTACCAAATCCATTCACTCTGTGGTAAAATACGATCTAATTGGAAAAATTGCTGAAAGTGTTCAGCTGACCAGAAAAACTGTAACTGGTATTCTGAGCAGCATTGAAAAATCTGTTTTTGAGAAGTTTAAGACCAATCCTGAAAGTTTCATTTCCGAAACAATCCGCTTGATAAGTGAACAAAAAGCCACTATTATAATTGAGCGCTTAAGCTACGATACAATTACAGAAATGCATGATATTGATATCTTTACGGATAACCAAAGCAATCAGGATTTCAGTAAGGCAGGAGATCCTCTTAAACGACATATCTATGATTATGTCATAACCGATTCTGAAATAGAACGTAAATTTGCCACTGAATTGGACACAAGCTCTGAAGTGGTTGTGTACGCAAAGCTTCCTAAAGGATTCTCAATTCCTACTCCAGTTGGTAATTACAACCCTGATTGGGCGATTGCATTTAAAGAAGGAACTTTGAAGCATATTTATTTCGTAGCTGAAACAAAGGGTTCAATGAGTTCAATGCAATTGAGAAGAATTGAGGAAACAAAAATAGAATGTGCCAGAAAATTCTTCGATGAAATCAACCGCAAAATCGATCCTGACAAAGTGAAGTATGATGTTGTAGACAGTTATGGAAAGCTTATGGAAATTGTCAGACAATAAGATATGATGTAAACTATGGATGACTTCTGTCCGGATATTGCGTTGAAACAGGGATTCAAGTATTATCTGTTCTAAACATAATACAAATGCTGCCTGTCCGGACAGTACATATCCAATTCCTTTTTCATCCTCTGAATCAGATCACAGCAGTACTTTGATGCAACACCATAGTACTTTTTGAGTATTCTACAGAACTCGTCTACAGTTATTCCGTTGTACATGAATCCCCTAAGTTCACAAACGATTTGCGTGGCGAGTTCTTCTTCGGACACACTGTCATAGACTTCCATCTCATCTACTCTTGCAGTGGTCTGGCCTTTTTTGATTTCACCGATTATCCACCAGTGAATATCATGGAAATCGGGATTTCCACATTTTGTGCATGCTGTTTTGATGTACATTTTTCATTCACCCAAATTCATTTACTTTTGTCTTATTACCTGAATCATGGAAAAATATTACCGTCCACTTTCTGTAAATATCAAGGTTTTGTTGTTTTCTGGCGACGAAAGCGACTCCCCAATAATTGATTTTATGAGAGCCTTGCCATCTGGGCTTTTCAGATATTCCTCTATCACACCTTCGATCTGGTCACCAGCATCTTCAACATATTCACGTGTCGATAGGAATTGCATGTCACCATCGCGCTTTGCTTGATCGTACATTAAAATGAACTGGGACATTGCGGTCGAGATGACATCAGACACCGAACCAAATTCTTCAGCATCGACCATCGCTTTTGCCCTATTCACAAGATAGGAACTCATGGCTATTGATACTTTTTCTTTGTTTCTCTTAACTACCATGGTAGTTACTTAGTAGTAACCGCATATATATCTTTTTATGAGGCAATAGTAGGACAAAAACAAGAACATATAAATATCATGCAATTCTTACTTAGTGGTGCAATAGTAGTACTAAAGTACGGAGTATGATTATGACTGAAAATTATCCCACGAGTTTCCGTCTGGCACGTGCTGACAAAGAGGATCTCTGCGAACTGGTGAAAAATGGCATTTTCACAAACGTCAGTGATGCAGGGAGAGGCGCAATGCGCAGGGGAATCCAAGCAATCAAAGAAGAAAGAGGAATATGAAAATGAAAAATCTAGCAACTGCAGCCATAACAATGGCTGAACTGGAGTGATAACCAATGCCATCTGACTTTGCACGCGAGAAGGCATTGGCCGTCTACAACCATGCACCTAAACAATGGGATGAGTTGGCGCAAATCCCTGGTGCCATGGGAGAATTGGCGTTGAGCGTTAAATTCCTTGCGGGGCTTGTGCATGGGTCGGTCTAAGAGCGGAGGCTATACAGGCCGACCAGTTGGATCCACAAAGGACCGCTATTGGCTAAGCGAGGGCCACCAGGAACGCAGGTTCAACCATGCCATGGACTTCTGCAAGCTAACTATTGACCAGATCACAAAATGCCCCATATGCAATAATCAAACTGCAAAATGCACCAACGCAGGTGTCACAAAGGCCCTGGGTGCAAGATCCTGGTGGAAATGTGAATGTGGTCACCATTTCACCAAGTCGATATCTCCAGAGAAGATGGCTGAGTACTACTCAGAAGATCTCAAAAAGATGATCGAGTCCAGAGCTTCGGAGGCCACCGCATGACCATTGACAACATGCCCCGTGCACGGACAAGGATCGTGGCCGAGTGCATATGCGACCACTGCGAGCATATTTTCGATGTAGACTGGCAGTCCAAGAACCTACCGATCTACTGCCCGGAATGTAATGAGGAGGTCAGACCATAAAGGCAACCTCTACTCCGGGACAGCAGGGTCATTTTCGGGTTCAAGCCCCGGCCGGAGCATTGGCCTGCAAAATAACTGCAGGCTTCTTCTATACAACTGAAAGGAAGTGAAAGCAATGACAGGAGAAGTAGAAGTGTACATCGATTTTGACCGAGTGCCAAACGGCATAGGTCGCACGAAGGACGACCCACTCAAACATATCGGCGATTCGGATGTTGCCAGAATCCAGCAGTGGATCCGCAGCAAGGTCTCTGGGGAGAACGAGGTGTTCGCGGTCATAACCGGTAAAGCATCCCGATTCGTTAACATGGTAGCAACTGCAGAGTTGGCAGCATGCAAGAACGTCACCCGGATAGGATGGTCCCAGGCCGGGATGGTGCCAATTGTTGTGAAGGATCTCAGGAGGAATACCTGATGGAGCAGACCCAAACAATCACCTATGCCGAGCCCATCGAGATCTCAACGAAAGTCGGTGCAGATGTTGATTCCAAGGGTAATGTGAAACCCCATGCTGAGATCACCATCAAAAGGAAGCTGGAATCGGATTGTGATGTTTTTGCGATCATTTCCGATGATGTACACGAGTGTATGGACAAAGTGCAACAGACAGTGTACGAGATGTTGGGCGGAGACGAGGTGTGATCATGGAAGTGAAACTTGACAAGGACAAACTTGTACCTATCCTTGAAATGATGGGATACAGTACCATTCCCGGCACTGATGTCTGGAAAAAAGCCAGTGAGAATCTCGATGAGTTCGTATTCTGGGGAGTTGATTTCAAGAAAAATGAGATATTCAAATGGGTAGAAGACCACCGGGAATACGATGTACCTGAAGACCCTGTTTTCATGGAACTCAAAATACTTGTAGAAAATTTAAATGAACAAGGTGGTGAACCTCGTTCAGACGAACCTATCGCCGACCAAAGCAGAGAGGATTGTCAGGAAGGATCCACCAAAGAAGAAAACGCATTCCCCACTTATGAAAATAACGATAGCCAAGAAAACAACTCATCACAGATACGGGACCTTATCCACGGATATGTAGGGAACGATGTCCTTGAGGTATTTGGGGACACAGGCAGTGGAAAATCAAAGTTCGCTTTGACCGTTGCAAAAGAGGCCATTAATTCAGGAAAGAAGGTATTCTACCTTGACACTGAGAGGAATCTGACAGAAGCGGATATTGCAGGTCTCAAGGGCTGTGAATACAAATACACCCCGGTGATCGAGGAGATCGATTCCATATGCCAGAAGCTTCCTGCGGTGGATGTGGTCATTGTGGATTCCATCGGTTTCCCAATCCTCACATCATATGCAAGGCTCAGTGTCAAACAGAAAGGGGATGCTTTGCTGAAGCTCATCGCCATATTCGGTGACCTGAAGAACTGGGCCTACAAGAACAATGGTATTGTTGTCGTCACGAACCAGCCGGAGAGCGAGTTCAACAAAGCTCCAAACCACGTACTCAGGCCCTTTGGAGATAAAAGTCAGTTCGCAGCCAAGGAGATATGGAAGACGGAGATCGTGGACCGCAAACCTGCATATACCAACATCCGCATCAGTGCCTTCCGCAGCAGAAGCGTTGGCCACAGGACCAAGATCACGAACATGAAGATCAGTAGCAATGGCGTGGAGCTGAAAGCATGATCCTGCTAGGAACAGACCAGATCGTAGATGTGGCACTTGATAAACTGAAAACGGGGTGGGCTGTGTTGTACGGCCACCCGGATGTATTCAAATTTGTGGAATACAGTTTGTACAAACCAGGAACAAATGCAAATGCTGGATTTGAGTTACTTGGATTCCTGCCAACTGTTGCCTTCTGCAAGAAGACTCCCGGGTTCAGGAAGATGTTCAAAGAAACCGACGACAGGACGGTTACGGTCCTTCAAGCGTTCAAGGTTGACAACAGTGAAGGTTTTGCATTCCATATCCTTGAAGCACCAAAGGATAGTGACAATGAAGCCCGCTACAATAAGGTAGCACAGGCAGTTAGAAATTATCTCGTGAACGGTGAATTTGTTCCCCACCGGTGAGGTGATATCAATAAAACGTAAACGATCGCAAGGGGGCAGAACATGATGTCAAGCACCACCCGGACATCACCGTTCCAGACCCCTCTTGTCGTTCCCCGCACAAATCAGGACAAGCGCATCGCAACAGCATACAATCTGCTGAACGCATATCAGGAAGGATCGTATCTGGTGCATAAGACCACTCGTGCCGGTTGTACGACAGCGTTGGTAGCCGAATCTCTGAATCGGGAGGAACGTTTTCTAGTCGTTGTCCCGACTAATAAGATTGCCGATAAGACAGTCACAGAGGACTCCATCAAATACTCTGACCGGGATACATGCAATGTTATTCGGATACCCTCCAACCACGCCTGTCTGAAGAACCAGGAGCTCTGCGAGCAATATCCGGATCTTAACAAGTTACCGATCCTGCCTGTTGCTGAGAGTTGTCCGGAATGCGAGAACTACTACTCCTGTCCTGTTACGCAGATACTTCACGAGCACATGTCCTGTGATGGTATCGCACTGACATATCAGAAGCTTGTGGCTCTGATGATGGCATCCAGCAGCAGACCGAATACCACAGCTGAGCAGGTACTGCGGAACATATCCCGCATTCACAACGCTGTTTTCGATGAGATCCATGAGATCCAGTACGGCAGGTCCACGGGCATGACCATCTACAACGATGCCAGAAAGGAAGGAAAATGGCTGGACACTGCGAGGTATCTTCCACTCATGGAGGACTTCGAGCATATCCGCAAGACGGTAGTTGCTTTTGGAATGCTGATGGGGGAGGCAGATGTTCAGAACGCTGTGATGCAGACGTACAATAATTCAGCTGATGATAATTATTTCAGGCACAAGTTGAGCAAGACCCTGAAGAACTGCTATTGTGACATGGGGGGCGAGAATGGTACAAAGTTCATCATGGCAGTGTATAGCGATATCATCAAGCTTACTATCACCAGGAAAGATTATGATCTGTCCATGCTCGACGTGCTTGACCTGTACAAGGTAATGAACATCGTCATGAGCGAACAGGTGGTGATACATGGAATACGTGACCGGGGAGCCATCAAGATAATGATGGTTGCAGTGGACCGGCTGTTCACTGACATGCTCCGGTCCTTTATCATGAGCATTCAGAACAAAGCCGAACGCACACTGTTAACGTCGGCCACCATCTGCAGTCATGATTATGACCAATATTTCATGGGTAAGACACGTCCGCACGACATCACCTTCGGAACGGGAGGGGACCCCATGGAAACCAACTCGAAGATGCTTATCCTTGCGGATTCGAAGAAGTATGGGTCTATCGGCAGGAACTCCCGGTACAACAAGAAACACGAGATATTGGACAGGATAAGCACCCTGCTTGCTCTGTACGGGGATGAGGACTGCACCATCATTACGCTGAGCATAGCCGAGGCTATGGAGCTTAAGAAAGATCTGGAGGCTTTCGGACATCCACATGAGGTGACCTATTACAAGGCTCCTGAAATGATGGGTGTTTCATCCGATTCCAGGGTAATGATCGCTGTAGGTGTGGCTGATAAGCCGAGCAATTCCTTTGATGCGATATGCAAAACAAAGGAAGAGTCCCTCATCCTGCGAGAGGAGGCCATGCACTGTGACACCTGGCAGGCGTGGTCTCGGGTCAAAGATCCTGCAGGCAAGGTTCCGAGTCTGGTGTTTGCCCTTGGTTGCAGTGCTGAACAATGTGCGAACGTTGTCACATGGGGGTTTGGAAGAACGGTTGAGATAAGACCTGGTAAGAACGGACAAAAGAAAAAGGTCAAGGTAGTGGCAGATAGAAACGCGATAACATTTCCAAAGATCATATTGTGTAGAACCTTTGAGAAAATGCTGGAAACAGCAAAAAGGCACAAACCTTTTAAAAAATCTTCTACAACCTTAAAATTGAATCCAGAATCTTGCCAAAAAGCCCCTATTAATTATATTATAGGGGGTTTATGGCAAAAAGTTGGACTGGTTTTAGACTGTTCGAAGTCCGAGTTGATCAAGAACCATCTTATCAACCGCTTCGATACTTTTGCAGAACAGAATGTTAACGGAACACAATACTTCCGGGTTGCTGTTCCAATAACTGACAAGATCATCGAGAATCATATTGCAGGCAAGATCACCATTGGTGCTTATTCCACAAGCAAGGAAGGAACTTGTAAGTGGATATGTTTCGATGTTGATGCCCACAGGAAAAAGGATGATACAGAAGAGGACGTAATTCAAAAGGAGATAAAGGCCGAGGATGACCTGCAGAACCTGACATCCTTCCTGGACCGTATGCAGCTAAAATACCTGGTAGAATCGTCTGGTTCTCCTCATTCGTACCATGTGTGGTTGTTCATAAAAGAGGTGGAGGTTGAGAAGGCCTACTACTTTGCCAATGCAATTGCCAAGGAGGCAGGTTTCGATGGAGAGGTGAATCCCAAACAAAGGACCTGGAACAGAAATAATCAGTATGGCAACCTTGTGAAGTTGCCTTTTGCATTACACAGAAAACACAACGTATTCTCCTCTATTCATGGATGGGAAGGTGAGACCATGGACATTGCTGTCTATGATATTTCAGATATTCAGATCCCCAAGACACGAAAGAACAGAAGCAGGTCAGTGAAACCTGTTAACGTAAAGCTCAACGGAGTAAGGCCATGCATCCTGGCAGCTCTTGAAAAGGACCTGTCCGGTGATCAGGGCAATAAGATGCGAGTGGCCATAGTTCGGGAGTTCTACAATTTTGGTATGACAGACAAGGAACAACTCGTCGATCTGTTCAAAGGTCAAGCAGATTTCAATCATGGAAAGACAGAGTATCATGTCACCAAAATCATCGAAAGAGAGTTCAATGTCTGGCCAAGGGAGACCCTGCTTGAAAGATGTCCTAAGTACATGAACTGTGAGAACTGCGATAGGTTCGATTGTAAGGAGGCACAATGACATTCACTCCAGTATCCCGTTTATGCATCAATTGTAAGGGGAGGATCTTCATCACAGAACCGGTTGATGAGGTCACCTGCCCCAAATGTGGTGAGGTTATGAAAGTGGTCATGGGAAAGAAGATCAAGCTATCCCGGATACCTGTGGCAGAAAAAACAGACAAAAAAAGATAGATATTTCTAACATCCAAAAAAGGTACGAAAAATGCAAGTCATTACTATTCCCGTCGGCGAATTGAAACCTTTTGCCGACAACCCGAAACGACACCCTGAAAATCAGATGTTAGCACTTAAAAAGTCACTTTCCGAGTTCGGATGGACGAACCCCATCCTCGTCACAGCTGACAAGATGGTCGTAGCAGGCCACGCAAGGCTTCAGGCTGCCCTTGAGCTGGGCTTTACCGAGGTTCCCGTAATAACCCTCGACCTTCCATACGAGAAGGCTGTGGCCTACGTCATCGCCGATAACAGGCTGGCTGAGCTGGCAGAGACAGATACTGAAACATTGGCAAAACTGCTGCAGGAAATAGCAGAGATCCCGGACTTTGACTTCGAGGCCATCGGTTACACGTTGGATGATGTGGACGGTCTGCTTGAGTCGATAACACCTGTTGAGTTCACGGAGGATGAGCCACCGGAAGTCCCTGAGGAGGCTGTGACGGTTCTCGGGGATATCTGGGAGCTGGGCACCCACAAATTACTCTGTGGAGACAGCACCGACCCGGAACAGGTGGCCAAGCTCATGGGTGAGGATAGAGCCGATTTGGTATTCACTGACCCGCCCTGGAACGTGAACTACGGAGCAACAAAGCATCCTTCTTGGAAACAGCGTAGCATTCTCAACGATGCAATGGGAACAGAGGACTTCAAAGAGTTCATGATGGCAAGTTTCAGTTGCATGAACCAGTTCTCAAAGGATGGATGTCCGACCTACGTTGTGATGTCGGCCCAGGAATGGGGAAACATGATGCTATCCCTCAAAGAGAACAACTATCATTGGAGCAGCACGATCATCTGGGCCAAGGACAGACTTGTTCTCTCGAGGAAGGACTACCACACCCAGTACGAGCCCATATGGTACGGCTGGAAGGACGGAGCTCCACGGTTGTGCCAGGTAGAGGACAGAAAACAGTCCGATCTCTGGGAGTTTGAAAGGCCATCCGCATCCGAGCTTCACCCGACCACAAAGCCGGTGGCCCTTGTTGCAAATGCCATCAGCAACTCTACCCGACAAAAGGGGATTGTGCTGGACCTGTTCGGTGGCTCCGGTACGACACTAATTGCGTCACATCAGCTCAATCGCGTCTGTTACGGAGTTGAACTTGATCCTCGCTACTGCGATGTAATTGTTCAAAGATATGTCAACTTGACCGGCAACCATGAACTAAAACGAAATGGAGAGGACTTCACATGGGAAGAAAAAAGGGAAGCAAAATGATGGTAGAAATATCCGACCCGCTGATCAAACTCCTTAAGTCCGGGGTCCCTGTGATCCATGCCTGTGATGCTGTGGGAATAGCATCTGTCACCTATTACGACTGGATGAAGAAAGGAGAGACTGCAAAGTCAGGCCAGTATTTCGAGTTCTACCATTCGGTGAAGAAAGCCAGAGCAGAGGCCGTTGCCAGGAACGTTGCTATCATTCAGAAAGCAGCTGCTCATACCTGGCAGGCTGCAGCATGGTGGCTTGAACGCAGTTGTCCTGCTGAGTTTGCCAAGCGGGAGGTTGAGATCAATATGACCCAGAACAACGTCGAGATAAACATAGATGAAACACGAGACAAGATCAATGGCAGAATCAATAGCATTGCTGCCAGAGTCAGAGCGGCAGAAGATCCTGAGTGATCTTAGCGATGACGAGATCCAGCAGCTGGAATACGACTGGAAGTTCTGGGCCCGGCCCAACCAGCTCGCTCCTGAAGATGACTGGCGGTACTGGCTTTTGCTCGCTGGGAGAGGGTTCGGTAAAAGTCGCTGCGGGGGTGAATGGATCCGGGAAAGGGTAGAGTCAGGCAAGGCCCGCAGGATAGCTCTTGTAGCACCTACTGCAGCCGATGCCAGGGATACCATGGTGGAAGGAGAATCTGGCATACTGTCGGTCTGCCCTCCATGGAATCGACCTGTCTACGAGCCATCCAAACGCAGAATCACCTGGCCCAACGGTGCCATTGCTCTGCTTTTCAGCGCTGAAGAGCCGGACAGGTTGAGAGGTCCCCAGCACGACACTGCCTGGTGTGATGAAATTGCAGCCTGGAAGTACCCGGAAAAAACCTGGGACATGCTGCAGTTCGGTTTAAGGCTTGGAGATGATCCCAGAGCAGCCATCACTACAACACCCAGACCTATCCCGCTTGTCAAGAACATCCTGAACGATACCAGTACCCACGTAACAAGAGGATCCACCTACGAGAACCTGTCCAACCTGGCACCTGCCTTCATCGATGTGATCATTAGCAGGTACGAAGGGACCAGATTAGGAAGGCAGGAGCTCAACGCAGAGATACTGGACGATAACCCGGATGCACTCTGGACCCGACAGATAATAGAGGATGCCAGGGTGGCGAAAGTTCCCAATCTTCTGCGTATCGTGGTTGGTGTGGATCCAGCAGTCACATCCAATGAAGCTTCAGCTGACACCGGCATTGTTGTTGCAGCCGTGGATGAACGCGGAGAGTACTATGTCCTGGGGGATTACACTATCCATGCGACACCAAAGAAATGGGCACAGGAGATCATTGCAGCTTACTACAAGCACTCTGCAGACAGGGTCATCGGAGAAGTGAACAACGGAGGTGAGCTCGTAGAGTATACTCTCCGGACGATCGATCCCAATGTTTCCTATAGATCAGTAAGGGCTAGCAGGGGAAAGCAGACCAGGGCCGAGCCTATCAGTGCTCTCTACGAGCAAGGCAAAGTGCACCACGTAGGATCCTTTCCAGCTCTCGAGGACCAGATGTGTGACTGGGTTCCAGGAGAAGGAAGTAGTCCGGATAGGGTGGATGCACTTGTATGGGCGTTGTCAGAGCTTAGCAAATCAAGGTACGGACCGCAGAAACTGAACATGTCAGCACTTATCAAAACAAGACCGAGGTAATTATGAGACCAAAACTCTATGCAACCGTGAGCAAGAATACGACCGCAGTACTTCACCGGGTGATGAAGGAACAGGATTGTAACAAGAGTCAGGCTGTGGACTTTATTGCAGATTATTATTCAAGAATGCAGAACAATCTAAGGGCGAAGCAAGTTGAAGAAACTACAGAGCTTGTGATTGAGAAATTAAGAGAGAAGAAGTTGGTGTAGAGGCTCGAATTAGAGACTTCACACTTTTACTTGGGTAATAGGTATCCTGAAAAGCAGATCAAATCTTTTTGTGAATAAAAACTCACAACACTGATTGAAATTCAGCAGGACTTATTTTGTGTAATTGGAAGTTACTACAGTTATTAAACTGCATGAAAGACACAAGTTCTTTCTGCAGGGCAATGGAAAAAGAGGAAAAAGAGAAAAGGGGTATTTTTGTCATTGGACCTTTGCCTGAATTTCCTTTGCGAATTCCCTTGCCTTCTGTACATGAGCTTCGTCAGGTTGTCCTTTACCAGGAGCTACCATTGCAGCAAAACCTCTCATCTCTGGGTCATCGGACTTTTCGAGCATCTCCATAACAGGCTGTGCAAGCTCTCCCTGACATTCGAATGTACCAAGGAAATTACCGCTAGCTGCAAAATCCTCGATGGTGCTGGTCCATGAATGTATGGCTTCAAATCCTTCAGGAGCAGCATGGGTCATGAAGAATGCCATGTTCTTACCAGCTACATTCTTTGAAATAAAATTTGTAACTTTTTTAGGTATATTAAATTCCATTACCGGTGAACCCACAAATACAAGATCGTAGCCTTCAAAATCGCTTACATCTTTGATTTCTTTAATGTCCTTTTCGCCAGTAATTACATCATAAATCGCTTCAGCTATCTTCTTTGTGTTTCCTGTCTGTGACAAATATGTTACTAATGTTTTCATATTTAATGTTCCTCCAATGGTTTCTGTCATTTCCGTAAATGATTGTAATTAATAATCGGCAGTACATGGTTATATACTTTAGCGTTATAATCATGCACTGATATCGCCTGAGTACAGAAAAATAACCTATTCAAGTTTGTAAAATAACTTCTCCCCAACAATCGTTGATTGAAAAAGAAAAGCAGACCAATCATTGATCACAAATTATAATTGACTATCCATTTTTAAAAGATGTCCCATTTTCAATTGCTTACAATTGAGATAGTCATTATTTAGCTCATTGGGTATTACTTCAATAGGCACCCGTTCCACCACAGTTAATCCATATTCTTCAAGACCCATTATCTTTGTTGGATTGTTAGTCATCAGACGCATTTTTCGAACCCCCAGGTCCTTAAGAATCTGGGCTCCAACAGCGTAATCCCTCATATCGGCATCAAATCCCAACTCAAGATTGGCATCAACCGTGTCGTATCCCCGGCACTGGAGTTCGTAAGCCTTGAGTTTATTGACCAGGCCAATCCCCCGGCCTTCCTGCCTGAGATAAAGAATAACACCAGTTCCCTCTTTCTCCACCATGGCCATGGCTTTATGGAGTTGTTCGCCGCAGTCACATCTCATGGAGCCGAAGATATCTCCTGTCATACATTCTGAATGAACCCTTACGAGGATATCCTTTTCAGGATCGATTTCACCTTTGACCATTGCGATGTGGGTAAGCTTATCCAGGTCATTTTCATAGGCGATCAAATTAAACTCGCCGCCATATTTCGTGGGAATAACGGTTTCAGCTGCTTTTCTGACAAAAGATTCTGTCTTCAACCGATACTTCACAAGATCCGCCACTGTACAGATACCTATGTCATGCTTTTCGCTGAATTTTTCCAGGGAGGGCATTCGAGCCATGGTACCATCATCATCCATTATCTCACAGATGACACCGGCAGGCTTGCATCCGGCAAGACGTGCCAGATCCACAGATCCTTCTGTCTGGCCGACACGAACCATGACACCATTGTCTCTGGCTCTCAGGGGGAAAATATGGCCAGGTCGAACAAGGTCTTCCGCAGTTGCACCATCGGCAATGGCAGTCTGAATGGTGGTGGCCCTGTCTGCAGCAGAAATACCGGTGGTCACTCCATTCTTTGCCTCAATTGAAACGGTAAATCCGGTTTCATATAAAGATGTATTATTCTCCACCATCATGGGAAGGTCCAAACGGTCAGCTGTTTCACCGGTCATGGAAAGGCAGATCAGACCACGACCATACTTCGCCATAAAATTAATGGCTTCAGGGGTCACCGCCTCTGCTGCCATGGTCAGATCCCCTTCATTCTCCCGATCTTCATCATCCACAAGAATGACCATACGTCCGGCCTTGATGTCCTTAATGGCCTGCTCAATGCTTATTTTAGACATATTCGTATTCACTCCTTATAGTAATCCTGTTAAATCATTGCCAATGCCATCCCAACTCTCAGCTGTGTGCTCTTCCATGAAGGGATGAAACAATGTGAGATGGCCTGGCATGGAAAGAATATCCCAGGCTTTCTTCGCAGGAACTCTAACTTCTTTTTCGTAATAGAAAGTTTCTTCGTAGTCAAACATGGTTCAATCTCCTCTTTAGCTTAGTTTATTTTTCAGCAGTTACTTTGGAATTGGCTGGTCAGGCGTGACACCATAGTAATTAGTTCTTGCCTTACCAAACGGACAACCATTTGGACCTGTTATCTTCAGCTCGATGTTCTGTAGTGTTTTACACAGACTGTTGCCAGCACGTGCACCTCTACAGATAATACAAAGCTTTTCACAGAATATTGGAGCTTTTTTTTGGGCTGCCATTTGTTATGTCCTCCTGTTGAAGTTTTATTAATTCCAAAATATCTTCTTTAGTATCTTTTTGCATCCAGTTGTTAATGTCCTTGCATCGCTTCTCCCATAGCTGCAATTATCTTCATCATTTCCTGTGTTGTTTCCTCACGGCTGTAATCGGCAGAGCGCAGTTGTTCACCAAGCTTTTTGCCTGCCTGCTCGGCTGCAAGCATTAATTCATCATCCTTTGTGACATTAGGGATTGTATCCTCAGTGACAGGGACACCTGGTCCGTATTTAAAGTAGTGTACACCCACCTTACATGTTTCACCATATCCACAATAGCTGCACCCAGGGGCACCAATTCCCTGAACGTTGTCTACAACTTTGATCATATTCATTATGCAGAATGTATTTAGATGCTCAGAAGGTGGCGCAGGATCTACACCTCCAAGACTTACGGTAACTGCAAGTTTTCCCCAGAGGATATCAGCTTCACGATGCCTGAATTGATACCACCTTTCCATGAAGGAGTGCATCACTGCGTTCAATGTGTTGAAGTAGTTGACACCGCTTAAAACATAGGCATCTGCTTCAACAATTTTGTCACGCATGGTTTTCATGTCATCATTAACTTTGCAAACATTGTCACCAGCACATGCCATACAACCGATACAGCCACCTATGTTTTTACCGTGCAGTGAAATAAGTTCATATTCACATCCTGTATTCTCCAGGATTTTCTGTACAACTTTAATAGAGCCTGAACGTAATTCTGTCCTTGGGCTTCCTGATATTCCGAGTATTTTCATTTTTTAAACTCCTTCATGTTGTTGATTTCTGAAACTTTTGGTTTTCGGTTTTGTCAATATAAGATACTTATACGTACATGAATATATACCAATCTGTCACAAAAGTATACAAGCATATTTTTAGTCATAAAACTATACTACACATACCTTTTTATAACTGTAAATCAAACTACCGTAAAAAGAGGAATTGTTATGAATGAACTAATATCGGAATCATCAAGCACTTCTTCATTGGAAAAAGAAGTTCGTGCTCTTCGCCTGGAGCTTAATGAATTCAGAAATGAAGTTACAACGGGTAAAACATATTCATTGCTCAACGAGTTCAAGAATCAATGCGCTGGAGATTTTCTTAATGCTTCTCTTGGAAATAACTTAAACAGCATCAAGAATGAGTCACATGAGTGTACGATGTGGGACAATTGCGAACCTGTTTTCACTGAGTACTTTGACAGTTTATCTGGTTTTGCGATAAAAGGGGAGCTATCAGATGCTAACGTTTCAAGTCTAAGGAGCAAACTTGTCCAAATGAAGGAACGTGCAGGGGAATCAAAGGAAACCAAAAAGTGTTTGAATTGCTTCCAACATGCTGAAACATGTTTAGAGACCCAGATCGAAATGTTGCAAGAAATGGGTTTTTGTAAACCCGATAACGGGGATATACAAGTTAAAGATCTTCCCGAAGACCAAATCTCCATTTTAATAGGAGATGCATTGAGTAGTGCCGCCAGAGTCCAGATCCTTAAAGCATTACATGATGATGCTAAATCATTCACTGCACTTTCAAAACTCACAAAACTTCGTGGTGGAAATCTACTATTCCATCTTGATAAATTACAAAGCAAAGGATTGATACGCCAACGTGAAGAACGAGGTGAATATCAGATCAGTTTGCAAGGTCATAATCTCATGAATTCCCTAATAGAGGTTACAAAAGCAATGTCTTTTAGGGTATAAATTTTTATGAGATCGAAGTTAGCAAGCTCTATTGGAGGATTTTTTGAAAGGTACCGAATGGAAAACATGGATCGAAGCATTTCGACTATTTTTTAATGGAGAAACTCTGCGCTCCTGCATCCCGGTAGCACTTGTTGTCGGATTACTTTTGTCAACCATCAATCAAGGTGATGTCATTGCAAGTGGAGCGGCAACTACTTTTACATGGTTCAAAGTCGGGATGAACTTTGTAATACCATTTTGTGTTTCCAGCTATGGATATCTTATAGCGTGTCGGTCAAAAACCCCAATAACTTATTGATAGTGTGGAATTTCATAAAAGTAACAGAGAATTGCATAAATAAATTCGGAGAAAAATATGTCTGCATTAAGTGTATTGGCCTGTAAAATACTCTAGGATGAACTTGTCTAGATCCTGAAGAATTAAATAAGTAGCAACAATTAATGAAACTGATCTAATCATGCCTGTTCTGAGTATAGTTGCATGTGAAATGCTTGAAGATGAACTTGTACATGTTCTCTCAATTGATAATGACATCAAACAATTGTATTTAGTTGAAAACACGAACAGTTTCAGATTGGCGAGGAAACTGAAGTCCAGAGGCATGCGACCTTTCATATTTCCTTTTGACAGGTTATCTGCTATTGTTATGAAAAATAGTCGTGATCTGTTCTCTGAAATCATTTTGCGTTTTCCAAAGTTTTCTATTTTCAAGAAGATACACTATGCTCTTAAAGCAGGAAAATGTGATCATCTCATTATTGTAGTGAATCTCCTTCCAAAAGACCTGCATGCTGATACGGATCGCCTGCATTCTGAAGTATACCGCAATGCCAGAGATATGGCAAAGTTTTCGGATGGAATCCTGCTTTTCTACGGGAAATGCGCTTACAGTTATGAATCCAAGACCAAGTTAAAGTCACTTGATTGTCCTGTTTATTTCCTGAAAGACAATAACAGTGAGGTTGTGGAGGATTGCATCAGTACCGCACTTGGTGGCAACGATGCGTACACGAAAGCCGATAAACTGGGAAAAGGTAAAGGTGTCTTCTACGTAACCCCGATGTGGATTAATTACATGAAAGAGGAGATAAAGCCGGGTAGATCATCCAATGATTACAAATATCTTAATGATCCAAATTACAGCCTGCTCTTTAAGGTAAACCGACCGGATTCCGACAATGCCGACTTTTCCAGGAACGCATCGGAGTTCGCAAAAACCTTTGACATGGATATCATCAATATTAACGGCACTATGAAAATAGCAACTGATTCCTATATGAATGCGAAACTTGCGGTATGTAAAGACCCAGATTGATATTGTTTTTAATATAGTTGGAGTTACCCAAGTGCATTAAGCATAGTGCAGATTAAGTATACTAAATATCTACCTATAGGCAGGCAATAGTTATGTTGCTCTGCAAATACAGTATTTGCACAGGGACATTTCCTCTAATATATGCTCACTCTTTGCAGGGCAGTAATAAACGCCATCATTTTCAAAAATCGTCTGATCTTCATTCATGTACATTCCCGGTGCATGGAGTGGTTCTTTCACTATAAAAGTCAGATATGTGGAAATAATACGAGTATATTCCTTCAAATCTTTTTGACCGGGAGCATACTCATCCATATACATGTTGATCCTGAAACTAAAATCTTCAAGCTTCCCAGTGTCAATCTCCTCAGATATTTCAGAACAATCTCTTTCTTTTAGCTCAGAAAACTTCTTGCTGTTATACCTTGCAAGACATTCCATGTTATACTGAAAACTTCCGGGAGGAGTCTGAATATCGCCGGATTCTTTTTCATTGATCTTTGCTAAATATCCAGAAGAAAGATTGGAAGCTTCTTTTTGTAATAAAAATAATAGTTCACATGAATTCATATGAAATCTCCTCCATATTATGTAAATGAAACATCTTTCAAGCTATAGTTTCGTTTATTTGTTCTTTATTTCAGTCTTTATGGAATTATAGCACTTCTCGAATATGTTGCCTGATGAAAAATGTCAGTTCTACATCAATTCATAGTGTTGCGCAACTTCCAGATTAAAATTGTACATAAGGCTGTTCTCAACGTAACCAGAAAAAAGGCATTTCTTACATTTGTATGCCATGTCCTTCCTGAATTCCCTTGTATTCTTCCATACATTTGCAATCCCGTCATCGATATGACCAATTGGTGCTCGATGAACTCTGCAGTTCTCGATAGTTCCGTCTGCAGTTACGTTCAGTATTATGTCATTGGCATGACAGATGAAATCCGTCCTGAGGTCACGGATCATTTCTAGGTATGTGTAGGAATTGATGATAGGATAACCTTCTTTTTTCATTTCCATTATCCTGCCCACAGTCTTGCGGTACTTCTCGGTATCCCTTATCCCCATGTTTTCCCAGGTATCCCTATCTATTCCCTTAAATTCGTACATGGGCTCGAATGAGATTTTGACATCAAGCTCCTTAGCCATGGTTATGAGTTCTTCAATATCATCTAGGTTTTTACCACTGATGACACAGTTCAACAGAAGAGGTTTCCTGATCATATCTCTGGCTTTCAGGATACCTGGCATGATCCTGTCAAGACTGATGCCTCTTATGTCCTTGTAGCTGGATGTCCCATCCACAGAAACTGAGAGGTAGTCAAGGTCATTCAGTTCACCTATCCTTTTTTCAAGTAGCAGGCCATTGGTGATGAGCGAGGTCACCATTCCCAGCTGCTTCGCATAGGCCAGTATCTCAGGCAGGTCTTCTCTCAAAAGGGGTTCTACGGTCCATGCATTATAGACAAGTATCCCGAAAGCCCTTGCCTGATCAAGGAGTTTAAATATACCCGTGAGCTCCATCTCCTCTCCCTCTGTTTTCCAGTATTCGCAAAAAGAGCATTTCATGTTGCATCTGGAATTGATGGCGTGAGATAATACAAAGGGTTGTTTTTTTATTCGCATCTGCCAGATAGCCTTTGCTGCAATGAGGGGTGAGTATTTGGTCATGGGGATTATCCTGGATTGTTTCTTCTTTCGTTAACAGTTTCCACTCTCGGAAATACTTGTTTTAGTTTCCATATATGAATTACTGGCTATATCCATCGTTCCATTAGTGTTAATAATCTCCATGTCAAACTCTTTTGCAAATTCAGAAGCATTCTCATGGTAAGTATTATCTTTATAAATTTGATTGTTGATCTTGACAAGAAAAGCATAATCAGGGTTTCTTAGATATCTAGCGTGTTCCTTATAAGATTGCGTAGATCTGAAGTTCTCTTTATTCATATCGGAAAGCCACATTGGGGTTGCATAGAAGACACCTTTGCCTTTTCCTAGTTCCTTGCTATTCCCGTACGCATCGTTACCACCAAGTGCTACGCTAATACAGTCATCAACAAGATTTCTTTCATTGTCTCTCAGAAAATAAACAGGGCAATCAAGCCCCTGCAGATCGTCCTGTACTTTTTTAGAACTATAACCACATTTCCCATAGAAAAGAAGGATACCATCTGATATTTTTGAGATTTCTCTGGCATTCAGATATACTTCAGATTGCAAATGATCAATATCAGAATGCAGGTCTTTTCTCAGAAGATTTACAACAACCGTTAATTCCTGTTGTTTCTTCCTATTAAACGAATCATATATTTGCCTTAAGATTGGAATATCTGAAAACAGCTTTATGAACCTGCCAGATGATCTTCTATTGTTTTCTAATACAATTGGATACAATCGATCAGATGAAAACACAAAAGGCTTTAGATTTTCAGACTTTAGTTTTTGTACAAACCTTAAGCTGTTTTTGTTCTCTACCACAAATAAGTTTTTAATTTCAAGGTCTTTTGAGAGAACATAAACCAGTTCATCTTCGAGCATTTCGCAGGCAAGTATACTTAACAGAGGCATGATTATTTTTACATGTTTTTGTTCTTTATTTCATCCTTTATTGCAGAATAGCATTTCTCGAATATCTCCTGATTACCGCTGACCTCAAAGGTGCTATATCCAAACAAATTGGCATATTCCTCGATCTTTGCATCAACATCTTTTACATATGTCAGGCCCGTATTGACCTTTGCAACCCTTGAATATCCTGCCATGTCGTTGACCATTTTTGCCATCTTGAGCGCTTTTCCAGGATCAGAATTATATTTGTCGATGTTCAAAAGTTCTCTCCACGAATTGGCATACATGGGTGTAAAGAAAAAAGCAGGTTCTTTACTGTGGGTTTTAAGCAGCTTCAGATAATTTGCTCCACCGCCGACTGCAGCTCCGATGCAGTCATCCACAATTCTTTCTTCATCCCTTAGTATTCGCACGACGCAACCATCTTTTTCAAGGCAGAAATCCTCTTCGACCTTTCCCAGAACATTACCACAAAGGCCGTAAAAAAGAAGTATGCCATCGGAGAAAGGAATCATTTCCTCAATACTATGGTAAACCTCGGATTTCAAGGTTTTTGGCACTGCGTGAAGTCCAAGTTCCAGAATATTAACTACTACTATTGATTCATTTGTTTCAATGTATCCTAGAAAATCTGGTAGCTTTTCAAAAGGAACCATTTCATAAGAGACATTCTGTTCATTAAGTTTTGCTGCAAATTCTGAAATGTTATTATTTTCTACGATTATGATCTTATCAACTTCAGGATCATTGCTAAAAAGCCAGACAATTTCATCTTGCATTATCTCACATGAGATTATACTCATAACGGACATTACCAATCTCCTCCAATTTTATGTATTTTTATTTGTTTCGTTTTTTTCGAGCAAAAATAATATGATATTATAAACTATCTACCTACATGTAGATAGGCAAAAATTAAATAAAAAATCAATCCCTCCATCCAAGACATGATTTGATAGAAGAAATTGCTCTGACAAGTGTCTTTCTTCCTTTAATGCTGGATACCAGTCTGGCACCCATTAAAGTTTCAACTACCATTTCTGCATGTGTATCGACTGGATCTGAAAACTCAAATTCTCCTTGTTCCAGGCCAGTTCTGAGAACATTGTTGAGCCAGTCAAGTATATCATCAAGTAGCAACATATCTTGCTTTTTAACTTTCTCCGGGAGTTCGTGGAAATCTATTATCACAGAGCCAGGAGGACAGATACATTTGCCTTCATCAAATTCCTGCAATGCATAATCAAAATAATATTGAAGCTGCTCACGGGCAGATTTTTCAGATTCCTTCATTTGCGCAATGGATACGGCTAAGCTCTTTCTCCTTTCTTCAAGCAAGGCAGCAACCAAATCTTCTTTTTTAGGATAATAATGGTGAATTGAAGCATTTTTTATGCCAAGCTTCTGGGAAATATCCTTGTAACTAAATCCATTATAGCCTCTGCATTGCAAAAAGTGTCTTGCATAATGGAGTATCTGTTGGTTAGTAGGGTTAAGATCAGTCATATAAATCCACATTTATCCTTATTCGTATAATAATTGAATAATACTCATATATTAAATATCTACCTACGTATAGGTAGGCAATGTTAGATTGCCCTGCAAACACAGTATTTGCACAGGGACATTTCCTCTAATATATGCTTACTCTTTGCAGGACAGTAATAAACGCCACCATTTTCAAAGATTGTCTGATTTTCGTTTACGTACATTCCCGGTGGGTGGAGTGGTTCTTTCGCTATAAAAGTCAGATATGTGGAAATAATACGAATATATTCCTTCAAATCCCTTTGATTGGGAGCATACCCATCCATATACTTGTTGATCCTGAAACTAAACTCTTTAAGCTTTCCAATGTCAATCTCCTCAGATATTTCTGAACAATCTCTTTCTTTTAGCTCAGAAAATTTCTTACGGTTATACCTTGCAAGACATTCAATATTATACTGAAGACTCACACGTGGACTCTGAATACCTCCTGTTTCTTTTTCATTAACCGTTGCTAAATACCCCGAAGATAGATTGGAAGCTTCTTTTTGTAATAAAAATAATAGTTCACATGAATTTATATGAAATTCCCTCCCAATTATGCATATGAAATATCTTTCAAGCTATAGTTTCGTTTAGTTTGTTCTTTAATTTGTCCGTTGTGTCTGTCTGTCCTGTCTCTTATCTATCGCCTATATTTGTCTCCTGAATTTCCATTGAATACGACAAAAAGGATAGTTATAAAGATAATAAAATCAGCCGTCTGCGACAAGCCTCTTCCACGTTTCCAATCTTTCTCTTCCACGTTATTTATTATGTTGGGGTATAAGAAAATACGCATCATACAATATATATAAGGTCGAAGCGTACTGTTTTTACTGAGAAGATATGCTCAGGAGAAACACAAAATGACCTGGATTGCAACCGTAGAAATTGAAGGCGAGAAACTCTTTGCAAGATGCGAATACAATCATCCCAATCTTATCCGCCTTCCTTCTGGGAGAAAATCATACTATTGCAAAACATGTGGTTCTCTGTTTGTGGTCGATCCTAACTATTCTGAACTCATAGAGAACGAAGATATGTAAGTTCCCCACCTGTGGAAAGTGTATTAAATTTATATAGTTGCAGCATTCTGATTCTACTGCATGAGTGAGACCTGTTCTACATGCACATTTTTCAAACCAACGACAATTACATATGGTTTTTGCAGACGAGAGTCTCCAGTTGCGAAGCTTGGTTTTCCGGTAGTTCCCTCCGATGAGTGGTGTGGCCAACATGAACCTAGGAGCAGAAAACCATGATAGAATCATATTTAACTGAAGCAGCTACCTTCCTGATAGGAATCGGAACCGGCATAGCCATAAGGGCAAAAATCTGGTGGAAAAACAAGACCGCAGAAGAGCGGAAATGCTTCGTCTACGAGATTCTGCAGTCACTGGAAGATGGTAAGATCACTGCTGCAGAAGCAAAGACTCTGATCAAGAACCATCTGTGAGGTATCATGGTCCTTCTGAATGCCACAATTAATGGCCCAAATACTAAGCCAATCACCCTCATGGCCTCTGCAGGTATCAAAAGAACAGACAAATCTACCAAGTTCGGAGGCTATCAGAACTTCGATACTGATAACCGTTTCAAGTACTACCAGCAGCTTTCAACCTGCACTCCACATGTTTCCACATCTCTGAACAAACTGGCACTTTCCCTGGTAAAAGGTATGCAGTTTGATGGAACCGGTTCCAAGATCATTAAAGATTTTGAGCGATGGTCCACCAAGGTCAACTTCCTTGAGCAGGTGCAGACACTTGCCAGGCTTCTCTGCAGGGATGGAATATATGTGGCACTACCCAACGGGAATGCAGAGACTTTCTCCCTGATACCCCTGCTTATGCAGAACACAACTATCCTCCCGGAGGATTTTACTGTTGGAGAAATGAATCCAAAGGAGATTCTCACTCCTCCCACCGGGTTTGTTGTTATCAATGAAAGTGACAAGGCCAAAAGGAAGATCTTGAAGATCAGCGATGTGGTTTGCGGATCTTATAATGCCTGGGATACTGTTCAAAAAGATCCTCTCAAGCGAGATACATACGGCATTTACGGTGCTTCCATGATGGAACCCATTGAACTCAGTATCCGGAACCTGCTGAACATCAACCACGGATATGTTTCATTTGTGAAGAAATATGGCAATGGCAGGTATCTTATTGACTTCAAGCTTTTGGAGAAACTGGTTGAGCAGGAGATTGTCAGCATTGAGGATGCTCAGAAGGTCATAGACGCTTGGCTTGATGAGCACAAGTACCTCTCGGAGAACGAAGATATCGCTGCAGTGGGTCTGGATATAATTCCTGTTGATGCAAAGGGATCCCTAGACGTCATGTCATTCAAGAAATCACTGGAAACAGATATCCAGATAGGCCTACTGCAATCCCCTCTAAGTATGGGCGATACAAAAGGATCAACCTATGCTGCCGGATATGTGTCCGAAGAAGACCGTATGGTTGTCCTGGAAGGTCTACAACATATTGTCCGGAATATAGCCAACAGTGCCATCAATATGCGTCTTCGACTCATGAACAAGAATGAAGATTCTGTATGGATAGAGTTCGAGGAGCTTAGCCGACCACAGCTGGAATCCCGTGATGTGATAGAATGGTACAATAGTGGAGTCCTCACAAGAGAGCAGATTCTCAAGTGGGGAGGATTCCCGGTGGACGGGGAATAATCAGGTGAAAGGATGTCACTCCTGAAATCTCCAGAACTAATCCGAGTCGAGATTCAGCTTATCTCGCTTTTAGAACGCACCATGGAGAGAGTATTCAGATTAAGGACCATGGACTATAAGCGAGAGCTTGTCCACAATGTCCGTAGGGAATTTGGATCAAAGACCTATGTAAAGCAACTGGATAATATCATCACCGAGATCATCAAACAATCATTGCTGTATGCTGACAATCAACTGAAACAAATCTCTGCAGCTGCACTTGAAGATTCATATGTGTTGACAGAAGAAGCTGTAAGGATATCCACAAATCTGGCAGATAATGTTGTAGAATCTATCGTCCAGATGCTCAAAGATGAAGCAATCTATACGATGCATCCCAACCAGCTGGCCAAAAGGATAGTAGACCTCTGGGAAGGGGAGCGATACAAGGCAGTTAGATTTGCCAGGACCTTCACTGCAGATGTCGCCACCCATACAACGGTGTACCGATATCGTCAACGTGGAGTTGAATATGTTGAGTTCGATGCTGAACTTGATGACAGGACAAGTGTTCGGTGCAGGATTTTACATGGTACGATATTCTCAACGGCATCTGATTCTCTAGAAAAGTACAGACCTCCATTGCATCACCACTGCCGATCAGGACTAAAATTAGTTCCAGTTACTCGAGAAATTGATCCTGACGCAGAATTCGAAAACCGCGACTTTCTTCATCAGATGAATCAAGAAGGGGAGTTCCTTAAGGAATTGACTGATGAGAAAGTTGTAGAGAAGGCTTTCGAGAACATTGACCAGTTCAATGATAAATACCGGATATCCCAGTTCATCCTGGACAAGGATATTGAAAAGAGAATTCTGATTGAAAATGGTCTATATATAATTATTTAGCGATACTTATGTACTTAAAAAGTTCTGTGATACATATTCGGCAAGTTAGTATGTATGAATAAATCAATAGATTGATACAAAAAGTTAGATTTCGGCCCTTGAAGATTTATACAAAGTCGATTAATTTTAAAATACTTCAGTTGGAAACGTGTCAATCAATTTATCTCCACACGAATGACAGAACTTTGAACTTAGAGATACTTCCGTACCAGATGGACAGCGGGTGGAAATTTCCTTGTGTACATAGGTTACACCTTGATGGCAACCCAATTCCCTTGCTTTTCTTTTTATTTCAGGAGGGATTTCCATGTCAACTTTATTTTTCGTATTTACACGTCCATGTTTTACAATCATGAGAATACTATCTTACTCTGTAATTTAAAGGTATTAGTTCATGTAACATATAATAATTACTTTATACTCTCTCTACATTTTTTATCTAACTCAATTTCCCAACCGTTTTTTACAAAAACATTATATACTATAAGCATGTAATTAAATTTTGTAATTAAGATATGTAACTAACATGTGAAATTAGACATTTGTAATGATTTGTAGGTGATTATATGATAAACATAAGAAGGGAATATGAAACCTTAGAGCAAGACCTTGCAGCATTGATGGCTTTCCTGACAAATTCCTCCCTAAAGCATTCAAATGGAAAGATTATCCTGACAAACGATCACAACTTGAAGGAACATATCGATCAACTCCTTAAAGAGCAGAAATTCATGGATGCAAATGAACTCATAAAATCAGCAAAGATTCTTCTAAAAGAGTCTTCAATTGATGCCAACATTATATCGAAGTCATATAGGGTTCCTTTCCCAATGTATCTACGGATAATATCTATTGCAGCAAGGAACGATGAAACGATTTCCGATATTTTAAAGAAAATATTGGTTCCATCCATTAATTCAACACTTGCTGAATTGCAATCATTCCCTGAGATTGAAAAAAATAAAAACGAATCATTGAAAAAACTGGTTTTGGATTGGAACAAAGCAAAAACATCCAGCAGGGCATTCAATACATTTTTTGATTTGCATGTATCAGGAGTTGATAGAACTCGGCACCATGATTATATCCTTAAATATTTTAGAGAAATAATTCTAAAGAAATGCTCTGAGGAACAGCTCAATGAGGAGTATGCTTTGAGCATTACTGATAAATTTATAAAAATCCATGTGGAACCTTATATTGATCCGTTCATAACATGCACATTTAACTTTGACTCTGAAGTAATAAAATGTGAAATAGAATATAATATTCTTTATTCATTAATAGAGAGCCTATCGGATAGGGAAGAAGTTCTAAATCTTATGTACGAAGGCTCACTCGATGTGGCTAATTCAATTAAAGAGAATAATGAATATCTTTATTCTAGTAAAGATGTAATGGAAGAATTTTTTGACGAAATTATCAATATCACACCTATCGAAAAAAATGGCAATTGGACAGTTGTTTCGAAAGACTTTGGCAAGTTTCAAAATATAGTTAATGATATTCTTGGAAAAGGTGCTACAGTAAGTTTGGGTATATATGAAGTTGATTTCAACAAAAATAAATTACTGTTCAATGGTGTGGAATTGGAAAATGTTGAAGCCACAAGAGAGATACTCTATAGAACTTTGATTTCTGAAAGCGAGCTACTTCCACTTTCATTTGATGTAGATGAAAAATCAAAAATTCTCAGGGAAGCTCTTTCGGACGACGATTATGAAAGTGCATCAAAATACTCTCAAGAACTAGAAATATATGAAATAATCGATTGCGTATCTAAATCTCTGGCCGAGATGCTCAAGATAAAGGAAAATGACTCTGAAGTAATTACAGTATCCATGCCCAAGGCGGTTTCAATGATTATTGACTTGGCTAAAGATAAGAGATCAAACAAGGCCTTTATCTCTGAAATCTGTCTGAATTATTTTGAAAGTACACGTGAGTGATCTGTGATGAGCGATGTCATAACAAAACACCGAAACATTGCCGTATTTATAGATCACGATAACATAAATATCGGCTGCTTTGAGGCCCTAAATTGTCATTATGATTTTGGCATATTAATGGATGAATGCAAAAAGTATGGCCACATCGTGTCAAGTAAAATATACTTGGACATTACCCGAAGTGAAAATCAGCGAATTCCATACAGGTTGTATAACATGAGGATGGAAACGGTATATTCACCATCTTTTGGTTTTCCCGATGGCAACAAAAAAAGTCTTGCTGATCCCATGATTATCTGCGATATGATGAAAACACTTTATGAGAAGCCTGAAGTTGATACGTTCATCCTGGTAAGCGGTGATAAGGATTATGTGCCAGTCATCAGACATATATCTCAGCATAGTTCCCAAAAGAAAATTGTGGTGATTGGGATTCAGGATACTACAGCACAGTTTATGATCGACGAATGTTCAAACTCTGATAATGCAGAATATCTGGATTATGTAATAATGCATCGCAGAGAAGAGTATTTTGATAATAAATAAAAGGAGAACAATAACATGGAACTCAATGAGAAAATGTACTATGCTTGCTCGTTGTGCAGCACAGAGAACAAAGTAGTGTGGCATAGACCAAAGACACAAACATGGAGAGATCATAAGCAGTACATCGACCTAGATCAAACAAACTCTGAAACCCCACAGTACTTCTGGTGCAGGAAGCACAACCTTCCCCACTCACTAAAAAGGGAATGCCTTCCTTACAAAGCTACAGTTACTCTTAATGGAAAAATCGGTGATTGCAACGGCGTAACAAACCAGCTTTCGCATAACGATGTTCTTAAAAATATTAGATATACAGTCGCAAAAAAATCCAAGCAAATAGATTGGAAAAAAGCCATAGGCAGTAATAGCTTGCCATATCCATGTAATAGGGATACAAGGCTGATACTACCTGATATAATATATTGTAAAAAGGACAATAGTACAAACTCATCATATACTGTTACTAATATCATTGAGTTTGAAACAAAAACAGCTCCTGAAATAATTGTAGATAAGGTAGAGAGATTTAAACGCTCTTTCTCCGAAATGGTCAGAAAAAATTATCAGAATCCTGATGTACTGCCTAGAATTATATTTCTGTACGATAAGCAGACAGAAGTCTATCTTCCACAAATAAGCAAGATGTTTGAAGACATAGAAATGGATTCTCTGGAATCTGTATGTATTGGATATTATGAAAACAATGAAAAATGGTATCAGCAATTCTTTATGGATGCATAATCTAGAGGTTCAAACGTGGGAACAGTTCCCAATTAAACCTATTGAGTGCAATATCATCATCATTCTTTTTTCTGCTCCAATGAGACTCTCCTAATCAAAAAGAAACACATTCCTGTCCAGTTAATAACCCTATTAAACCAATTATTATAGTATCTTTGTGTCGCTAGTATTGTATAATCTTTTTATACCCGTTGTATTTGTACTTTAATTCCGATGGCTATCACTATTGAAGGTACTGCATTTCCACTCGGTGAGATAAACAAAAACGGATGGGGTATTCCTCTTTCGGAAGCAGAGAATGCCATCTCTTCTCTCAAAGGTTCTGTGCTTCGGATTTGCCCACGGGATGCTCCACACGAATGTGACTTTTCTGAGGATCCGAATGCTGAGATTGGCAGGGTTGTCGATGCCTGGCGTGAAGGATCTGAGATCAAAGCAAGAGCAGCAGTAACCGATTCGGTGGCAGAGAGAAAGATTCAGGATGGGACCTGGGAAAACGCGTGGAGTATCTATTCTCTGGCAGATTCTATCGATGATAACTGGGCCAGTGGAGTCCAGGCCAGGTCCCTGACTCTTGTCCAGAATCCTGCGTGGGAGCAGGCAACCTGGAACATTGCAGCTGCCGAGGAAGGAAAGGTAGCAGTACGTAACATTCATCAATTCAAAATCATTGCATCAGGTGATCCTGTGACAGATAACAAAAACGATCCTAACAACGGTGGAGACCCTTCACCAGATGAAAAACTTGCTGAGCTCGAAAAGGACAATGCAGCCAAAGATAAAGATATCGAGGATTTGAAAGCTGCTAAAGCAGAAGTTGAAACGAAGGTAGATGACCTCGAAAAAGTGGTGGCCTCCTATGAAAAGGATAAGGCCACATCCATTCCCCTGGAAAAAGTGCAGGAACTGGTGGCAAGCAAAGCCGATGAGATAGCCACTGCCAAGATTGTAGCATACAAGGAAGAGCAGAGGAGAGCCAATGCAATGGATAGTCTCACTGCTGCCAGGAAGGATCTGAACCTCGAGACAAAAGACGAGGACTACCAGCATCTGACAGCATCCGATATCGAGAAGCTTGCAGAGGACCTGGGAAGTATAAAGCTTGGAGCAACGGCAGAGAACATCAAGTACCCAAGTTCAACAGGCATGGGTACTGTCGGCAGATGGGACAGCACCAAGAATGAATGGGTGGTGGAATAATGGCATACTCAGGTGTTGTGAAACCGGCAAACAAAATAGTAGCCGGTGGTAAGCCTCTGGAACAGGAGCTTAAAATCGAAACTGCCACAAACATGTACCCAGGTCGTCTGGTCAAGAAAGGTACCAACGATGATGATATGATTGTCAATACCGCAGCTGGTGCTACACTGGGATGGCTCGGATACGAGCAGACCAATCCGGTATTCATGCCCACAGATGTGGATACCGTCTACGTACAGGATGACATGGCCGCTGTTCTCTATGGAGGCGGTTTCCTGATTGTTGGCAGACTTGCATCGGGCCAGAACGTAACCAAAAGTGCACGTCTTAAGGCAGCTGCAAATGGAGAACTTGCAGCAGGTATTGTTGGAACAGACGAGATCGTGGCAATCGCTGAGGAATCAGTGGATGCAAGCTCAGCTGCTGCAGATATCGTGGTACTGAGTCTCATATGAGGTGAAAAACATGACAAACGCACTCGCAACATTCTCAAAAGAAATAGACTCCTCCCTTGTCCCTGCTCTCAGGAACGCACTTATTGGAAGGAAACTGGTACATGTGACCTCGGAGAAGGGATTTGGTATAACTTCTGTTGATTGGGGTAGAATAACAGACGTCAGTGACGGATACGTATCATATGGTTTCCGGGACGGGAACGAAGATAAGATCGAAGTGTCCCTAACCAACTCAAAGATACCTGTTTACTGGAAGGACTACACGGTTGACAGGCGCATTTATGAGAGCTGGCTTAGAAGCGGAGTGGATGTCGATAAAGCATCTTCCATCTCTGCAGCGTACAAGGCGGCAAAGGCAGAAAATGCGGCTATCATGATGGGTGTCAGCAATGACGGTACAAATTATGATATGAATGGACTTTACCAGGGAGCTGGCAACGATTATGCAGTAAGCAAGGACTTTGGAACCTATGGAAATGCCACCGATGCACTGGCAGGTGTCTATGAGCTCATGGACGATGATGGCATTCCTGTTGACAGTCTTTCATTCAACTGGGTACTTGCAACCACACAGCGCAGGCAGCTAATGGCCAGCCGTAGTGCAAACGGTATCAAGGAAATGCCAGACATCCTGGACATGCTCAACGGCGGCCAGGTATTCGGTACCAACACACTGACCGCAGGTACAGGACTTGTCAGTCCCACAGAGAACGTCGGAGAGCCCTATGTCGATTTTTACATGACATCCGATTTCAAGACAGAGCATGGTGTGGATTCAAAGCACCCAGACACTGGTGATCTCAACGGTCGTGTCTACAGTGCAGGTATCCTGAGAATAAAACAGGACGTAGCTATCTGCAAGACCAGTGCTATCTGAGGTGAGAACATGGTCAAGGTCCAAGTCAACGTGAAAAATCTTGCCATCGATCTCGATGGAAAGGAGATGAAGTTCAGGCAGGGAGATATGTTCGAGATCCCTGCAGAGAGAGCTGAAATGATGGGTAATACCCTTGTGGTACTCGAAGACGAAAGAACTCCTAAGAGAAAAACAGCTGGAAAGTGAAGCTAGATGCTATGCTCGGTGTCAGAAGTTAAAACAATTGTCTCTCCGGAATCCGTAACGGATGATGATATACTTGCCATCATAACTCACACATCGGCAGAGATATCTCTTGAAACCGGTGTGAGTACGGAGAGCACGGAACCTGCACTGAACATAGCCTGCGTACATCTGTCAGCTGCAACTGTTCTGGAACGAATGAAGTACACCGGTGAACTTGCAAAGCAGGTCAAACTGGGGTCCGAACAGCAGTCGAACGATGTTGATGCAGATATACAGATTCATCGTGAGAAGGCTACTTCATACATCAACAGATACAAGCACCGGGCTTTCTCAATCCCATATGGCAGAAGTGGTATCAAAACGGTGAACAGCGAGGAATAGGAATGACCATCCATAACATTGGTCTGATCCACGAATGCACCATTATTTCAAGGACCCAGATGGGGACAGACGAATACGGTTCTCCTGTATATGCAGAGAATAGTACATTATCTTCGTGTCGTTTTCTGGTCTCCGCTGATCCTAGCCGAATAGATGTGCTTGAAAGTGGGGAGCATAGTGTTTCAGAGGTTTCTGTGATACTGCCTTCTGGTGTTGTTGTGGAAACAGGCGATACCATCAGCAGCACGGTTCCTGGTTATTCCCATTCTTATGAGATATTGTCTGTCACACCGATCACCCGGCTGTTCAACTCTACTGTTCATCATTACGAATGCAAGCTCAAGGCGGTGGAATAATGGAGATCGATTCTGACACCTATGACAAGATAATTGAGACACACAACGATGTCAAGCACGTTCGTGCAGGCATTGACAAGATGAGCTGTCAGCTCGATGACCACGAGAAGAGAATCCAAGTTCTTGAGAAGTGCTCCATCGAGGATCATGAAGAACGTATCCGTGTGCTGGAAGAACGTCAGAACCGCTGGCTGGGAAGGAATGCTTTCCTCGGACTGGCGGTGGTTGTGATCCTGCAGCTGGCAGGGATAATTGTACAGATAATCTGGTGATGACATGTTCCAGTTCAAGGTTAAAGGAATGGAAAAGCTGCAGAAGAACCTGCAGGAGCTGGGCAAGGACATTGCCGACGTCCTAGAGGAAAGTGTGCTTGCAGGGGGAGATGTTGTTGTGAGGGCTGCCCAGGAGAATTCCAGAAAGGGAGGGGATGATTTCCCACACAGGATAACAGGTAACCTGTTCCGCAACCTTGCAGAGGTCAACCCTGTGTCTGTTGAAAAGTCGAACGAACGATGTGAGGTGATGATCGGCTCCACCATGAACTATGCAATGCGTCTTGAGAAGGGATTCAATGATACCGATTCCCTTGGACGGAGATACCATCAGCAACCACGACCGTTCCTCAGGCCTGCTCTGGATGAGAACACCGACGAGATTGAAAAGGCGATCAACCTCAAGCTTCAGCAGGTTATCAGGAAGTACAAATGACATCTATTCATGGCGCTCTTCGAAATCTTGTATTGCAGGATACTTCAGTGGCTGATCTTGTCAGCAACAGGATCTACCCGCTGAGATTACCGCTTGATTGTCAAATGCCAGCGATATCAATCCACAAGATTAGCAATCCAATTGATCATGTAACCGGGTTTGCCACTCCAAGATATCAGATCTCCTGCTGGTCCGGGACTTATGCTCAGGTTCAGCAACTCTCAGATGCCATCATCAATTATCTGAACAGGTACAAAGGAGTGGCCGATGGAAATCCCATCAAACAAATAGCGTACCTGGAGTCTCATGATGCCATAGAAGATGTTTCCGGTATTTTTCACGTTCCAATAGATTTCAAGATTATACACATGAGGTAATAACATGGCACAAACAACCGTACAGAACTCGAATTCCATCCGGTTCGGATCCGGAAAACTGGAGATAGGCACATCCATAGGATCGCTTATCAATATCGGCGCCATTCGCAATGCAGTATTCAAGGAAGAATGGGAGGATGTCGAGGTCAAATCCGATAACGCCGGTATTGTGAAGGTTGGCATCAAAGAACATGTCGCATATATCGAATGCGATATGATGGAAGTTAACTTGGAGAACTTGAACACCATAAGAGGTAACCTGGATGCATATGCAACCGTTGCAGGGACTCCTATATCCGTGATCGATGAAGTGCACATCCTCGAAGACACCGGTTTTATAAGGCTAGATCATAGGAACGGCGATGGAACAGAGGTTAGTTCCATTGTAGTCACGGATGCATCCGACAATCCAGCTGTCAGGAACACTGATTACGTGATAGCAGTCGACAGTGATGGGCACACTTGCATTGCCAGGATATCAGATTCTACCGTCATCTCTGACGGTGAAGGTATCAAGGTAGATTATTCCTATACTCCCAGCTCTGCTGCCACTCTTACAAGCGGTGGTAAGACCTCGATATCAGACCGTGTGGTTCGCATCACCAACACCGATGAGAACGATAAGATCTTCCGCATCACACTCTACAAGGCCACGGTCAATGAAGGTCAGAACATTGAATTCCCTGCAGACGACGGCGATGATCCTGCAATGCCACATCTGAAGATGAAAGGAGTGCTGGATGTTAGCAGAACAGCAGGTGACCAACTGTATGAGATCTACGATGAGCAGGGGGTCTGAACATGAGCTCTGATATCATGAAGGACTTCGATACTATTGCACCGGTGAAGCGGGTTGCAAGGATAGGAGGAGAGGAAGTTGATGTTTCAGTATTCTCAACACGTGCAACCCTGAAGCTCATCGATATGACTGACTCTCCTGAGAAGATACAAAATCTCGAGAACGGCAAGAACATCGAGATTTTTGTCGAGGTGGTTGCAACTGCCTGTCAGCGTTCGAATCCAAAGATAACCGCTGACTGGCTCATGGATAATGTGGATATGTTCACCCTTGTTGAGTTCTCAAAGTTCGTCCTGGAACCGATCATCCAGAAACTGGAGGAGATTAAGCCTGCAGAGGATACAGAAAAAAACTGTCAGTGACCATCGGGGACATCTTTGCCCAGATGGGGATCATGTATTCATGGGCCACCCCTAGCCATCTTCTGGACCACATGTCCACGGACCAGGTCATGCTCTATTACGAAAAAGGAATCCATGCAGTTGAGATGCAGGCCAGGGTTTTCTGGGGTGTGCTTGGAGATGCTTTGAATGGACAGGAAAAAGTCTCAGAAACGGATTCTGGTGATAGACCAGACCTGAAACGATTCTACGAGCTATACGGTAACAAGATAAAAAGAGGTTGATATGACTTCCATCGGTGAACTCATTGTTTCGATCATCGGAGATGTGAGCCAGATCAAGAAGGCATTTGATGAGGTGAGTTCACAGGCCAGCCAGATGGGAAAGAAGTTCCAAGAAACTGGTAAGCAAATGACCTCTGCCGGAAAAACACTCTCCACATATGTTACTGCTCCTGTCCTTGGGCTTGGAGCCGTGGCTTTCCATACAGCTTCCTCTTTCGATGATTCCATGAGAAAGGTCAAAGCCATATCTGGAGCTACTGGTGATGAGTTCAAGCAGATGACTGATCTTGCAAGGGAACTTGGCCGAACGACCCGTTTCTCTGCAAGTGAAGCTGCCGAAGGTATGCAGTATCTTGCGATGGCGGGTTTCTCCACTTCAGAGGTAATGGAATCCATCGACGATATGCTTAGCCTTGCTGCAGCAGGAGCTATAGACCTTGGTACTGCTTCAGATATCGCATCAAATGTGCTTACTGGCTTTAACCTGCAAGCAAGTGAAGCTGGAAGGGTGGCAGATGTCCTTGCCAAAGCGTCTGCTTCCTCTAACACCGATATTACTCAACTTGGACAGGCAATGTCCTATGTTGCTCCCCTTGCAGCAGCCATGGGGATATCCATGGAGGAAACTGCTGCCATCATCGGAAAGATGTCAGATGCAGGTGTTCAGGGAAGTCGTGCAGGTACTGCACTACGAGGTGCATTGACAAGACTTGCAGATCCAACCACTGAAGTTGCCGGAGTGCTGGAGAAATACCAGCTAACCCTTGCAGATGTGAATCCCACCACACAGTCATTCACGGATATTATTTCCAGACTGAGCAATGTTGGTCTGTCCACAGCAGATGCAATGGCACTGTTTGGTCAGGAAGCAGGACCTGGTATGATTGCATTGTTATCGGTAGGGTCAGATGCCATTCATAATCAAACAAGATTGCTCGAGAACTCCGCTGGTGCTGCAGCTAAAATGGCAGAGGAAATGGAAGGTGGACCAGGAGGAGCTATACGTGAGCTCAAATCCGCACTTCAAGACGTGATGATAACTTTCGGTGATGTAGTTGCCGAAGGGCTCATGCCACTGGTCAGTGCCTTCATTGAGATACTCAACATTATATCTGGAATTCCAAAACCAATACTCAAGGTCATTGTAGCAGTAGCAGCTATAGCTGCAGCCATTGGACCAGTGCTGATTGTAGCAGGTTCTGCTATTGGTGCTATCGGAACAATAACAACCTTCCTCGGTGGTGCCGGTCTGGCTGGGGCTTTGAGTAGTATAGTTGCGATTATAACAGGTCCAGTAGGAATAGCGATCGCTGCTCTTGCACTGGGTGCTATTCTGATATGGAAGAGCTGGGACAAAGTATCTCCAGTGGTCATGGATACACTGGCAAACATCCGTACTGCGGTTGAGCCGCTCATTTCCATCGTACAGGACTTTGTGTCCAATGCCATGAACAAAATAAGTGATTGGTGGACAGAGAATGGAGATACGATCACATCTGCGGTGGCTGTTATAGTATCTGCTCTCGGGACATTGGTCTCATACATTGCAGACCATGTAGTCGATAATGTAATGGTCTGGATGCCTCTGGTTCTGAAAACGTTTGAATACGTGCTTGGCCAGATACTCAACCTAATTCTATTATTTGCACAAATACTCACGGGAGATTGGTCAGGTGCATGGCAGACATTGCAGAATATTGCCAAGAATAGTCTGGATTTCTTGTACTCCATAATATCGAGTGCATTTGAGCCTATACTTTCAATATTCTCATCCGCTGGTAGCAGCTTCTATCGTTCAGGAAAGGACCTGATACAGAACTTCATCAACGGAATAAAGTCGATGGTAAATCCGTTGACATTTACGGTCTCAGACGTATTTTCAGGCATTTCCAGATACCTCCCTCATAGTCCTGCAGAAGTTGGGCCATTATCCGAGTTACCAAACTGGGATGCGTTCTTTGTATCTCCTCTCAAAAAGTCCATTGGAAATATGGATGGAGTGCTGGCCTCGGGTTTAACCAATGTAGCTGGATCTTTCTCTACAAGCACAAGTACCACTAATAATACATATGCAGGAGATGAGTTCGTGGTCCAGAATGTCAACCTCTCTGCAGATTACCCCTTCGAGAAGTTTGTCCGTGACCTGGAGAAATACAACAGGCAAAAACGTGTTCAACGGGGGTATGGCATATGATCGTTACTTTCGATGGTTCACCTGTATCTGTGATAAGGGATACGGAAATTTCGGTTGATTCGCCTTTCAAGGAAACGACCTTGCTTTCCGGGAAAACGTACATCCAGGCATCTCCTGAGCAGAAGTTCGCCAGGACCTTTGAGTGCTACACAGAAGACTTTTCCGAGATATCCACGCTGCTTGGAAAACTCGGCTCACCAGGTACACTGGTAATTGACTCCGATTCGTACACTAGCTGCTACATTGTTCCTCCGCTCAAGTATAAGGAACTGATCATGGGCAGTGGAAAGTATACGTACACAATCAGTTTTGGGAGGCATACTGCATAATGGTTGATTTGAACGCATATCCGCTTGAATCTCTAAAGGTTTCAAAAACCATCAAGGACGCTTTCTGGCAACTTGAATCACATATAGTAGATGTTTCCATCCCTGTCAACTATTCAGATGTGCTTATTGAGCTGGAAGACCAATCCGGGAACAACAAAGCAGTGTTTTGTGGCATCACGGCCCCGGATGAATCATATGATCTGAAACTGGTGGAAGAAGCAGTTGACATATATGCCTATGACCTCCGCTGGTTCTTATCTCGCCAGTTTGTGCCCGAGTCACAACTGGTACTGGCCGATACAGATAGTATCATCGTCTATATCGAGGACTTGCTTGGTGGAAGCAGCTGGGCCACAGTGACAGGCGTGGAACCATACAAGATACGTTCTCCCGATTCTGCTATTACAAAAAAGGAATTCATCTTCAATCCAGATACTTCAAAACTTGATGCCATCGCAGAGATTGCAGAATACTATAATTGTATTTTCGAGGTCAAGTGGCGAAATGCAGGAACCGAACAATCACCAAATTGGATTACCAGTGCATATTTCATCAGGTCAGGAGAGATCGATGATGATACAGATGGTCTGGACCTGCCATTGCCTGCAGTACTTGAGAAAACGGACAATGATATTCTTGAGATCACGGTGGCTAACTCCTCCGACGACAAGTACAATAGGATTATCGCCAAAGGGTGTGATTCCTCCGGCAATTGGTATACTGGTGTAGTGGAAAGTTCCAATGTCACAAACGGGACAGCAAAGCCCAGAGAGTACATGGAATACCCATCTCCATACGTCACCAGCCAGGCCAGTGCAGACCAACGTGCTTCTGAGCTTTACGCTTTATTCAATTTTCCTGTAAAGAGGATCTCTGCAACCCTTACAAAAAGACATGATCTTGAACTGTATCAGCTTGTCAAGTTCGATGGCTGGACCGAATATACAGATGTACTTTACACAGTAGGTATGACCGGGGTCAACTGGGTAAGGATAGTTGAGATTTCTCACCTAAAAACCGCCACATCCTCTGAAGTGCACATTGTTTGTGTTCCAGACAGGGACCTGAGCCACAGCAGGCTGAAAGGCTACTCGGTGTCACCCAATAGCGTGGACATTACAGAATCTATTGTCATGGACGTGCTGGCATCGCAAGCATCCACAGAGATCGGTGTGGCTACACTCCCTGAATCTGGATCCTCGGCATCTGTTGCATTAAACAGAGGAGGTACGATCACTGCAAAAGTGCTTGGTTCTGGTGAGAGTATTGTTCTCCCCATCAACAATGAACGTGTAATTGTATCCGGGGGAGGTGGTGGTTTCAGTAACCCTGCCGAAGAGGATCTGGACATGAATGGGTTTAAGGTAAAGACATCCAGCACAGGCAAGGATCTGATATTCGAAGTACCAACTGGACAGAAGATAGTTTTCACAAGGAGCACTGAAGAATGAGCGTAGGCAAGATAACAAGCTCACAGCAAGACTTGGCATATGTCAAGGTCAGACCAGAGACAGGAGTGGAACTAGAGACAAGGACAGGCGGTACAGCAGCATGGGACGAAACCACAACCAGCTTTGGCCAAGCGTTCACGGCAGAACACTATTTTGGTCGCATCAAAATAGTGGTACACGATGCAGGTGGGAAGAATTTAGTAGCAAGGCTCTACGATTCTCCGGCAAAGGGAGTGAAATATGTCGAGACTATCTTCAAGGAAGTTGACCAGGAAGAGGTGCTTCACTGGATATTTGACCCAATGACACCAGGCAGCTACTACTGGGAACTGGAGATATGGAGCAGCAATGATCCAACATTCAGGCTCAAGACCTACGATGGTTCTACTTTTAGCGGGGCTTACGAGGATGGAAGTGTGCTGTCCAGCAAGTCGTTTATGAGTAAGATCGTGTACTGCGAAGACACAGAAGTAGAAAGGCAAGTAGCGATGACAGGAGATACGGTGGACAGTGGGATGACCACGGTAAAATCAGGTTCTCCATTAGGGCAGATAAACACGGGAACAGTAGTAGGGAACATATCACGTGAGGGTGATGAATTGAACAATGGAGGAACGATTTTGAATGGATCATGGTTCATGGAGGTGGATGATTAATGGCAGGAACTTTTTACAGTGGAGCAAAGGTGCTTGCAGACTTGATAGATGAGATAGCTGACAAGCTAATAGCAGAAGGCTGGACGGATGGAGACACAACATGGGACACCACAGACAGGACGGTAGGTGCAAATAACGCAAGAAGGTGCCTGTACCACTCCACAGATGACATATATCTGACCCTGGAATGCCATGACCAATCATATTGGGTATATAGTACATCATACCAGGCAAAAGGATTGAGGATTGCATTCCATTCAACGTGGGATTCGGTCAACCACACATACCCGAACATGGACTATCATACCTATATTCCGTTCTTTGGAAGAAGCAGCACAACGCCAGTGACTAACTGTTTCTCGACTCAGCTAACATATTATTGTTGGGTGGATTCTACAGGATTTGTATTGATGGCAAGACCGGAAGCGAACTCAACTGATAACTTGCAGGTTTCAGCAATTACTGTGGTAGAAAGGATTGCCAGTAAAGAATACAGTGATGGCTTGACGAATTTCTACAACTACACGAAGTTGAATTACGAAGGCTGGAGGAACACTGCCGGGAACTCTCTTGGAAGATGTCATAACATGTGTAGGCCATTCACCTATACAAATTCCTGGAGCACCGAAGGCATCCAGTTCTGGCACGCTGATTATCATGCGTTCAAGAGCGATGGTAACGGGAAGGTCTACTATGCAAAGCCCCTGATATTCAACGACCAGGCAGAGACAATGCCCATAGGTCAGAGCGAACTGTTCTTTATGTTCTCAGAAGGTGGCGGCCTTGTGGATGGAGATGTAGTAGCGATAGATGGAGCTACAACGAAGTTCCTGTGTATAGGCATGGACTCACCAGACAACACAGGCAGGGTGAACTATGCAATAAAGTATGTAGAGTGAGGTGAAAAGATGGGATTTACAAGTGGAGCAAAAGTATTACCTGACATCGTGGATGAGATCGCTGATGCATTGATTGCATCTTCCGTGAACTGGGTAGAAGGAGATGCGACCTGGGATACAACTGATCGGAGCACAGAAGCTACGTTGGCGAGAAGGTGCTTAAAATACACAGGCGATTCAGCAGACATCTGGATGACGCTGGAAGTTCATAACTACAAGACAAGCGAAGCCATAAGGTATCAGGGAAATGATACTGGTGCACAGGGATTAAGAGTTACGTTTACATCAACTTGGGACTCTATAAACCATACCTGGGGAGACACGAAATTCCAGACATTTATTGGATTTGAGGGGAGAGACTGGTCTTATGATATGTACACCGACATGGCAACCCTTCAGATAAATTATTGGCTGTGGGTGGATTCTACAGGGTTTGTGGTAATGGGCAAACCAGAACCTTCAAGCAACGACAGGCAGTCAAGTTTCATCTGTGTAATGGAGCACATGGGCACCAAAGAATATTCTGATGGCCTGACAAATTTCTATTGTTATACTACCAGGAACGCATGGTGGGCAGGCACTGGGGAACACTCTGGATTGGAAAATTACAGGATGACCAGGCCATTCTCATTCCAGGACAGGGATGAAAATGATGGCATACAGTTCTACTATGACACGCCATACGCTCGGAAAAGCAACGGGAACGGGAAAGTCTATTTCATGAAGCCTGTGATACACAATACAGCGAACAACAAGACACCGATATATCAGTCGGAGCTGTTTTTCAGGCTGTCAATAGATGCAGGACTGGTGGACGGGGACGTGATAGCCATAGATGGAGCAACGACGAAGTTTCTGTGTAAGATGCTCACATCTCCGGACCATTCAAATGTGCTGGCGTTCGCTATGAAATATGTGGCATGAGGTGAAGCATGGCATTTGATGCTGTCGTGTTCGGAACTTATGTTGTGGGCACAGGATTCACTGTGGGAGATTCAATATCATCAGGCGGATTCAGGTGTTTCATAGTGCCACAGGCCACAATAGGCGATGCGCCTCTGGATGTGACTATTACTTATGTAGACCAGTTTGGCAATTCACAAACAGCAGACGTTAGCACTTCAGTAGAAGCCTATAAGACATCAGGCAGTCACATAGAAATTGCTCTCAATGCAGGTGACACCGGGATCAGGAGTGTATCGGCAGTATCAGTGACGGGAGGGACAACGGCTGATGAGTTCACGCTTGAGAGCTGGAATGAAGGGTTAGGTGGTTCCCTTGCATTGGAATCATCAGATGCAAGCCAGCCGGATTCAAATACAGGACTGGTTGGTGTAAGGGAATTTTCACCGGCTATGCTGCTGGAAGAGGAAACAGAGAATGATCTAATGTTCACAGAAGGAGTCACTACGTTAAACGTGGACTATGATGGCGATATGTTCACGCTCCAGACAGAACAGATCGCCATCTATCCGGAGAACTCGGCCCACGTAGATACAGATGATGGATTCCTGCCGGGTATGTTTACTCTGGACAATTCTACAATGAGCATGAAACTGGACCTGGCCGACGAAAGTGATTACAACAAGGTGGATGAGACCTACATGAACAAAGGGTTTGAGATAATCGCATCAGGCTTTATCCAGATAACCTTTGACTATGAAGTGGTGCTGAATTCCTCGTACTTCATTGCAGAGCTTGTGGACAGTGAAGGTACTGTGAAGTGGAGCAAGACAGGGACAGCTTCTGGCACTGGCCAGGTGGTTACCTTTGTAGACGATTACTGTGTATTCCGGGTCAGGTGCATTGCTCCGAATTCTCCTTCGGTCTGGACTTCGCCTGTGGATCCTTGGGACAACCACATGTACATAGGCAACGTGGTGCTGGACAGGTACAAGACTTCAGGCTACATTGAGCAGACGGGTTACAAGTACAAGGAATTCATGAAAGCCTTGAGGATAATAGATCTTGGCTATACACTGGGCACAGCTGATACACAAGTGAAGGCTCAGATCGATGTAGGTGACAGTCTGGCATCCACGTCAGGATTTGTAGGCCCGGACGGGACATCGAGCACCTATTATACAGACAACAACGGGAAAATATGGACAGGAGCGGCTGCTGGCAAATACTGGAGAACGAAAGTATGGTTAACCGGTGACGGAAAGTACACGCCTTCATTTGACTTTATCTGGTATTATTTCGACATGTGGATAAAGCACAGATTGCTCAGTTTCCCGGACACGAACCCCGCAACAGTGCTGGTCCCGGTTGATTTTCATCCACTGGTAATAGAGAGTTCACAGGCCAATCAACCGGACAGTCAATTCTTTTATTTGTCTAAAAACGAGATGCTGCACTCGGCTCTAACGACAGACATAGAGATATCATTGGAGCACACCGCAGATGTGGACAACAAGACCGGTGAGATTGGCCTGAGCACATACAGGATTAACAAAGAAGTGTTTGATGCTACAGATTTTGTATATGGCTGCATCACGAGCGGAGTGGTGTTCAATAACAGTACCTTTGAACTAGAGGAAGAGGAAATCGAACCGGACTATTCAACAGAAATAGATGAGGATGACGGGTTCCTGTCGTGCAATGGCACCGTTGATGCAGGCAATAAAGAGCTGAAAATAGATCTGTTGGCAGACACTACATACACGGTGATAGATAGTAACTATCCGAATCATGGCTTCATATGGCAAGAATCAGGTTTTCTGTCGGTGGAGTTTGATTATGATGTGAATATCAACTCGAGCTACTTCATACTGGAGCTGCTGGACGCAGACGGGACGGTGGTATGGTCAAAGAGCGGTACTACTTCAGGCACCGGTCAGGTGGTCACTATGAACTCGACCAAGTTCCATTTCAGGCTCAGGTGTAAGGCAAATTACACGACACCGACAGACTACTCCGAAGGAATCACGGTCAGCAATATCAAAATAACCCGATATCCGACAACAGGACTGATAGAGATGCCCTGGTACCTGTGGAGAGAGCATAACAAGTCGCTGGATATATTCTATATGTCAATCACAGAAGCGGTAGGCTGCGATATAAGAGCACAAATCTACATCAGCGATGACCAGAGCGGAACACCGAATTCCGGATGGATTGGACCGGATGGTACAAGTACCACATCCTACAGTGCAGGTTATACGCCCATGAATAGTGCAGGATATGCAGGCAAATACTATAAGCTGAAAATAATGTTTACCTCTGACGGGATGCACACACCCACATTCCACAGGATAGAGATACAGGAGACAATGTATATTTATCTACGACATCTGAAGTTGGCTACATCTTGGTCAGAATCATCGGTAGGTGTGGTCATGTCCGGCTATGCCATTGATCAAGAAAGTAACCCTATAATGAACGCAATAAAAGTGATACTAGAGAGCACCTATGTGTTCGGGAGGGATACAATGGGAGTGGTAAATCCGGAAACAGGTTTTTACCAGATATTCGTCAAGGATGCCTATTACGACAAGCGCCACCTGATATTACAAGTGCCAGGGAAAACTACGAATCTATCTCTGCGAGGATATGGAACACCGGATGCAGTAGATGCTACATCAGGCATACCAGAGAACCAGGACTTACAGTTCTGGAAGGCACCGCTATGCAAGTCCGTGGCTCATGTTGATTCACTTGTCACTTATTGAAGTGGAATCACTATCATTCAACGCTTCCTTCAATTTCCCCAGGTATCCTTGCAATTCTTGGACATCCTTTGGTTCTTTTGCTCCTATTTCAAGAAGCAGTTGCATACCCAATTGTTGCATGTCATCAACATTCGTTGCTGCAACTGCATTAAGAGCCATTCCACAATTGCTGCAGAAATCTGCTGTTGGGCCATTTGTGGTCTTGCAACGTGGACAATTCTTAGGGGTAAGCTCCGAGGGCTTGTCCTGCTTTTCCTTTAGTCCATAATGTTCAAGTATGGTGCTGTCAACCTGAGCACCCGCAAGATGAATATATGTGCCGGACTGCCGCGTTCCATGTACCCATCCCATGTTTTTTTCCAGCTGTGCCTGTGTCATAAATGTGGCATATTCTGTAATCCTTGAGTGCCTGAAAAGATGGTTATATACACGCTTTTTTATTCCGGCTTTATTTGCAGCTCTTTTTATGACCATTCGGATGCCGCCATATTTCATTGCCCTGCCTTTGTACTTCCCATAATTGACCCAAAGAGGTGCATCTGGATTATCCCTTTCCGGATGCGTATCAAGCCACTTTGATACATAAGGGGCACTGAATACAAGTCGAATTCTGCGCATACCAGTCTTTCCTTTTACCATCAGAACTGCACCATATACGTCTGGAACAAAGTGTTTAATCTTCGCTTCTCCCATCTCCCCGACTCTCCCGCCGGCATCATACCACATGGCAACCATAGCTCTGTTGCGCGGATGATCACATACGTCAATCATTTGCTTCACTTCATCTTCTGTGAGCAATTCTTCTGGCAATATCTGGTCACACTGCTTTATGTTTGTCTTGATCCATCTGGTTATCTCTGGATCTGTCTCACTATTATGCAACCATCTGAAAAAACGCTTGATTGTTACCTTGTACCCTTGTTTTGTCCATGCCTTTCGGTCAGATCTCTCAATCTCAGCCACTACTCTATACATATCAGATTTGGTGACTTCATCGAAGTCTTTGTCAAACCAGCTAGCTAGTATGTTTAAATTACTGAGATATTTGAGTATCCTCGCTTCAGATAGACCTTCAGCGTACAATACGTGAACAAAAGAAAAAATAGTGTCTTTATTTTTTTGAGAATAATCCGCATCAAGGACGCGTTGCTCAGCACTAGCTATTCTTTTACTGAAATCATATAATCCCATGCCATATACCTTCATTTCTTGATTTATATTTGAAATCCAAGCTGGGTGAAAGTATAGGCTTCAAACTGAGAAAATGAAGCCCCGGGCGTGATTTGAACACGCGACCTAGTGATTACAAATCACTCGCTCTGCCAGGCTGAGCCACCGAGGCGCATTGAACTACCTTTACATACAGATTATAGCAAATAAATTTTATGCTTGCGTGTGCATATCTGGTACTCATGTGGCGTGAAATGGCGCGTATTGGAAGCAAGCTTGTAAATCATGGGTTAGTTGAATCGAATTTTGGAAATATCAGTGTTCGAAAAGGCGATAATCTGGTAATAACCCGTACCGGCTGTTGTCTTGATGAAATAACTGAAGAAACGGTTGTGGAAGTGCCCATAGACCGCAATTCCCTGCTGGATAAAATTGCTTCTTCCGAAACTGCAGTTCATCGCCAGATCTATCGCAATACAGATGCCGGTGCAATAGTGCATGCGCACTGTCCATATTCTGTTACTCTCTCTTTGCTTCAGGAAGGCGGCAACATCTCGCCTATTGACAGTGAAGGTATGCTCTTCCTTGGGGATGTGCCAATTATCAAAGGAAAAATTGGAAGTGAAGAACTGGCAGACGCAGCCTCTGCGGCTCTTTCAAGGCATCACGGCGCAATTGTATATAGCCACGGCACAATCTCCGTTGGAAAGAATCTTGACGAAGCCTACATCTATACCACCCAGATAGAACACTCCTGCAAAATAAAGTATCTTTATGATCTGGCACGCAAATAACGGGTAAAAGCTATCTACACCGGATGTGTAAAGGAAAAGACACATATGACTCTTGAAAAACTCCGTCCGATAACTGCCACCTATGTGGAATCCATTGCAAAAAGAGCAATATCCGCAGGATTAACTCCCAATTATGTGTCTATTATTTCCCTCATTTTCTCAGCGCTGGCAGGAATCGCTTTTTACTATTCACTGGAAGTTGCAATTTATGCTCTTGTGGCCGTTATTTTTGTATCTTTAAACTCCTTTTTTGATGCGCTGGACGGTAGTATGGCCCGGTATCAGGGCATTGCAAGCAGAAAAGGAGATTTCCTTGATCATGTCATCGACAGGTATGCTGATATGTTCATAATAGGCGGAATTTTCTTCGGAGGGCATGTTGACTGGGAAATCGGTGTCATAGCTCTTGTGGGTGTTTTGCTTACAAGTTATCTGGGTACACAGGCACAAGCGCTCGGAATTGGCCGTTTTTATGGCGGGCTTATGGGAAGGGCTGACAGGCTTGTACTAATAATGATCGCTGCGATTGCTTACGTTATTTATGCACAGCCACTTGCCGGCTACACAATTCTTGGCTGGTGTGTAGTGGTTCTTGCTTTCACATCACATATTACTGCTTTCCAGAGAATCTACAGTGTGTGGAATAAACTGTAAATTCCTCAGTTTGACTTCATGGGGATAACATGTCTGCCGAAAAAAAATATGACTATATGGAGCATACCGCAGATGCACGTTTTCGTGCTTATGGGGCTAACCTCGAAGAAGCTTTTGAGAATGCAGCGGAAGCCATGTTCAATGTCATGATTGACACTTCAGATATTCCGTGCAGGACTTCCATACCCATCGAGGTGGAAGCCGATGATCTGGAAATGTTGCTTGTGGAGTGGCTCTCAGAATTGCTTTATCATTTTGAGGTTGAATTCATAGTATTCAGTAAATTTGCTGTTATTGGTATAAATCATCAGGACGGTGTATATTCATTATCTGCAACAGCATGCGGAGAATTCATAGATCTGGATAAACATGCCTTTGAGACCGAAGTGAAGGCAGTTACTTATAATAATCTCCTTGTGCAGGAAGCCGGAGATGATACAATGGTGCAGGTTACAGTTGATACATGAAGGGGGTTTTATATTATGGAACAAGATGCAGGTTCAGCAGGCAAACTACGAAAAATTGATGAGGATATCTGGGAAGTCCCGCAAGATTACAAGGAAGGTATGCGGGTTCCGGGCAGGATTTTCCTTTCAGAGACTCTTCTTGGGAATCTTGAGAATGAGGCACTTGAGCAAGTGGCCAATGTTGCCATGCTTCCGGGTATCCAGAAGTATTCCATGGCCATGCCGGATGCCCATGTAGGCTATGGTTTTCCCATCGGGGGAGTTGCGGCTTTTGATGAGGATGAAGGTGTGATAAGTCCGGGAGGCGTGGGATTTGATATCAATTGTGGAGTTCGCCTCATACGTTCCAATTTACAGAGAGAGGATACTTTGCCTCATCTCAATCAGTTGTTAGACGGATTATTTGATGCGGTTCCTTCCGGCCTTGGTTCCAAAAGCAAGATACGGGCTTCCGAGAGTGAACTTGATGAAATATTCGTTGCAGGTTCACAATGGGCTGTGGAGCATGGGTACGGCGTGAAAGCCGATATAGAACACTGTGAGGGCAATGGCCGTATTGAAGGTGCACTTCCGGATCAAATCAGCAAAAAGGCACACAAAAGAGGGCGCCCACAATTGGGCACTCTTGGTAGTGGTAATCACTTCCTTGAATTGCAATGCGTTGATGAGATATATGATGAAGAGGCTGCCAAAGCCTTCGGATTGGAAAAGGGAAAGGTTACTTTCATGGTACACTGTGGTTCCCGTGGAGCTGGCCATCAGGTATGTACGGATCATATCAAGACACTGACGAGTGCAGCAAAAAAATACGGCATCGATCTTCCTGACAGGCAGCTTGCATGTGCTCCTGCACAATCAAAGGAAGCTCAGGATTACTTTGGAGCGATGGCTGCAGCGGCCAATTATGCCTGGACCAACCGGCAGGTTATAATGCACCAGTCACGCGGTATTTTTGAAAAAGTGTTCGGCATGGATCAGGATGAACTTGGCCTTGATCTTGTGTACGATGTAGCTCATAACGTTGCAAAGCTTGAGGAACATGAGATTGATGGGGAAAAGAAAAAAGTGTACGTTCACCGCAAAGGTGCAACACGTGCCTTCCCTGCAGGTCATAAGGAAGTTGCAAAAGCCTACAGGAATGTTGGGCAACCTGTTCTGATACCCGGAAGCATGGGGACTCCGTCTTATGTTTTGTGTGGTAATGAAGCAGGAATGCACATCTCATTCGGAAGTGCCTGTCATGGTGCAGGAAGAGTAATGAGCAGATCCCATGCGAAAAAGAGTTTTTCCGGTGAAGACATCCGGGTGCGTCTTGAGGATCGCGGAATCCTTGTAAAAGCTGCTCATCCTTCGGTTATCGCGGAAGAAGCACCAGAGGTTTACAAGTCCAGCAGTGAAGTCGTTGATGTAGTTCACAGGGTGGGAATTGCAAGAAAAGTGGCAAAGCTCGTGCCTCTTGGTGTTGTAAAAGGTTAACGAGAATTGGAGGAAACGGATATTGTTGAGGGGATGAATGGTTTGCTTGGTTACAGTCAGATCTGCAATGCTAACAAGCTTGTACCCGCTTCCTCTAATTACAGTTGGTTATTATAATATTTAAAGGGTTTGATGGAGTAAGAACTATAAAATTACGCTGACCCGAGCGATATAAATACCATTCTCACATCTTCGGTTCTAATTATGGTTGCAGATGCTAATCTCTTAAGTCAGGTGCGTGTTATGGCCGATTACCAGTTTGGTAAAGGTTCCGGAAACGTGCTTTTCCCGGATGACGTAAGTTTCATGCTTTCAAGGACAAAACGTGTGCGTCAGGTACTTTCAGGCAAATCCAGAATTGCTACAGTACGCGCAAAAGACGGTGTACTGACATTGAGTATCGAAGCTGCATCCATGCTTCATTCTTTCCTTCCTTTTCCAAGGCAGCGTGTTGTTATATGTGAAGATGCGGTTCCTTTTGTTTCAAAGGGTAAAACTGCTTTTGCAAAACATGTTCTGGAACTTGATCCGGAGCTAAGATCCGGTGAGGAAGTTCTTGTTGTTGACGAACAGGATAAGTTGCTCGCTGCAGGTCAGTTGTTGTTGGCAGTTCCCGAAATCATAGTTATGGATTCAGGAGCGGCTGTAGACGTAAGAGTGGGTATTGAGAAATAATCATTTGAAATCTAATTATATATACGATAACCACCCATTGCCGTAATAGGAAATCTCCTTCGGAGTGTGAGATCATCGAAGATGAACAGCCCCTGAACACCCTTGTGATCCCTGACGGGACAAAGATGGAAGAACATACTATTGTTGTTGATGGTGATGTCGTTGTCGGCAACCATTCTGATCTGGGTTACGGGTTGATTGCAAATTCCGCCATTTTAGGAGAACGGGTAAACGTATCAGGTGACATCGCAACAACATCCGATGTCAGGATTGACATCTGGTCCCGCATTAACGGAAGTGTCAGGACTGACGAGAATGCCTATATCGGTGAATTTGTCAACATTGGAGGTAAACTGGTTGTCAAAGGTGATCTTGATGTCGGAAACGATGTAAATATTGAAGAAGGCTTTGAAGCCAGGGGGTGGATTGTAGTTCGCAATCCGGTACCTGTAGTTGCATATATTTTCCTCTATATTGCCGAATTACTCCGTCTGGGAAAAGGTGAGGAAGTCGAAAAAGCCCTCGATGAACTCTTTTCTGACGATGGCGAAGATCTGGGTGTTAATATCATGATTATTCCCAACGGGTCACGTATTTCCGCAGATTCCATCCGGGTTCCCGGAACTGCAAAAATAGGCAGCGACTGCCGCCTTGTGGGAAACATCCGCGCAGAATCCCTTAAAATGGGTGACGAAACCACTCTTTACGGAAGCATAAGGGCTGCAGGAACTGTCGAACTCGGGGAAAACAATGCCATACACGGAAATATCGTGTCCCGGGGCAAAGTTATAATTCACGAGGGAACCCATGTACTGGGGCAAATTAATGCTGCACTGATTAATATTCACGAATCCGCACGAGTGGACGGTGTGATGAGGGCAAGTGCAGGAATCTCATTTATCCGTGAAGAAGAAGATATTATTAATGATAATGAACTCATGAGGCTGGATGTTTCCGGTTCTCCTGAATAAATTCTCTTTTTGAAAGGTGTTTTCAGATGGCTAGCTATAGTTCAATTTCAGCAAAAGATTCCGAGTGTGTCATGCAGACATATACTCACCAGCCGATTGCTCTTGAACGGGGTGAAGGTGCTGTTGTATGGGACGTTGACGGGAAGGAGTATATCGATTGTGTCGCAGGAATTGCGGTGAACAATGTAGGTCACTGTCATCCCGCGGTTGTGAAAGCAATTCAGGATCAGGCAGCAAAGCTGATCCATGTTTCAAATCTTTATTATACCGAAATGCAGGCAAACCTGGCGGAGAAGCTTGTGTCTCTTACGGGGATGGATCGTGTTTTCTTCTGTAATTCAGGGGCTGAAGCGGTTGAAGCTGCTATGAAACTGGCACGTATGGTTACAGGAAAACATGAATTTGTGGCACTCAAAGGTTCTTTCCACGGCAGGACAATGAATCCGCTGTCAGTCACCTACAAGGAGGCTTACAAGGAACCCTTCAAACCAATGCCTGTCAAGGCTACTTTTGCGGACTTTGGTGATGCTGAGGATGTGGCAAATTCCATCGGTCCGGGGACTGCTGCTGTAATCGTTGAACCAATACAGGGTGAAGGCGGGATCAATGTACCTTCCGAAGGATTCCTTCAGGAGGTTCGCAAGGTATGTGATGAGACTGGTACTCTTCTTATCTTTGATGAGGTACAGACCGGATTCGGACGTACTGGAAAATGGTTCTGTAAAGAGCATTCAGGCGTGCAGCCGGATATCATGACAATGGCAAAGGCAATGGCTGGTGGCCTTCCCATGGGAGGAATTGCTGCACGTGAAGGGCTTACTTTCACAAAGAGCCAGCATGCTTCTACTTTCGGTGGAGGTCCTCTGGTATGTGCTGCTGCTCTTGCTTCAATCAAGGTCATGGAAGATGAGAACCTCATTGAGAGATCCCGTGAGATGGGCGAATACTTCCGGAAGCAACTTTCAGATCTGGGTCGCGATGATTTCCTTGAAGTACGTGGCAAGGGATTGATGATAGGTGTTGAGACGGGCCGCCCGTGTGCTGACTTTGTAAATGCTGCCCGTGAGATGGGTTTATTGCTAAACTGCACTTCAGACACGGTTTTGAGGCTTGCTCCTCCACTTACGATTTCAAAAGAACAGATTGATACGGTGGTCGATATTCTTGGCAAGGTCTGATCTGATAAAGCCTGAAATTCGTTCTATAGCACCTTATGTTCCCGGCAAATCCATTGAAGAAATTGCGAAAAAGTACTGTCTGTCAGCGGATAAAATCATAAAACTGGGTTCCAATGAAAACGTGCTTGGGCCTTCTCCAAAAGCCTTGGAGGCAATGGTCGGGCATGCTCAGGATATCAATATTTACCCTTCTGCTGATGCCGGGGAGCTGGTTTCTGCTATTTCCAAGTACGTCGGTATGCCTGAAGACATGATCGTAGGTTCTGGCCCGGGTATGGATGGGTTGCTTGACGGATTGATGAGACTTCTGATATCTCCGGGCTCGGAAGTTGTTATTTCAACTCCCACTTTCTCCTATTACGAGCTATCTGCAAGAGCAAACGGCGGGACGCCTGTTTTTGTCAGGCGAAATGATGATTTCAGCATAGATGTTGATTCACTGAAGGACGCTGTAACTGATGCAACCAAAATGATGTTTATATGTTCTCCCAACAACCCTTCTGGGAACTCTATGTCCGAAACAGAACTTCGGAGTCTTGTGGAGAACGTTTCTTGTCTCGTTTTTGTGGATGAAGCTTATGTCGAATTTGCAGACAGGACTTTTGTGTCCCTTGTGAATGAGTATGACAATCTTATTATCGGGCGCACTCTTTCAAAGGCATTCGGGCTTGCGGGGCTTCGTATTGGTTATGGTATCATGCCCGCCTGGTTGAAGGTTGAGTACATGAAAGCAGGAACGCCATTCAATGTGAGCAGTGTGGCACTTGTGGCCGGTTCTGCAGCATTGTCTGATGAGGAACATCTCAAAAGAAGTCAGGAAATGGTTCGGGAAGGTCGAAAATATCTGATGGACTATATTCCGTTCACAGTTTACGACTCACAGGCAAACTTTGTGCTTGTGGACGTGTCTCCTGTGAAGGCGAAGGATGTATGTGAACACCTGCTCAGACAGGGTATTATTGTAAGGGATTGCACTTCCTTCAGGGATGCGGGTGAATCCCTGATTCGTGTAACAATCGGGACCGCTGAGCAAAACAAAAAAGTTGTTAATGGATTCTCTTCATTCTGAAGAGCTTTCCACCTTTTCTATTTTCATGAGCGGATAATCAAGTTCACGCTCATATTCCATGGATGCAAAGAGCCGGACGTTTTTATAAGCTACAATCAGTTTCACTGTGATCATCCGCCCTTCCAGCTCACAATAACCGAATTCATTATTGAGTTTAGATCTTACTATGTCCCTGTCTATTTTGACTGTGATGCTTTCGACAAATGGCTGGACTGAGATGCTTTCAGCAATTGCATTTTCAAGGCTTTCTGCCGTGTGAAGGCTGATTGGTGAACCTGTGAATTGGTGATAAAGAGCTCCCAGTTTTATCCCAGCTTCAAAGGCCGCATTTTCTGCATCCGTGATTTTTTCTGACATAGTATCTAGAGGTGGATTGTGGTGATGAGTATAAAGAGATTGTGCCTTTAAGGTTGCAATAGTTATAGCGGAGTGAATCCCGGCACCTCCCCCTGAGATGCTCTTTCTGGATTGATATACTTTTGTGCTCGTCCCCAACAATGGAAGTAACATCGGCACTCCGCTATCGTTTTTGTGTCTCAGACGGGCGCCTATATGCACTTTTCAGACATAAATCTTTTGAGTGGTTCTCAGGATGTTTTGGGTGTCTGTAGGTTTACAATTTTCACTAGTTTATGGGGGTTGGAATTGTCAATTAGGCCATGTACTCCGAAATGAGGCACATGCTCTTTGTAATTTTCTTAAGAACTTTTGGTTAGTAACCCTTTACCGTGGGAGTATAAATTCAAGTTTAGTCATATTCTTGTAATGTAGTGGTAGTGGCGAAGTGAACCTCACATCATCCTCTCATAAACTATGACGTGTGAGCATCATAACGAAGTAGACCGTCCTCTCGATGCATCACTTCGCCAAATCTACTATTTTTATTCGGTTTCTGGTTTTCTCTCAAAATGATTTGAAGTTCTTGATGTCTGCTTGTCAATTTTTGTCTGGAACTTGTCCATGTTTGGAGTATTTTGAAAAAGCTACAGCTATACTTCTCTTTGCATTGGCAATATCCAAAAAATAAGGGAAAATGCTCCGATGGGGATTCGAACCCCAGTCACAGGAGTGAGAGTCCTGTATGATTGGCCGTGCTACACTATCGGAGCACACGTTGTAACCCCTAATACGGGTTAATCTATATTAATTTTTTGTTCGAAAAAACGAAGGGGGCGGGTTATACAAACATCCCGCCGGGCATTGGTGGCTCTTCCTCTGTGGTTACCTTCTCGAAGGCTTCGAGCATGTCTTTCATGGTAACTTCCTCCTCCCTGCGGCGGAGTACGAACATGCCTGCTTCCTTCACGATGATCTTGAGGTCTGCGCCACTGAGGCCGTTGCTCATCTTTGCGAGTTTATCAAGGTTCACATCCTCTGCCAGATTCAATGGCTTAGTGTGAATCCTCAGGATTTCCAGCCTTGCCTTCTCATCAGGAACGGGGACTTCGATAACCCTGTCAAACCTACCCGGGCGAAGCAGTGCCGGATCGAGCAAATCAATACGGTTGGTTGCAGCGATGATTTTCACATTACCGCTGGGATCGAAACCGTCCATTTCGGACAACAACTGGAGCATTGTCCTGTTGACTTCGGCAGAACCGGTTGTACCGTCATGGGTTCTCATTCCGCCCACGGCATCGATTTCATCAATGAATAGGATTGAAGGTGATTTGTCCCTTGCGAGCTGGAATACGTCCTTCACAAGCCTTGCGCCTTCTCCGATGAACTTTTGGACAAGATCCGAACCGGACATGCGTATGAATGTGGCATGTGCACTGGAAGCAACTGCCTTTGCAATTAGTGTTTTTCCTGTGCCGGGTTCGCCGTACATCAGGACGCCGCTTGGGGGTTCGATTCCGATTTTCTCGAAAAGCTCTGGTTCAGTGAGTGGAAGCTCCACGGCCTCGATAACTTCCTTGACAACGTCTTCAAGTCCACCGATCATGTCGTAATTAATTCCCGGGGAATTGATCACTTCCATGACCTGTGCCCGCATGTCGGTGGCTTTGCTGAGGATGTCCACAATTGCAAAAGCCGCATTAATTGAAACTCTGGAACCGATTTCAAGCTGGTGTGCAAGTTCAGGAGGAATGTCAGTCATAACTTCCTGATTATTGCCGTGCTGGCGCAGCATCGCCATATCGCCTTCCATTTCCATCACAGTTGCTATGAACAGTGGCGGAGATGTTACCCGATCCAGTTGCTCTTTGAGTTTGGATATTTCCTCAAGGTAGCTGTTTGCAAGCATGTTTGACTCGAGCAGTTTTGCTCTCATACTTTCATTTTTAAGCTTCAGCTCCTCGATTTCCCTGGCAAGACTTTCGGAATCAGTTTTTTCATTAAATACGACGGTATTATCCGGACTTTTGATCTCTGTGGGTGTTCCTGCATCCGCATCTGTCATGTGGGATTCCTATAGGTATCATCCAATATAAACCCACCTGAGATGTCTTCTTTTGCCTCTAATGGCCCCAAACACATCTGTAAAAACACTGTTTTTCGAAATAGGTTTGCTGTGTTTTTCAGTACTATTTTGTCCTTGTATTAAAGCAATAATTATGCTTATTTCTCAATTTAAGTGCAAAATTACAGTTTAATACTGCTAAAAACTAACCCCTTCATTTCCAATGGAGATTAAACAAGTAATAATTGATTTTGTTATAATCAGTTTGTTTCTATGTTCCATAGGTTACGTTTAATAAGCATTATTTCGTAGTATTAGTAGATGTAGATCTGTAATACTCTGTAAAAACAGTGTTCTACAGTTATCTACTCGAAATGCTTATATATAATTACCAATTACTGTTATATGCAGTGTCACATTATGCTCATAATGTGAACTGTAAAAACAGCTTCACACTAAACTTGCAAGCCATCGTCTGAGGGGATGAGTGGTATTGCGGATTCATACGTCTGAGGGGATGGATGGATTCATCAAGAGGCTTAAAGATGAAGATTCGGCTAGAAGTGTTCGATGACGATGACAGGGAAATTGCCACTGTCAGGTTGGAAGGGAGTGACTGGGAACAGAAACTGATCCAATTCATTGAGATGTTTGGCGACACTCAACCTCCATCAGCCGAATCTTCATCACAGCCTATTCAACCAAATATTCAACAGAACCAACCGCAGGTTTCTCCACAACCTGCACCACAAATGTACTATCAGGTACCTCCACAGCAATATTATCCAATGTACTGGCCTCAATTTCCACCACAGTATGCGCCCCAGCAAATTCCTCTTTCCGTACCACCAACCACCACACAGGAACAAATTGGGAAGCAGACTGCGGTGGAAAGGTCCGGCCGCTCCGCCAGGCCTGAAGCCACTGGTGCTCCGCTAACAATAAGTGAGCGACTTGAACTGTTTTTGAAATACGAATTCCCAAGAATGTGGGCCACTTCACAGGATATACAACAGCACTACGAGACTGTTTACGGTCCCATCAAACTCAGCACTGTTTCAACTTACCTGTCCAGAATGTTCCACAAAAACCTTGTCGACAGGCGAGGAAACCGCAACCGCAGGGAATACCTCTTTGTCGGTGATGAAATCTCAGAAACACACGCTGACAGGCAACCCCATTCATACCTCCACAGGGTATGATTTAAATTTCTGTTTTTCCTAGTTGGATCTATGTCCTCAGGTTCAGATGCTTCCAAAGGAATTTCACTAATCTCCCTGGGTGTTTTTCTCCTTTTCATAGGCCTTGTTGTAAAAGCATTTGAAAACAGTGGGAGTAATTCACAGTTTGGCGGGGTTATCCTAATAGGTCCTTTTCCCGTTGCTTTTGGCTCTTCCCCTGAAATCACAAACACAATGATGTTTATCGGAGCTGGTATCTTTATTCTCTACATGTTCCTGCGGAGGCGTGGCCATTGATTGGTGATGTTCTGATTCTTGCGGGAATTGTCCTGCTTGCTTATGGTTTGTTTTTGCTGGTAAAATCAGGCATTTCACAAAACAGTGATGAAAAACAAAATCATGTTGGGTACTCTGACTTTGAAAATACGGATGAGGAAAAGTGGCACGTTTCCGGAGGTGGTGTGATAATGATTGGTCCGATTCCGATATTGTTCGGTTCAGATAAAAACAAGGCCAGAACTTTGATGAAACTCGCGATTGCCCTTGTTCTCATGTATATAATTCTGCTTGTCCTTTTCCGCTGACACAGGATTACATATTTACAGTTTCAAAACACATTGTGAAATGCAATGCCATCGTTTGAACTTGTGTCAGAGTTTGCCCCGAAAGGCTCCCAGCCGCAGGCAATAGAAAAGCTTAGCTCCGGTATCCTTGAAGGACAAAGGCACCAGACATTGCTGGGTGTCACAGGATCGGGGAAAACTTTCACAATGGCCAATGTTATCCAGGAAGTGCAGCGACCAACCCTCGTCATAGCACACAATAAAACACTTGCAGCTCAGTTGTTTTCTGAATTCCGTGACTTCTTTCCTAACAACGCTGTGGAATACTTTGTCAGCTACTATGACTATTACCAGCCGGAAGCCTATCTCCCGACAACTGACACATATATCGAAAAAGATTCGCATGTAAACGATGAGATTGACAGGCTCAGGCTGTCCACAACACGTTCACTTCTTGAACGCAGGGATGTCATCGTTGTTGCCAGTGTTTCCTGTATTTACAACCTGGGTTCTCCGGAGGGATGGCGAAACATGTCAATTCTCCTCAAACAGGGTGAGGAAATCGGCAGGAAGGAATTGTTTGGAAAACTCGTGGACATCCAGTACGACAGGAATGAAATTGAATTCACACAGGGTACCTTCCGCTCACGTGGTGACACCGTGGAGATTTTCCCGGCACAGGATAACCGGGCTATCAGGATTGAATTGTTCGGGGATGAAATCGACAGGCTCAGCTTTTTTGAACCCCTTACCGGTAAAGTGATTGCTGAAGTTGATCCCGATGTAAGTGTGATGATTTACCCTGCCAAACATTTTGTGATGCCGCTGGAGCACATGGAAAAGGCATTGCTGTCAATTGAAAAGGAGATGGAATCCCGGGTTGCGGAACTTGAAGCCGCAGGCCAGCTTCTTGAAGCTCAGAGAATTTTCCAGCGAACCAAATTCGATATCGAAATGATCCAGGAATTGGGATATTGCAGTGGAATCGAGAATTATTCGCGCCACTTTGATGGCAGGATGCCGGGAGAAGCGCCCTCTTCCCTGCTGGATTTCTTTCCTGACGATTTCATAACTTTCATCGATGAATCCCATGTTACCATCCCGCAGATTGGGGGAATGCACAACGGTGACAGGGCCCGGAAAAAATCGCTTATTGATTACGGGTTCAGACTTCCTTCAGCTTTTGACAACCGGCCTCTCAACTACAGGGAGTTCGAGCAGCGCTTGAACCAGGCAGTCTATGTTTCAGCAACTCCGGCAGATTATGAGTTGGAATTGAGCACTCAGGTTGTGGAGCAGATTATCCGGCCGACTGGCCTTGTTGACCCTGTTGTGCAGGTCAGGCCTGTGGAAAACCAGATTGATGACCTGATGCATGAGGTAGGAAAGGTTACTGAAAATGGATACAGGACGCTTGTTACCACTCTCACCAAAAAGATGGCTGAGGATTTGACTGATTATCTCCTTGAGCTGGGAATCAAGGTTCGCTACATGCACTCGGATATTGATACCCTTGAGAGGGCGGAGATTGTGCGCTCCCTGCGAAAAGGGGAATTCGATGTGCTTGTGGGAATTAACCTGCTCAGGGAGGGTCTGGACATTCCGGAAGTCGGTCTTGTTGCGGTTCTGGATGCGGACAAGGAAGGTTTCCTGAGATCTGAGCGGTCCCTGATACAGACAATCGGCCGTGCTTCACGAAATGTAGACGGTTATGCTATCCTTTATGCGGATAAAATAACAGGTTCCATGCAAAGGGCAATGGCAGAAATGGATCGCAGGCGTAATCTCCAGCTTGATTACAACGAGGTGCATGGTATCACACCACAGAGTATTACCAAAGCCATCCAGCGTGAACTTGTGGAATCGGAAGAAGAAGCAGTTGAAGGGGCAGCGGAGTTTTCCATTGCTGAAGATCTCTCTTCTGTTGAGCTTCAGGACATGATTATTGATCTGGAATCCGAAATGCATGAAGCTGCCCGGAACCTCGAATTCGAGAAAGCTGCCGCTATCAGGGATAAGATCCGTGCCTTGAAGGAAGATTGATCCCTCTCTGCATTGCACTGGTTGCAATACCGCATGAGAAGGCTCCCTGCCGAAAGGGTTATATCTAAAAAAAGGCTATGAAGGGGATACACGTGCGCTGATGGTCTAGTGGCTATGACTGAGGCCTTCCAAGCCTTAAACCCGGGTTCAAATCCCGGTCGGCGCATTCTTTTCTTTTTCTATAATTCCTTCACTTGTTGTATATACAAAAGCAAAGCTAAACGGAAGAATAATTTGAAGGTATGTTTTAGAGCCATAGCCATCTTTTAAGAAATTATTTTACGCAGACTAATAGATACTTTTATCAAAATTAGTGTGCAATGACATAGTATGCTTTTTGAGTTCTTGCCTCAAATAAGTTTTCTAGTATTCGTTTTAGCGATAGTCGGATACATAGCCAAATATTTCTACAATATTGGATACTATCGATATGCATATAATCCTCAATCCCAACATAGTCTTGAAAGGATATTTAACAATAGCTCAGTCGGACTATTGTTGATATTCTTGGGAATTTTATTTTTTGCACTATCAGTAAGTAATGATACCTCTATTATCCCAGAACAAATTCAAACCATACAGATTTCAGAAGAAAATGGTGAGAAATATATGATCTATAGCTATGTTTTTGGGCTAGTGGTCGTTTTCATTGGATATATTTCAGCATTTAGCATGTTGATAGGTGCTGCAATGTCTTATGGTATCTCAAAAGCAGTGGCAATTGACACTATTGATGAAGAATCGCCGATAATTCACGTCCGAGAGATCTACTCTGAAAATGAAGATTTCATCTTTTACCTAACGCTGGACGGTAGGTGGGGTTCTATTAAAAAATCACAAATCTTAAAAATGACCGAAGTAAAATGGAATTCTAAGCTTGATGATTGGTTGAAAAGCGACAAGAAACATAGATATTATCTAATGGCTGCTCTACTCCTATACTTGCTTTTTGTATTCGCTTATAGATATTTTCTTTAAAAGTATTTTGTAGTCCGAATTGACCTCTATTAGTGTTTGAAAAACAAAAAGAATCGTTGAACTTCTATTCTAATTATCCATGGATATACATTTTTTAGATCTCCTAATCGGAAAGCACCACCATTAAATATTAGTTAGGCTAACTAACCATCGTGCCAGAAGAGCTATCGTTTGAAAAAGTTGACAAATACTACCAAAAGGTCCTGTCCCAAAACACGGATCTTGATGCGTATTCAGAAGTTAGCTTTGCTTCTTTTTCCTATCTTCTGGAGTTGAGATCACTTGGAACATCCACGCTGTCTGAGCTGGCAGCGTCTATGGGCGTAACCAAACCATCTGCAAGCAATATGGTTCGCAAACTTGTTTCCATGGGCTATGTGGATGAAAAACGCTCTGATGAGGACAAACGGGTATGCAGACTGAGCCTTTCCGGGGAAGGTATCAGGATAATTGAACTTGGCCTTTCTGCCGATCAGATGTTTTTCGGCAGGATTCAGGAAATTCTTGATGAAAACGAATTTGCCACTTTCAAGCAGCTCTGGTTGAAAATATCTTCCAGCATCAACGAGGAACCCACAAAATGAGTGACAGGGAATTGGCAGTTGAAAGTGTGGGGAAGCTCTTCCGGAAATTCGCACTTCCTGCAGTTGTGGGTTTCATCATCGGTGGTATCCAGATAATCATCGATGGTCTGTTCATCGGTAACGGCGTGGGAACCCTTGGTCTTGCTTCAGTAACCCTGACATATCCATTGCTTGTCGTTATGATGTCTATAGCACTGATGGCTGGTATTGGATGTGCTACCCTTGTAGCCATTGAACTTGGCAAAGGTGACAGGGTTCGGGCTCACAGGATTGCATCCGACCTGATTCCGATAATGCTTGTTCTCGGAGCAGTTTTTGCAATAATTGGAGCGTTCTTCACGGAACCCCTGCTTTCCCTTGTGGGTGCAAAAGGCACCGTGTTCAACCATGCGAATGATTACCTGAAAATAATGTTCATCGGTAGCGTCTTTTTCATGTTGGGAATGGGCTTTGATCCCCTGGTGCGAAATGATGGCAGGCCCATGTTTGCAATGAAAATGGCAGCAATAAGTGCCGTGATAAACATCGTACTTGACTACTTCTTCGTCATGCGATGGGGATTTGGGATGCAGGGTGCTGCCCTTGCAACGGTGATTGCATTTGCTGTATCTGCAATTGTCTTTATAGCATACTTCTTCAGCAGCCATGCAAGGCTGAGATTGCATCTATCTGACATAAGCCCTGATTTTGAAATCATTTCAGGAATCCTGAGGACTGGTTTTCCTTCATTTGTCATGCAGATGTCGCTTGCGGTATTGATTTTGAGCTACAACTTCATGCTCCTGAAATACGGTTCGGAAATAGCTGTGTCTTCCTATGGGGTTATCGAGTATTCGTTCTCGATATTCTATATGATATTCGAAGGGATATCCGCAGGAGTACAGCCAATAATCGGGTTCAACTACGGGGCAAAGCTGTACAACCGTGTCTTCACTGCTATAAGGATGGCAATGGGCTCCTGTCTGGCTGTGAGTATCATTGGATTCTTGATTGTTTCCACTTTCCCGGAGACTATAATTCAGCTTTTCAACCGGAACGACCCTGAACTGCTGGCAACTGCAGTTGAAGGAATGAGGATATTTATGTTCGGACTCATGGCAGAAAGTATTGTAATCTCGGCAGGTGTTTATTTCCAGTCTATTAACAAAGTCAGGCCATCCCTGTTCATCCATTTCGGCAAGATTTTCTTCTTTATCCTGCCTCTGCTGGTAGTTTTGCCAATGTACTTCGGATTGACAGGGGTCTGGATGGCACATCCAATAGGCCAGTACATTATGCTTTTCTTCGTGCTTTTCATGCTCGTGAAGGAATTCCGGCTACTGAAAAGCATTCCAGATGGTCAGGCAATCGATTAAGTTTGAGGCTGGAGTAGCTTTTTAATCACAGCTGCCTATTTTTATCTATGGGATTTTCCTCTGTGGAAAAGGTAATTGAATACCTGGAATCACATTCAAGGCCGGAAGCAGTTGAAGGAATGCAGAAATTCGGCATAACTCCTGATCATGCCTATGGTGTTTCAATTCCTGATCTAAGGGCACTGGCAAAGTCCATCGGCAGGGATCACTACCTTGCACTTTCCCTGTGGGAAAAAGATACTCGTGAAACACGAATTCTCGCCAGTATGATTGAAGAAGTCGGGGAAGTTACAGAGGAACAGGTCGACCGGTGGGTAGAGGATTTTGATTACTGGGAAATCTGTGATCAGTGCTGCATGAATTTGTTTGAGAAAACTCCTTTTGCAAAACAGAAAGCTCTGGAATGGAGCAGTCGGGATGAAGAGTACGTGAAACGGGCTGGCTTTGTGCTGATGGCACGGCTTGCCGTGAGCAACAAAAAGGCAGAAGACGATTATTTTGCTGAGTTCTTCCCGATTATTGAAAGAGAAGCTACAGATGAGCGAAACATGGTGAAAAAGGCTGTGAACTGGGCACTTCGCCAGATTGGGAAGCGCAATCTCGCCTTGAATAAACGAGCAGTTGAATGTGCTGAAAAAGTGGCTGAGATAGAGTCCAAAAGTGCAAAATGGATTGCTTCTGATGCGTTGAGGGAATTGAAAAGTGAAAAGGTAATTCAAAGGCTGGAGCAGAAGGCTGTAAAGTGAGGTTTTATAATGTATACTGAAAAAGCACCGCTTAGTTTTCAAATGAAAATATTCCTGTACGGAGTGCTTTTAGTGTTGCTTGGGATGGCTTTGATGTCTTACCTGTCGCTTTTTGGTTTTGGTGGCGACAATGAAGAAATCTATATTCTGGCTTCTGTTATTGTCGTTTACCTTGTTGCAATGCAGGGCATCCTGAAACTAAATTACTCGGTCAGTTCAGGAGGGATTCTTGTGAATTACCCTCCCCTGAAATATCGAATTCCGTTCTCTGAAATTGAATCAGTTGAACTTGAACCCGGGTTGGCCGTTTACATGGGCTGGGGTTTGAGGCTACACGGCAGAACCCTTGTTTTTGCAAGCTCGCATGACAGGGGTGTTAGAATCAGGAAAAATAACGGTCATTTCAGGGAAGTTGTGTTGGTGAGCGCGAATCCTGAAAACCTCAAAAAACAGATAGAAAACATGATGGGAAGTTTTGTCCATCCAAAAGATCAAAACTGAAACATCTATCAACATTCTGTTTTTCGTAACATTAATATGCCAGTGCGCTATCTGTTAGCTATCTTTTGCGGGGGTTGCCCAGCCTGGCCAAAGGCGCAGGGCTTAGGACCCTGTCTTGTAGAAGTCCGTGGGTTCGAATCCCACCTCCCGCACTAGTTTTGCAATGTATGTTGATAGGATTGTTTAGTTTCTGGTTTATTCAAATGCATCTCTGGAATTCGAATCGCAACTATCTTTTACCTTTAGAAACAAAAATCAATTATGCTTTCGATCAGAAAATATCAGAATTTTATTTTTCCCTGTAAACAATTTTTATTATCAAAAATCTGCTCATTTCTCCTGATATTCTTTATCTGCATATCTATTATACCTGCATGCAATGCTGCGGATTCACCGGAAAGCCTGTATGGATTTGAGCTTGGTTCGGAAACAAGCTATGGGTTGCAGGATGCAAATGGAGAGGTAATTGGGGAAGAAGTTGTTTTTTCCTACGGTGAGGAATCAGGGTATGGGTATGAGATAGCCATGGCAAATCTTTTCTCAGAGGCACAGGCAAACAGCTATTTCCAGTTACGTCAGGCTGAACTGATAGAAGGTGTAGAGTCTGGTTTTTATGGCACTGACGTAAAGGCTTCGGAAAGCGGAATGCAGTTTGACAGGATAGCTTATGATGCTGAAATTAATGACATCAAGTTCCAGCTGATTGTGTTCAAGTACCATAATTTTGTCATCTCGATAGTTGATCATTCGAATTACGGGATAGCATCTGTTCTTGAACAGCATTCAAAGGTATATGTTGATGAAACCTACATCTCGGCTCCGGCAGTCAGTATTACAGAGGTTGTTGGAATTGTAGAATCAATTGAAGGTCGGGTGGAAGTGTTGCATCCGTGGTCTGATAAGTGGGAGAAGATCAATGAAAAAAACGGGGTACATGAGGGCGATCAAATAAAAACATTAAGAGGGGCGAAGGTTACTTTGAAGTTTGATGATGGCAGATCCCGTATCAGGATGGAAGAAAGATCATTCGTCAGAATATCGACTCAAGTTTATGAGGGAGAGCCTGATAGTAACATAAGGGTTATCAAACTCTTTTTCGGTGGAGTATGGGCTCGAATTGAAAAATTGGCTGGTTCATATCTTTTTATAACTACTCCCACAGCTGTAACCGGAGTTAAAGGTACGGAGTATATGGTTTTCCACGATCCAGAAATATCTGTTGACAGGATTTATGTTTATGACGGGATTGTTGAGGTGACAACATCGAATGAGATTATTGATCTCTATGAAAGTGAGCAAATCACTGTTCAGGAAGGCTATGCTGGAACTGTTTTGACAATTGAAGGTGAAGAATGGGAAAATCTGATGGAAAGCTTTGAAGGCGAGTATCCAGAGAATAATTTTGGAATGGAAATTGGGCCTTACTCTTCCGATGTAAGCGATGATAGAAGTACTTCAATGAGCGGTTTTACTGCACTCCTCTGTTTTGTAATGGTTGCATTGGCATTCCTGATGAAAAAATAAGATCGTATACAAATGTGGATAATTGCTTCGATGTAACTCTTATAGATAAACAGCATCATATGATGAACTCAACAATATTTTTAATTTAACTTCCTGAGACTATCTTTTGCAATTGGAAATTTCCACTTGATTTGGGTTATATATGTTGAGTACAGACTTTCTAGTGAATTGAAGTTTTGTTTCCTGCAAGAAAATACCTGTGATAGGATAATGGAGGAGAAAATGAGCTTAAAAGAAGAGATTCAGGAACGTGCTTTTGAGGAAGGTTTCCAGCTTTTTGGTGTTTCCGATATCGAAAAACTGGAAACAGTTGATTTTCCGAATGACAGGGGAATGGTCAGGCCATCTGAAGTCATGCCAGAAGCCAAATCTGCATTTGTAATGGGTTTAGTTCTCTGGGATGAAGGCTTAAATGCAGCTATCTCATCTGTAAGTACCGGGGATTTTTCTGGAGGGGAAGCTGACTATTACAACCTGTACTACGAAGTAACCGAAACCCGTGCATGGCGTTTAATTTCCTGGTTAAATGAAAAGGGATACAAAGCGGTTCCATCCCATGCAGTCCATGAAAAGGTTGCCGCGTATCTTGCAGGATTGGGATTTATAGGACACAATACTCAGGTTATAACACCTGAATACGGCCCAAGGGCCAGATGGGTAACAGTATTGACAGATGCAGAACTTGAACCCGATGAACCCTTTGCACGGGATTTGTGTGCAGAACAACCCCTTTGTCAGGAGCAGTCATTATGTGTAAAAAGTTGTCCCTATCAAGCAATCATTCCCGGCCCATCTCAGGGAGTAGAACCCGGAAAGAAAGTCATTTACGATAAATGCGTAGTTTCCCATGAATTTGACAAAGACGTTTCACCTCAAAATGAGAAACACATACGTCGCATAACAGAAAGGGGATTTATGGAATGTACAATCTGCAATCTGGTATGTCCATACGGAAAACCAGTTGAGGAAAGCATAATTCCTAGCAAGAGAGGCCTTGATTGAAGAGAACCTCATCCTTCTTTCATTTTCTTTTTTTGCAAAAATCCTTCCTATAATTTTTGAATATTTATTATTTTCTCATTCTCTTGAGTTTAGCTTTGAAATTATTGAGGTATTGATTTTGGTTTTCACTGTATCTTCACACTATTTTTATCAAATTTTGATTTCAGCTTTTTGCTATAAGAGTATTCTACAAATTCTGGCATATTCTAACGTTTTTACCATGATATCATGTGCTGGCATTCGGCATATTACAGTGATCAATACATGCCCTCCGAGGTTTTCGCAGATCTTAACTTATTGGAGAAAAGTAAAATCATCTAAATTTAAAGGTCATAACTAATAAAAAAGAGGACTCGCTTGAAAATTAAAGAGAGGGATTATTTACCTCTCTCTTTTGCATAGGAAACAATGGCATCTTTTACACCCCATTTAAATGCAACAACAACTGCAATACCCCACCCCAGTGGTCTGAGGAAGGTGTAGAGGATCCCGGTATTTACCAGCATGGTGTCCAATGCAATAAGGACAACCACCAAAAACAAAAATCCTCTGAGCAAAGGAGCAATCATTTCAGCGCCTTCGACTTTCATTTCCTTAATGCTTAACTGAACATAATCCATCAGGAAATCAACTGACAATAATCCTATTATCAGTATTACAACACCCACGAAAAGGCGTGGAATGTATATTGTTATTGATATAAGGAAATCTGTTATTAGATCCAACTGAAGGATACTTGCTGCAACTGCGATGAAAAACAGATAGCCAAACAATTTGATCAATCCTGCAATTATGCCGGATGAAGATGTTTTTGTTGCCTTTAAAGGTCCGCCCACAAAACTGTCGGCAATCTTCTCATCAACGCCGGTGGCTGAAAGAATCTTTGATGTTGTGTTTGCAACAAAATCAACAACTAACAGGCCGATGAGCAAAACTACAACCGCTGACACAATCAACGGAATATACTGGATTATCAATGTAATGAAATCTGCTACAATCTGAATTTGCAAATAATCGATAATTATAGCGCCAAAAACAATGTATACAAACCATTTAATCACGGATTCAAAAAACTTTACCGTAGTTGTTCCAGATTTGTGTATTAAGTTTCCAACTGCTGTTTTATCTATCAGGTTATCCAGACCAATGCGGTCAAGAATCTTGGAACCATACTTCCCAAGCCCTCTTCCTAATATCCATCCAAGTAATACGAATATGATTACCGCAATTACTGTAGGAATAAAAGACAAGGTACTCATGCCGGCGGCATATAGACTATCCATTAAACTAGTTTCTACCATATTTTATGTACCCCACTAATGATTTTTGCAACACAAGATATTAATTTGTTGCAACAAAAATTGTTATTGTAGTATCGGTATATATAATCAGTCGAAAATAGGTTCCTAACTATCACAAATGTCTGTTTAAATATATTACTAAAATAGCCTTCAACGTGAGCATATCTGGGATAGTTACAAAAAATATTGCGGATCAGTATTTTTATAAAGAAAGTTCTAAATAGTATGGAATTAAAAACTTGCAATTTAGGCCTTAAAAACACGTGTTTTGGGCGGGTAATGGGGGTAAAATAGTGAAAACTAGTATACATAAAAAAACACTGGTAGTTTTAATACTGTTAGGTTTTGTTTGTACTGTAGCATCTGCTCAGGAAACTACAGGAAACAGGATATGGGATGCAGATGCAAACATGTCGCTTGAGTACACATGGGCAGCTCAAAGCTATTCAGGATTCTATTATGACCTTGATTCAGGTATAGGTTCTGAAACACTAACTATTAAACTGGACAGCAAAACGGACAGGTCAATTGATACAAGGGATCTTGTTTATTCGACAAAACCAATAAATATTGAGTTTGAGCGCGATGAATGGGGTTCATATCAGGTAATCGGTTTCATGGCAGAGCGGTACTTTGCAGGCTATACAAGTGATTCCGCTTTTGCTGACGATGATGCAAGTTTGATGGAAAAAGGGCAGCTTACAAAAGTGCTTATAGACAATAGTGATGCAACATCGCTTTTCTCCGGCTCTTCATTGGTCCTTGAAGAAGGATACAAACTCAACATAGTTGATGTAGACCTCGAAGGTAACAAAGTATTTGTTTCTCTCATGAAGGACGCAACACAGGTTGATAGCGGTGTAATAACTTCAAATGATGACTATGTATATGAAAAGGACTTGGGATCTGCAGAGAACGTTCCTATTATAGCCGTCCATTTCGATGACATATTCAGAGGAATGGAAACAAATGCCGTTTTTGTTGAAGGTATTTTCCAGATCTCAGAACAATATGAGGAAATCGATACTGGTGACAATTTTGGAAGGCTGGAGATCAAAACTGTCAGCGAAGATGAAATCTCCATGGAAAACGATGATGCCATCTCTTTGAGCAAAGGCAGGATAATAACAATCATGGGTAAGCTTAAGCTTGTAGTGGCTGATGACAATACACTAAGATTTGCTCCTCTTCTGGATCTTTCAGAACCGGGAACTTATGAGCTTAGAGGTACTGTTGCTGAAGCAGAAACGCTGACATGGACACCACTCAATTTTGAAGGTTTCTATTACAATATTGATGAGGGGATAGGGACTGAATCACTTGGGATACTGAGTCTAGATAGCAGAACTATCGAAGAAGGCAATCTTGTTTATTCGACAGTAGCTGAGGAAGTAAACTTTGAATATAACCAATGGGGAAAGTTCCATGTAGTAGGTTTCATGGCGGAGAAATACTTTGCAGGCTACCCCAATAACGCGTTTACAAATGGCGTAAGCATGCTCTCAGAGGGACAACTCTCAAAGGTTTTGATAGATAACGACAAGAAGAGCACTATTATTCCAGGTTCATCCCTTGTGCTTGAAGAAGGGTATGAACTAAGGGTATCTGAGGTAGACCTGAATGGAGACAAAGTACTGATCTCACTCATGAAGAATGGCAAACAGGTTGAGGGCGGTGTCATACCTTCAAATTCTTATTATGTATATGAAAAAGATCTGGGGTCAGCAGAGGATGTGCCTGTTATAGTAGTTCACTTTGCAGATATATTCAGAGGCACGGAAAGTAATGCTGTATTTGTGGAGGGAATGTTCCAGATATCTGAAAACTTCGTCAAAGTAGATGATGGAGACAGGTACGGCAAGATGGAAGTAACAAGTATTGACTCAACAAAAATTGAAATGGAGAATGACAAATCTGTTACACTTTCAAGAGACAAGTCAATACCAATCATGGGTGATATCTCCTTTAAAGTTGCAGATTCAAGTGTTGTCAGATATTACCCATTTGTGACATTTACTACACAACCTTCTAGGGCACTTTCAATTGAAATGCCTTCTGTACTTGTTCAAGGTGATACTGCTGATATTAAGGTAACCTTCCGTGGTGCATCGGTCAGCGAAGCGCTTGTTGAATTTGATGGTGGCGAGGTAGGCCTGACTTCTGATGAAGGTGTAGTTTCATATAAACCAACAAAGCTGGGAACCTTTAGTGTCAGCGCAGAGAAGGAAGGGTTTGTATCTGCGGATAAAGAAGTTGAGGTAATTTCTCCAGACGACGTTACTCGAAAGATATTAATCGAAGTCTCTCCCGGAGTTGTGTATCAAGGAGATACGATAACGATTTCCACGATAAAAGCTATCGGTGCAGATCCGGTTGCAGATGTACAGATATTCTTTGACGACGTCTCAATAGGCTCTACTTCAACGGGTGGCACACTTTCCTTCACAGTAATGGATTCTGGTATCCACAGGATAAAATCACAACCAGATGGATTTTTGGGTGCCGAATTAAACCTTGAAGTATTGGCTCTTGAACCAGAATTCGAATACAGCAACCTCGTTATTATACCTTCTGAGGTAAACACAGGGGAGAATGTTACTATCAGGATAGATGTCACAAACACAGGCGACAGTGTGGGCAGTATCAATGTGCAACTGACTGTCAATAATGAAGTTGTTGACTCAAAGGATATCATTCTTGATGTGGGTGAGAAAAGGACTGTTGAATTCACTCGTACTGAATCAGGAGCAGGTGAATATTTGGTTCAGATTGGAACAGAGTCGGACACCTTTACTGTGACCCGTGCGGTACCATCTGTAGGAATTTTCGTCTCACTAATTGTTCTGGTTTCTACAGTATTTCTTATAAAAAGGCACAGAAAGAAAAATTAAAAATTTTGAGAGGATATTAAGAGAATTGAATTCCTGCCTGTAAGGCAGGAATCCCTTTCCATATGTTTTTCCTTTAATTTTTTTTGTACGTAGAAAAAGCTAATATGATTGCAGATCATAAATTAATTCATGGGGTTATTAAGGGGCTTGAATCTAATTGCATTGTCATTAATAGCGATATTTATTGCCTATCTCAATTACTTTACAAACTATTCGCAGGGTTATGAATTATTACTGACAAAATTGTTTCATTCTGTAGTTATTATTCTCGTATTCTATGCAATAAAAGCAATTATTGAAGATATTGTTATAGTAAGAGTACGTGATACAAAAGAGCGGTATACTTTCCGCAAAGCTGTCTCTATAATTATTACTTTTCTTGCTATTGCTTCTCTGATTGCAGTCTGGTTCAGGGAAACCACAGGCCTAATTGTGGCATACGGTATACTGAGTGCAGGGATTGTCATAGCTCTTCAGGATCTGTTGAAAAGCATGGCAGGTGGGATGATTATTTTTGTATCCCGTCCTTTCAGGGCTGGTGACAGGATCGAAGTTGACGACGTTATTGGTGATGTTCTTGACATAAGAAGCTTCAGCACCTCTATTATGGAGATAGAGGAATGGGTTGATGGTGATCAGTATACTGGAAGAATTGTTCAACTGCCAAACAGTTTTGTTTTAAGCGGCAAGGTCAAGAATTACACGAAGGATTTTTCCTTCATCTGGGACGAAGTGCAAATAATGCTTATATATGGAAGCAACTGGAAGAAGGCGGAAGAGATTGCATTATTGGTTGCAAAAGAAACACTGCACGGTTTTGAGGAATCTTCAAAAGAAGAGCTTTTAAGCATGGGTGAAAAATATTTTATTACCACTTATGACGTTGAGACAAAATTGTACATGAAGATCAGGGACAACTGGATAGACATGCGTCTTAGGTACGTAGTGGATCCCCGTCAACGAAGAAAAATAAGGAATAAGTTGACTCAGCAACTTCTGAAAGCATTCGAGCAGGAGGAAGATATCAATGTAGGTACTGCTACCAGCATTGATATACTGGAATCTTCCCGGATTACACTAGACAAGCCTTGATTTTGAAAATCATGTAATCTTCTTCCTGTACTCGATCTTTCCATTCCAGTAAATGATGGAAAGCTGCTGTTTCAAATCAGCCGGAGAGTTGCTTCATTGCCATTTAACAGATTTCAGATCTTTTTTATGAGATTGTCAATATCTTCATTGATCTCGCCTGCAAGTTTTTTTGCACCCTCGCCAGTAGCATCTATGAGTTCTTCAACCTTGGCAATGATCTCTTCTATCTCTTCTTTTATGTCAATTGATTTGATCGAATCAGATAGAGCTCTCATCTCTTCTTCTATTTTTATTCCCAGCTTCGATGCTTCTTCTCCGGTTTTATCTGCTAGTTCATCGACATCAGCAGCAAGCTTCAAAAATCGATTGCTCAGATCTATCTTACTCTTAATCAAAACCAGATCATCCTTGATCTCATTACTCAGCTTTTTTGCAGATTCCCCTGTAGAATCTACAAGCTTATCTACCTTGGCAACGACATCTCCGATTTCGTCCTTAATGTCTATGGATTTTACAGAACTCCCAATTGATTTCACATTTTGCTTAATCTCATTTCCAAGCTTATCGGCTTCATTTCCCATCTTTTCTGCCAGCTCATCGAGATCTTTGCTCACATTATCCATATGCTTCTGCAAAGCTACCCTTTCAGCTATCATGGCAAATTCCTGCTTTATTTCGGAAGCAAGTGATTTTGCAGAACTACCGGTTTTGTCGACCATTTGATCTGCCTTCATCTCGAGTTTTTTGATATCACTCTTGATATCTATAGACTTCACATCTGCAGCGAAGGAACGAAGCTTTTCCTTAAGCTTTTCATTTGTCATCTTTGCTTCTTCGCCTGTTTTTTCTACAAGCTCATCTACGTCTTGATTTGTCTCAGCAAGTGTTTTTTCCATAATATACCTCCAAATTATTCCCCATCTAACAAAAGAAATCTTGAAGATATAAAACTATGTAATCACGAAAATTAGAATAGATTAACTCACCGCTTTCCTGAGGCTTATATCCGAAAAACACTTTTAGTAAAAGATCTCAATTTTTAGAGTATTAACTAGCTTGTTTCATCAAAGATCCCAATTTGAATTAGAGCAATGTAAAAAGGGTTTTATGAGCTATGTATCCATGCTGTGATAATGGACGAAATGCCTGTAAAGATGACTTTTAATGAGTAGAAATAATAAGAAATCTTTCTGGTCTTCGGTTCAAAGCTGAAAAATCAGGCAAGTCACTATCTCCTGCAATTTGTATCGAGCTTAGACTTCATGATCCATATGTTAAAAGGGGGATGATATTTTTAAATAGTAACTACTCCTTTGTTCAATGGGGAATTAAATCCGTGATATTTTTACTTCTCAAAATTGCCTGAATACATAAATTAAAGGGGTTATTTAGTGTGGTTCAACGATAGAGCATGCGAGCTAAGTGACTTATTAGCTCTTGCTGACATTCCCCTGATGCTCTCAAGGTTAGTACTAATCTTGTTAAGCGCAAAGAATCAGGCTCTCTGTCTTCTGGAAGATACAAATTCCCATGCGGAGGATTTTGCCGGGATGATAGCTGAATCTCATGGGGTGATCACCATGCTTCACATCGGTCTTTATTTTATTACTGATTTAGGCCATGACATATTTTGCTCCTCAACGGGCCTAGTTTGGCAACATGTCCATGTAACATTTGTACGGGGGAAATAATGGGCGAGGACAATAACTATTCGAATGCTACTCAGGATAATGTGTTGCAGGAGCAGGTTGACGAGCACAAGGTAGACAAAGGCAAGCTTTTCGGTACTTTTGATGGGGTTTTCACTCCAACACTACTCACAATTTTGGGAGTTATAATGTACTTGAGAGAAGGGTGGGTAGTGGGAAATGCAGGTCTTCTGGGTGCCTGGCTTATCATTTTGATTTCATGTAGCATAACACTTCTAACCGGATTATCACTTTCCTCAATAACAACAAATATTCGTATAGGTGCAGGCGGTGCCTTCTCGATAATATCCCAATCACTCGGACTTGAAGTAGGGGGCAGCATAGGTATTCCACTCTATCTGGCACAGGCTCTTGCAGTTGCAATGTACATATTTGGTTTTCGTACAGGCTGGCAGTGGCTATTTCCTGATCACCCGGCAATTCTGATAGATCTGTGCACTTTTGCCGCTCTTTTCATCATTGCTTACATAAGTGCCAGCCTTGCATTCAGGATTCAGTACATAATTATGGCTATAATTGCTGGATCCCTTATATCTGTATTCTGGGCATTTTTCACGGTTCCTGCGCAGCAACCAATAACATGGTGGGGAACATTTTCCGGATCTCCTGAAACCATGTTCACAGGAATTGGATTTTGGGCACTTTTTGCAGTATTTTTCCCTGCAGCTACAGGCATAATGGCAGGAGCAAATATGTCCGGGGAATTGAAAAATCCGCGAAAAAGCATCCCAATTGGTACAATGTCAGCAATTGTACTGAGCACCATTATTTACATGGCACTGGCTTACTTGCTTATTCGGATGGCAACTCCGGAAGAACTTGTAAGCAATTACAACATACTGCTGGATAGAGCAGCATGGACTCCTATAGTCGTAGCAGGTTTGCTTGGTGCAACGTTTTCTTCTGCACTTTCCTCCATCGTTGGAGCACCAAGGATATTACAGGCTCTGGGAGATCATCGTATCCTTCCTAAAAGCATCTGGTTCTCAACAAGAACTCAATCAGGGGAACCTCGAAATTCTATCATATTTACAGGAATGATAGTACTTGTTGCATTGATGCTGCGCGATCTAAATGCGATTGCTCCTCTTATCACAATGTTCTTTTTACTCACATATGCAATGATCAATGTCGTAGTTTTCATGGAACAGAGTTTGAACCTGGTAAGCTTCAGGCCTCTTTTCAGGATACCCCGGGCTGTATCTTTCCTTGGTGCAACAGGTTGCCTTTTTGTCATGTTTACAATCAATTCTACATTCAGCCTTGTTGCAGTTGTAGTTGTTGTATCTATCCATAGCTTTCTTTTGCGCCAACATCTCAAAGCTCCTTTTGGGGATGTTCGAAGCGGACTTTTTGTAGCGCTTGCCGAATGGGCTGCAAAGAAGGTCAATGAGCTTACTGTTTCACGGGAAAGGGCGTGGAGAGCAAACATATTAGTGCCTGTAGAAGATCCGCAGGACCTGCGAGGAATGTTCAATCTGATAAGGGATATCTCTTATCCAAAGGGATTCATTAAACTCTTGGGTCTTACCGGCAAAGTAGAAAAAAAAGAATTGCATGCGAGGTTGCCGGACATCACACGTTCATTCCAGGATGAAGGTGTATTTTCATCATGGACAATAATAGATGTTCCCTCTTTTGAAGATAATCTTGTTGCAGGTATGGAAGCTCTGGCCGGTTCGTTCTTCCGTCCGAATATCATATTTCTGACCCTTCCCTCATCAAAACAGCGGGAAGAAGATACTCGCATTCTCATACAAAAGGCATCACAGAATGGCATAGGTGTTGTAATATATGCACCACATCCAAAATCAGGTCTTGGAAGGCATAAATCCATAAATCTCTGGATAGATGACAAAAGTCCCGATTGGGAAATAAGCATGAATCTCGGGAATATGGACCTTGCAGTTCTGGTTGGATACAAACTTAAAAGAAAATGGCAGGCTTCAATGAATCTCATAACTACGGTTGCTGATGATTCCCAGAAAAAGAAGGCAGAAGAATATATCATGACACTGGCCGAGCTTGCGCGGCTTCCGAATGTGAACACATATGCTTTGGAGGGAAGTATTGAAGCTATAATGCATGAAATACCTCAGGCAGCTCTGAATATTTATAATATAACTGCAGAGCCTGACTTTGAGTTCATGCGCAGAATGGTGGAGCTGACAGGTTCATCATGTCTCTTTACTCTTGATTCGGGAGAAGAAAGCGCTCTGGCATAATGAGATCATTATGGTCAGTTGATTTTCAAGTATTCAAGCATAAATATTATTACATTTCCATCAACAAAAGTATAACAAATTTCAATGGGAAATGATTTTTTCACTCCCCGAAATTCAATTCAGAAGATCTAATGGGTTAGTTCTACTCCGTATCCACGAACCGTCTTATATACATTATTTAAATATTGTTACAGTTCATTATAATAACATTTATATACTGTAATTGCATGGTGCATATGGGGTTCTACTGATTTTTGTGGGGTATAATATGAAATATACGCATCAGGATTCTACCGAGCTGTCGGTACAAGTGGATTTTATTCAGGATTTGCAGAAATTCCTGAAAATTTCGAAAGAAGTGATTCCGCTTGAAAACTCTGCAACAAAAATTAAAGAAGATAATAAAGAACAAATTGTGATATTGGAGCATATGATCCAGAAAATTGATCAATTCCAAAAGGACACATCTGATTTCTTGGAAAAAATTACACTAGGAGTTGATTCAAAACCGATTCTTGAGATCAGGGATGAAATCATTAACACATGTTCCTATGCTTCTTCAAGAGAGAATAACAGACTATTTGATGACATTGAAGAGAGAAGTAAACGGACGCAGAATGAGGTGAAACATCTTGAATCAAGAATGCTCTCAATTCTGAATCCACTTTTTATAAATGGTGTATATGGTGCTGATAATTCATATTCTGCTTTTGTAAAAGATAAAAGACTTGTTGGGCAGCAGGTTAGCTCTATTGCAAATATGCAGTATGAATTCGAACTGACTTTCACTGAAAATACGATAAAAGTTGAGGACCTGCAGGAACTCAAATTGCCTATATGGTCCACTGGTGGGATAATTCACAAAGAATCTAAATTGAAGGAGATGGATGTTTCTGACTTTTATGTCACTTCTATCGAATATGATGGCGTAAACCTGAAAGCTGTCATTGAAGACAAGGATTCCGAACACAGATTCACAATATCTGGTGATGAGAATAGCTACATAATTCACTATGGTGACTATGATATAACAGGCGACAGTGCCCTGATGGAATCTATAAACATGGATTATGTCGATATAATAGCAAAAAAACTCGGGGAATTATTCTCAAAATCTGTAGCTTCAAAGCGTCTTGCCATGATTTTGCTTGACAACAGGGACGCTATGGCAGACAATAGGATATTTGAATGTATAAAGATCATAGCCAGCAAATACGGTGAGATCATCAAGGAATGCACTGATCGTGGATATAAAAAAGAAGAAGTTACTATCAAAATAGAAATGGTTGATGGTACGAGAACTGAAAAGTTCGTTGCCAAATCCGATATTTACGGGCAGCTTGCTTCAATCGGCAGTGAAGGCCTTGAACTTGCAGGGATCCTTGGGGTTGTGACTACCTGAAGAGATGAGTTCTATGTGTAAATTTACTTAAAGAGTAGACTTGTAGTCAGATCTCAAACGAACTAAATACGCAGCCTTGGTACAATGTCAGGTTTGTCTCAGTATTCAAGAAGAGTTTCATGGAAATGGCCTGAACAGGAAGCATGATTTGCTTCCTGTTTATCATAATTTCACAAACTTTTACATTTCCCTGACCATTTCACAATATCCAGTTTCATTATTTCTGTCCTGTGAAATGACTTGTTCACATACTCCATTCCCGTTTCTTTATCTTCAGGAGAGTATTTTTCCAGCAAAAGTTCCAGGGCTTTCATTCGCTCGTCAGATTGCAGACCAAGGGATGCCTTGCATTCAAGAACAATACTCTCGTACTCTGTTGTGAATTTATCCGGGATTACTTTTGTTTTTCCCACTATGCAAAATGACACATCATCACAAAGTTTGATGCAATCTATTTTTTGCCCTTCGGGTGCACAATGGAGATAAATCGCTTTTTTGCCATCCCACGCATAGTTTATCGGGACTCCATATGCTCCTTGTTTCTCTGATTTCATGGAAAGGACGCCGTATTCCGCGTGTGCCAGCAACTTTCTGGCGGCTTGTTCGGCAAGTAAACGATCTTGCCTCCTGACGTTAAAATTTGAAAAATCCATTGTCAAGTTCCCGATTTTTGCAGGTACATACTTTCAATCATTCCAATTCCGGTCTTGGTTTTGAAATATTTATCCCGTACACTTCTTATTGAGTTTTCCGGCATCCCATCTTCAAAAATGTTAACTAAAAAATCAGCTTCAATGAGCACCTGCAGATCCAAATCATCTATATTCTGATATGAGTGATGATTTCCGATTAAATAGCATATTCTTTCAAGCATTTCTGCACTTATCCCGGTATCCGAAAGTAACTCCCGTGCTACCAATGGTCCTTCCATCTCCTGATATTTCCCGGCAGTGGAATTGTACTTCTTTTCTGCTTCCACAATTCCGATGTCATGCAATATGGCTGCTATTTCCACAATCGTTATTTTTTCAGTGTTTAGGTTCTCTTTTCGTGCGATACAGCTTGCAAAAGCATAAACTTTCAGAGCATGGTTAATTCTCCTGACATCGGCTCCAAAATACTGGATCATTTTTTCTATTGAATGTGCTTGCATGCTGATTCCTTAATCGTATAAAATGACTTCAAATTATGAATGGATTACTCTTCCATGAATTTCATAGTCTGTCTTTGAGGTCTTCTTTGAATAACTCCGTGTACATCAAAAACTAATTATCATTTCAATCCAATTACAAACTGGGTTTGTGTATTTCCATGTGCAACTTCCAGATAGGTGAGGCTTTGAAGATAAATATTGTATTTTACAGTACATTCGGGCATGTATACGAAATGGCGGAAGCAGTTGCCGAAGGTGCCCGGGAAGTGGAGGGGGCAGAAGTCGGACTCTATCAGGTAGCTGAAACCCTGAGTCCGGAAATTCTGGAGAAAATGAGGGCAACAGATTCCAAAAAACGGTTTGAGCATTTGCCGGTTGCAACTCCTGAAACACTGGTGGAAGCGGACGCCATTATTTTCGGAACTGCTGCACGTTTTGGAATGATGGCCGCCCAGATGCGAGCCTTCCTTGACAGTACCGGGAAGATATGGTCTCAAGGCGCCCTTATTGGAAAGGTTGGAAGTGTTTTTACATCCACTGCCACTCAGCATGGAGGGCAGGAAGCCGCAATCTTAAGTTTCCATGCTACCTTGCTGCATCACGGGATGATTATTGTCGGGTTGCCAAATTCCGAAACCCGTCACTCAACCCTTGACGAAATCTCTGGTGGGAGTCCTTATGGAGCTTCAACGGTTGCAGGTAATGGTCCGGATACAAGGCGTCCGACTGAAAACGAACTTGAAATTGCACGTTTCCAGGGAAAGCATGTGGCGGAAATCACAAAGAAACTTGTTGGGGAATGATCACAATGTGCATTAGCGAAACAACCTGTGAATATGACGGCGAAATCTACAAGATTGTTTCCGATCTTCTGGGAGCCAGTTCCGATGAGGCGGATGCATTGAAAAGGGAATACGAGGCAAAAGGTTACAAGGTTCACGTAGACCACGATGAAATATATCCTGATGTTCATCCCAAAGGAGCGTATTTTGTTTATGCAAAGAAATAATTTCTGAGTTTTTTTATCCAATCCTCCTGAAAAGGTATGAATTGGCTGTTTTTGTATATCCAATGCCTTTTCCCAGTTTTCTGAGGTATTCCTTTGTAATCTCTGTCTCCTTTTTGGGAATGAAATATGACTCCAGATTTTTCTCAGTAATATGATATTTACCATTTTTAACATAAACAGCGGCAATTAATTCATAATCATCATCTATGGATGCTATTCCAGCATCTCCGTGGCTGTTATTTGCAAGTAAAAGACCTTCAATTTTCAGGTATTTTTTGCAATTCTGTGAGATAAAACCTGCATATTGTGAAATAAGCAAATCAAAACTTTCTTCTTTTAGGTCGAGGGGTTTGGAGTAGTCCTGAGGTATGAAATCAAAACTTGGTTCAGAATTATAGTTTCTGTTTTTTGAAATCAATTTAGCAACTTCATCTTTCTGATCGAAGAATTTCCTGGCCCTGTCATCACTATCTACGTACACCACTTCGGGAAAGAAGAAAGATGGTGTTATGTGGGCAAAGCTTCCTGGATAAAGTGCATTATTGATGCTGAATCTATTCTTGAGTGTTTCAAATAAATCTCTTCTTTCAAAAGCTTTGTCAACATAGAAATGCTGGTATAACTCCTGTACAATTACGCGCTTCATTGTTTTGCTCCATATAATCCTATTACTAAACAATTCTACTAACTTATATTAAGAAGGATTTTTTAGAATAAATAAATATATTTCAGTACAAATATATTCTCGAAAAGTATATATTCTATTAAATACATTTATTTTGTTACTATAGTCTAAATGCTAGGTGTATTGGAAGTTTCGGTGGTATGTAAGTGGGGCTTAAACCGCAGTTCATAGTAGCTTTTGCTCTATTTGTACTGATGTCAGGTAGTGCATTTGCTACTATGATCGAAGTTGATAGTAGTGGCAGTAAAGACCATACTACTATACAGGCTGCAATAAATGCAGCTAATGCAAGTGATATTATTATTGTTCATCCGGGTACATATATAGAAAATGTGATTGTCAATAAGGAACTGACTTTGTCTTCTTTCTCCGGGAATCCGGATGATACAGTTGTTTCGGCATCGGATGCAAATGAACCTGTTTTTAATATAACAGCGGATAATGTGTCAATCAGAGGTTTCGATGTAACTTCTGCCAGTGGCCTGGATAATTCGGGAGTATTGCTGAACAATGTTACAAACACAACTATTGTTTCCAACAAAGTTACAGGAAATAGTATTGGTATTCATTTGAACCAATCCGGAAATAATACAATTTACAATAATTATTTCAACAACACAAACAACGTTCTGTTAAGTGATACAAACGTTTCCAATATCTGGAATACAACAAAGTCAGGCGGTCCAAACATCATTGAAGGCCCATATGTTGGTGGAAACTATTGGGCGAAACCGGATGGTTCCGGCTTCAGCCAGACCTGCAATGATGCGGATAAGGATGGGTTTTGTGATTTGGATTTTGTTATCGGGTTAAACAATACAGATCATCTTTCGCTGAATATCGATCCTTCTATTGATATTGAGCTACTGATGAATGGAAAAGATGCTGATACACCACTTGGTCCCTATGTGAGATATTACTACAGACTTTACTGGAATTACAGTGTCACTAATAGCGGTAACATCAATCTGACCAACATTACGGTGAACGATGAAAGCATTGGTTTCATAGGTACAATTCCGGTGCTGGAGCCCGGTTCATCGATTGGATTCTCAAGCAGTGAACAGGCCAAATATGGGCACAATGAAAACCATGCAATTACGGTTGGCACATCTCCACAGGGAGTTGACGTATCGGATACGGATCCGGGGCATTACTTTGGTTATGCACCTCCTGAAACCTATGATATTCCGACTGCACCTCCACTCCTGACAGCCGGGATTTTAGGAATTGCAATGGTACTTTTCTTGAGGCGGGAATTGAAGTAATTATACGTCTGAAAAGTTGCCTGTGTATGAATCTATCTTTGGATATTTGGAATTAAAGAAGTATTCTAATAGGGGTTCAGTCAATTTAATCTATTAATTCCTAAAGGAGTCCATAAAATGTCTGAAAACCCACTTGAAGTAATAAAAAATGCAGATCCTGAATTTTTTGATCTTCTGGAAAACACCAGCCAGACAGCTCTTTCTGAAGGCAGCATTCCGATGAAATACAAACTTCTCATTGCAATGTCCCTTGATGCTGCAGCAGGTGCGGTAAATGGTGTGCAAAACCTTGCAATTGGAGCTATGAATGAAGGTGCAACAAAAGAAGAAGTCATGGAAGCCCTGCGCATCACTCAATATATTGCCGGTGTCGGGAGTGTTTACACCGCAGCTAATGCCCTGAAAGATGTACTATAAACAAAATTAAGTTATCAAAAAGAGGCAGGGAATTATTTTCCCTTCTTTTTCAATTTCGCCAGCTTTTTCTTAGCATCCTTGTTGCCACTGGCTGCCATTTCTTCCAGTTTTGCCTGTTTTTCTCTCTTTGCGCCTTTCTTCCTGTCTAAATCCTTTTTCGACATTGCCATAATAAAATACCTTCGTCGCATTTTTCTAATGCAGCAGTAGACTCCGTTAAGACCCTATTTATGAGTTTCTAAAAAATATGCTCTCTGAATCAGGGCAAATAATTGATTCACGAAATAGTTTAGAAATATCTACGTCGAAGGGATTATCAATTCCGGTTGCCATTTTATTTTGGAGAAGCGTCATTTTTGCCAAATTTTAAGTCGATACTGGCCTTTTAATGAGAGAACAATCAATATCTGATAATCGAGGTGAATCGGGATGATAACAGAATTCAAATCCAAAAAACCTGTAATCCATAAGACGGCTTTCGTTGCTGACTCTGCAGAAATTATCGGGGATGTGAAAATCGGGGAGTATTCAAGTGTCTGGTTTAATGCTGTACTCCGGGGAGATGCTGATAAAATCCACATTGGAAGCAGGACCAGTATTCAGGATAATGTGGTCGTTCATGGTGCAACTGATGTCGGAGATTATGTTACTGTTGGCCACAGTGCTGTTCTTCACGGGTGCAAAATCAAAAGCAATGTGCTGATTGGTATTAATTCTACGATTCTTGACGGATCTGAAATCGGAGGCGATTCAATAGTCGGGGCTCATGCCCTTGTACCTCCAGGCAAAAAATTTCCTCCAAAAAGTCTGATAATAGGGGTTCCGGGAAAACTACAAAGGGAGCTTACGGATGAAGAGGTTAAGATGATAAAGGAAAATTCAGACAGTTATGTTGAATTGATGGGGGAATACAAAAAATAAGGCGAATCGTCTTTTCGATTAGAGTGAAGCGATAAATATAGCTAAGAATACAAGCAAACCAAGCACAAAGGCGCCTGTGAGTAATAATAGCAGCGTTTTCCTTCTTTTTTTCTCTTCTGGAGTAAGGGGACGCGGGTTTGGGTTATATTTTGCTTCAAGGGCTGCACCGATTCCAACGCCCAGAGCAACTCCAATTGCAGGCCCTATTGCAATGTTGTTTAAGGCTACTCCAATTGCTATTCCAGGACCGACCCCAATGGCTATTCCAATTCCCATCCAGTGCCCTTCAGGATAACTTTTTTCTTCCATCCTTTTTTCCTCTAAGATACAATTAAGTTGGATTAGATTCTATTTTATTGTATCTTCTAATGTATACGCATGGGGATCTTGCATGGCTGATAAACAGGAAGATTTTTTGAAGGCAAATTCTTTTGCAGTTCTCACCGATGGCAGTAAACCAGCGATGAAATGGGCTGTAAATGAGCTTGATAAAAGGGGTAAGAAAGTAAGTGTCATAGAAGTGTCATCTGGATCTACGGATATTTCTGAAATCCCGGATGATGTTGAAAATATCATTGTCGGGGTTACGGCAGTCGATCCGGCAGATCTGATTATGTCCCTGCGTGAGAAAGGGTTTGAACATTTCTGGGTTCACTGGAATACTGACACTCCGGGAGTTCGTGAAATTTGTGCTGAGGGAGGAATCAACTGTATAACGGGGAAATGCCCAATGATGTATCTGGGCAATGATTTCAGCATACACGGTATACACAGGGCACTTGCAAAATTAACGGGTAACTATTGATGTGAATAAAAGGTCTTTAATGTCTGGAAGTTTAATTGTTAATGAGGTTTTGCTATGCAAAGCGAAACCTTTTTTATCCTTAGTATCATTAGTATACTATATTCGTGTAATTGAGGAGTAATAATGGCCGAAATAGAAATCGATGTAAGGGGACAGACTTGTCCTGTTCCGCTCGTGGAGTGCAGGAAAGCTCTTCGCAAGGCCGCAGAGGGTGATGAAGTCATTATTGTCGGTACCCACGCAGCTTCAAAGAAGGAAATTCCCATGGCTTGTGAGTCAATGGGCCTTGAAGTGCTGGGCATTGAAGATAAGGACACTGAATGGAAGATCAGGATTAAAAGGTGATCACTATGACTGGAAAGGCCGTTCTAGTTGTCCAGAGCGGTGACATGGACAAGCTCTACAGTGCACTGATTATAGGAAACGGTGCACTTGCCATGGGTATGGAAGTCTCTATGTACTTTACTTTCTGGGGATTGGAAAGGCTCAAGAAAGGCGGGCTTGAAAAAGGACCTCTCTCAAAAATGCATTTCCTCGGTTTAGGCAAATGGATGGTAAAAAACAGAATGAAGAAAGCCAACGTTGCTTCCCTTGAAAAATTAATGGATGATTATAAGGAACTGGGCGGGAAAATAATCGCCTGCGACATGACCATGGAAATAATGGGAATCAAACGTGAAGATCTTCGTGAAGACTGGATCGATGAATGTGGTGCTGTAGGTACTTATGTTTACGAAGCAAAGGACGCAGACATAAGCCTGTTTATCTGACTGGAGGAATTGTGTGTTTGAAGAAATGATTTATCTTGATAATTCGGCATGTACCCGCCTTGATGAAAGGGTACTCGAGGCCATGAAACCATATTATTTTGATGTTTATGCTGTGGCAACTTCCGAATTCGGCTATTCCATGGGAATTGACGCCAAGGAAGGGTTGGAAGCATCCCGCGGGACAATCGCTTCAAAATTGGGGGCATCTCCGGAAGAGCTCGTGTTCACCTCCGGAAGCACTGAATCTAGCAACATGGCGCTGAAAGGTGTGGCTTCTGCACTTAAGAAGAAAGGAAATCATATAATAGTTTCAAAGATTGAGGATTTTCCGGTTTTGAATACTGCAAAAGCTCTTGAAAAACAGGGATTTGAAGTTGATTATCTTGATGTGGATGGAGAAGGTAAAGTGGATGTTGAATCGCTTGCAAATATCATCCGTGATGATACAATCCTTGTTTCCATACAGCAGGCCAATCAGGAAATCGGAACTCTGCAGGATATTGAGAATATCGCATCTGTCTGTAAGGAGAAAGACACTCTCCTGCACACTGATGCAACACACAGTTTCACCCGCGTCCCTCTAGATGTTTCGAAAATCCCTGCGGATCTTGTAACAATCTCAGGGCACACTATCCATGGTCCAAGGGGGATTGGCGCATTGTATGTTAGTGAAGGAACTCCCCTTAATAAATGGATGGACGGTGGGTTCCAGGAATCCAACCGGAGGGCAGGTGTTGAGAACATCCCTGCAGCAGTTGGTCTCGCAAAGGCCGTGGAACTGGTTACTCCTGAGGAAACCAAAAAACTCGCAGAAATGCGTGACAGGGTTATTGATGGTGCATTTGAGCAGATTCCTGATGTAACTCTTAACGGTAGTCGCGAGGACAGGCTTCCCCAGAACGCGAATGTCACCTTCCACTATGTCGAAGGCGAGTCTATCACGCTTCACCTTGATATGCGTGGATTTGCAGTTAGCACAGGGTCTGCATGTTTCAGCAAATCTCTTGAAGCCAGTCATGTAATTCGTGGAATAGGTGGAGATCATGAAAGAGCACACGGTTCCGTACGCTTCACTTTTGGCAGGTACAACACAATGGAAGATGCGGATGCAATTGTTGAGGCAATCAGCGAAGTTGTTGAGCAATTGAGGGTTATCAGCCCTCTCAGAAATAATGACTAATCAGGTGGTAAGTTATGCAATTCCCTTATACTGAAAAAGTGCTTGAGCATTTCAGGCATCCACGTAACGTGGGTAAAATCGAAAATCCGGACGGCAAATCAATGGAAGGCAGCCCTGCCTGTGGTGACATGGTTGCGGTTTATCTCAAGATTGATGATGATACAAAGGTAATCGAGGACATAAAATTCGAGTCATACGGTTGTGCTTCCAATATCGCTACAGGTTCCGTAATCACGGAAATGGCTAAGGGCAAGACAATCGATGAAGCTAAAACAATTGGCTGGAAAGAGGCAGCTGAGGAACTCGGTGGCTTGCCTCCGGTAAAAGCCCACTGCTCGGTTCTGGCTGTTGAAGGTCTCCGCGCAGCTATACGTGATTACGAAGAGAAACATGGTCTTATCACTGAAAGAGAACCTACAACAGATGATGTTGTTAAGACCCGTCTCAAACACGTCATGAATCCGCTTACCGGACTTGATGTTATTCGCACGGATTTGATCCTGAAAACCTCCATCGAAGACGGTATTGTCAGGGTTGTGGTGGATCTGCCATCAGATCACCAGTTTGCTCCGGCCATCAAAGAAGATGTCATAGAAAAGCTGGAATCACTCTGGGACGTAAAAAGAGTGGAAGTTGTATTTACTGAATGATGCTGTAAAAAGCATCATTTTTCCATCTTTTAAGTGTCGGGATTACACCGTTTGCAATTTTCCTCGCTTCTCCTTCCGGCATGCCATATTTTTTGCAATTTCGATGTTCTTTGTGATTTTTTCTTCCGGGTTATGCCATCATCGGTAAAAGTTTCACCCTGAAAACAGAAGTGGCAGTACATCTTGTTAATGTTCTCATTCCCGTTAGTTCCAAAATCCGTTTCTTCTTTCAGGCGTATCCGCACAGCTCTGGCATATTTGTTCCTGCATAAGTCACCTTCAGGAAATTGTGGTTCTCATTTTATTCTTTTTGATGTTTTTCATTTCCCCACTGACAAACTATATGTATTAGATCCTACAACTTTTAAGAATCATTAAAAGTAGGGGTTTACTTTGGAAGAAAAGCTAAATCAGGAAATAATTGAGTATGGGGAGGAAATATTCAAGGTCTACGGTCTTGACAATCTTTCTGCGAAGATTATGTCTGTTTTGTATTTTGAACCCGGTGAATTGAGTATGGAAGAGCTGGCCGATCTGACCGGCTACAGCCTTGCTTCAATAAGCCTTAAAATGGGTCAGCTGGAAACTTATTGGGGTATAAAAAGAAAAAAGATATCGGGTTCCCGTAAGGCGTACTTCTACATGACAAAAAACTATCTTGAGCTTATTGAAGAATCGTTTCGGAAAGGATTTGAACTTGAATCAAGTCTTGCACAAAAACATCTTCCTCGCCTGATTGCGGAATGCAAAACTCAAGCTTCATCGGATTATGATCTTGAAAAGCTTAAGATTCTGGAGAACTATTGCCACGAGTTAGATGGAGTTAAAATGCTGCTTGATTTTGTAACCGAGAAAGTGACGGAAATTCAAGAACGGCATGTGGGCAGTAACTAATTCTTGTGCCTTCTCAAGAGTCAAAAAATATTTATATCATAAGAAGTTTTAAGAATTATTAAAAATTCAAGATTTAGATTCGTGAAGGTGTGTGGATACGGGCTTAAAACAAATCTTTGAGAAAATAGGGGTATTTATTGAAGACAATCCTCTTCCTCTCCTAATACTTTCCATCCTTTTGATCTTCATTGCCTTTGAAGGAGCCACAATGATAAAGATGGCTTCGGATACCAGTACTTTTGTTGATAAGGATTCGAAGATGTATCAGGATTATGATCACCTTTACCTTGATATGTTCTACACCCAGTCAATCGTTGTAATGATTGAGGATGGTGAGGTAAGTAACCCCGAACTTGTTCATGCAATTGACAGGTTTGAACAACTTGTGCGTCCGGTTGATGGGGTGGTGGAGACCACCGGGCTGGCATCTGTTATCCGGCAAACGAATTTTGACGTGAATAATAAGTATGAACTTCCTTCAAATGAGAATGAAATTGAGCAATTGCTTGATATTTACGCGCCAAAATCAGTGGTTCCTGATAATACGCACACCTTTGTGTTCATTGAAGTTGGGGGAGATGTGAGCTACGATGATCTCAGGGAAATACTTCGTATTGTAGAAGAGTCCGTAGTTTTTGCGGAATTTCCGGCAGGTTACAACGTAATTGTGACGGGTGATGCTGACTTCAACATCGAAATGGAAGATGAGATGAATAGCAGCATATCGTACCTGCTAATGATCTCAATAATACTGATGTTTGTTGTTCTTTACATTGTCTTCCGTCATGTGAGGTGGAGATTGCTCCCGCTTGGCATCGTGATGATCGGTGTGATCTACACTTTTGGGGCGATGGGCTTCCTGGATATTCCAATGACAATGGTGTCGATGGCTGCTTTCCCAATCCTGATTGGCCTTGGGATAGACTATGCCATCCAGTTCCATAATCGTATTGAGGAGGAATTGGAATGTGGTGAATGTGAATCAGAAGCAGTGGTCCAGACGGTCAAACACACAGGTCCTGCGGTCCTTATTGCTTTGCTCATTACTTCAATGGGTTTTGTTTCCCTCTTTACTTCCACGGTTCCCATGATCCAGGATTTCGGAAAACTTCTTCTTATCGGGGTTGCAATGTGCTTTATTGCATCTCTTTTTGTCGGAGTTACCACTCTCTATGGTCTTGATGGTGCCAGCAAAAACAGGTTCATCAGCAAAATTTCATCACTGATTCCCAAAAGGGAAAAGAAAACAAAGAAATCCAGTGGTCCTGACAAATTCGAAACCCTCCTGCGCAATTCCACAAAATTCACTCTCAAACATCCTGTTCCAATACTGTTTCTTGCAGGGTTGCTCTGTGTATCCGGAATTTATACGGATACAATGATCCCAATAGAAGCTGACACAAAAACCTTTGTTCCCTCCGACATGAAGGCCTTGCTTGAATGGACTCACATGGGTAGTGTAATGGAAGGTGGCACCACTCATATTGATCTTATTATCAAGGTGGAAGATGTCTCTGATCCGGCGGTGATTCAATGGATGGAAGAATTTGGTGAACATGAGACTGAGCACCGTGCCAACATATACGGCTCGGAAGGGATGCATACTCTGCTGAAGTCATATAACGGCGGGGTATTACCCTCCGAGGATTCTGAAATTGAAGCACTTTATTCAGTAATTCCGGAATCACAATCCCGGTGGTTCATGCATGATGACAGTTTCCTTCTTATGCAACTGGATACTGGTAATGCCTGGACCGAGCTTGGAATCGAAGGTATAGGTGAACTTGTTGGCATTCTGGAAGATGATGTTCGCTGGATGCAGCCACCTCCAGGTGTTTCCGTAACTGTTACCGGAGATCTTGTGGTCATGACGACTTTGATTGATGCTCTTACTTCAGGGCGTATCATGATGACACTCACCGGTCTGTTTATGGTTCTTGGAGGATTGCTTGTGATTTACCGTGACTGGCTCAAGGCATTTGTGCCGGTTGCAACAATGTTTGTCGTAATAGGATGGGCTGGTGGAGTAATGTATTTCACCGACGTTCCTTATACACCTATGACAGCCACTCTTGGCGCTTTAATTCTGGGTGTGGGATCTGAATATGCAGTCTTGATGATGGAACGTTACTACGAGGAAAAAGAGAAAGGTTTCTCGCCCCATGATGCAATGGTGACTGCAAGCGGTAAAATCGGGAAGGCTATTATTGCTTCAGGTCTTACAACGCTTTTTGGTTTCTCCGCTTTGATTGCATCGCCGTTTGGCTTAAACAGTAACTTTGGTCTTGTAACTGTTATTGATGTTGCACTGGCCTTGTTTGCTACCTTTGTAGTTTTCCCGCCACTCATAGTATATCTTGATAGCTGGCGTGAAGAAAGGAATGGAAAGTCAGTTCTTTCCGGGCAGGAGGTAATGTCTTATGAATGATTTCCTGAAAAATTATCCTTCTATCCTTGTAATCGGGATAGTTTTACTCTTATGTATGGCGCCGGCAGTTCAATCCAAGGAATTTATTCCTCCGGTCTCCGAATTCTCCACTAATTACTACGAAACCTATGGAGAACCGGATATTTATGCATCAGTGGTTGGTGATGTTGAAATTGGACGTGGTGAGGAATATTTGCTAAACGTTGTCCTGTCCAACAGGGGCGTTCTTCACGGTGTTGAGTATGATACAAGTATAGACGCTGATGAAACGGAACACGCGTTGTCCCTGAAGGAACTTGAATACGAAGCCTACAGGACTACTGCAATAGGCCTCAAAGCGGAATTGATATCAACTTCCGATTATATCGATGTTGATCCTGACTCCAGTCTTCAGACTCTTGATGAACTGATGCCCGGTGTACTTCCCGACTATCCGCTTGTGTTTAAACTTGAAGTTTCCGAACATGCTCCTGCAGGTGAATATCTGCTACTTCTGCCTGTGACTTATCAGTATCAGAGTGAAGTGGAGATGACGGGTGGAAGTACTGTGATTCTGGGTCTTCCTTCAATGGATCACACGACATACTACAAGAATGCCAACAAAACGCTGCAGATTCCAATCCTTGTCAAACCTGATCCAAAACTTGAGGTCACAGAAGTGGAAGGGGAATTAATGGCGGGCTCGACTTCTACAGTTAACATTACCTATACCAACATGGGTGAGATGCCTGCAAATGACGCAATTGCCCGTCTTGTGGCAATGAAGCCCCTTTCGTCATCAAGGAACGAAATCTCCCTCGGTACGTTGTACCCAGGAGAAAAAAGAACAGTTTCCTTTGAGGTAACTGCTGAAAACAATGCAGTTCCCAAGGATTATGCAATTTCCAGTGAAGTCAAGTACATTGACGAAGACGGTGAGACCAGCCTTTCGGATGCTTTGATGGTGCAAATACCACTTCACAAATCAGAGTCTGTGATTCCGACATTTGATTTGTTGCTTGCAGGTGTTTTCCTGATAGTGGGCTTCATGTCTTTCAGGTATGTCAGGAAAAATTGATTAAATTAATAGAGAGGTAGATTATGCGAACGATAAGAAACTATGCAAAACAATGCTCCTTCGCAATAATGGTTTTGGCATTACTGCTTACAGTAGCTGCCAGTGCGCAGGAAGAATCTGTAAATGCAGGTTTGCCGGAACATTTCAGTTTTGATGAAAATTACTATACTGTTTATGGTGGCCCCGACGTAGTGGCCACCCTTGTAGGGGATAATGAATTTGCCCGCGGTGACACTGTTACACTGAATGTAAATTTGATGAATAAAGGGGTCCTAACAGGTTTCAGATCGGAAACCGATGACGATGATCTGGATACTCTGGAGCAAAAACTCCAGCAGGCAGAGATGTCCTATGAATCACAACGTACTACCGCAATAGGCATTGTTGCGATAATGACGTCCTCTGACCCGAATATCAGGGTAAAATCCGGTCCTCAGGAAGCGGGCACTCTTATGGCAGGTGAGCAAACAGATTCTCCTGTCCAGTTTGTGATTGAGATCTCCAAGAATGCCGAAGCAGGTGAGTACCCTCTGCTTTTGAATCTTTATTACGGCTTCCAGAGAAATGTGCAGGTTGATGGGGATAACGAAACGGATCTTGGTATTACCAACATGCAGGTAGGTTTGTGGTATGATGTTGGAGCCCAGAACGTAACCGTGCCGGTGTATGTCGAAGAAGAAGCCAAGTTTGCTGTTACAAACGTGACAGGGATTCTGTATGCCAATGAGGAAAACATGCTTTATGTTACTTATTCCAACGTCGGAGAGTTAACGGCAAAGGATGCTATCGTGCGTATGAGTCCTGCAGAGCCATTTAGTACTACCGATGATCAGGCTTATCTCGGAGACTTGAAGCCAGGTGAATCTTCAGTTGCAGCTTTCCGTTTGAAAGTCGATGAAAATGCAGTCTTCAAAAGCTATGCCATAAACAGTGAGATCAAATATGAGGACTCAGACGGTCATGACAGGATTTCGGATGCCGTGAAAATCCAGACAGAGGTACTTCCAGGGGCTTCATCAGGGGGCAACAGTAGTACAATGCTTGGCGGGCTGGCAGTTATTCTTTTAGCAGTCGGAGGTTTTGTCCTTTACAGGAAGCGCTCCGGTACTAATTCTGAATCGGAAGAATGAGTTGCCTGCTACCTCTCTTTTTTCAGGGAGCTTTTTGCTCCCTTTCTCTTGTTTTTCGATAACTGGATCTATTTTTGTTCTGATCAAGATCCGGTTGCATCTCGGTATCATTTTATTGGATAATGTATAATATACAGTTAAGATAATTTTATAGAAAGTCTTCCTCTCTGGTCGGATGAAAGTGGTATACGAATTTGACGGAAAAAAGTACGAACAGGCATCAACCCACCAAAAGGAATGGGGTTCCAGGCTGATAGCAGAACTTAATCTTAAGGGAAATGAGAGAGTCCTCGATCTCGGTTGCGGTGACGGAACACTTTCGGTAAGGATATCCGATTTTCTTCCAAATGGAGAAGTCATCGGCATTGATGCTTCTCGGAGTATGATTGACGTAGCCATTCCAAAAGAAAGAGACAACCTTCATTTTCTGTTGATGGACATCAACGCTCTCAACTTTGTCGAGGAATTTGATGTTGTTTTTTCAAATGCCGCTCTTCATTGGGTAAAGGATCATCATAGTCTGCTTCGTAATGTTAGTCATTCTCTCTATGACGGTGGCCAGATTCGTTTCAATTTTGCAGCTGAAGGAAACTGTTCAAGCTTTTTTAAAGTAATACGTGAAGCTATGGCGTTGGGGAGTTATGCCGAACATTTTTCAACCTTCGAATGGCCTTGGTATATGCCATCTGTGGATGAGTATTCAGCACTTGCTAAATCCAGCGGATTGTGTAATGTAAAAGTATGGGGTGAAAACGCTGACCGTTTTTTCCCGGATTCAGAAGCTATGATCAAATGGATTGATCAGCCCAGTCTTGTTCCTTTTATTTCTTTTCTTCCCAAAGAAAAGCAAATGGAATTCCGTGAATTTGTAATTAACAGGATGATAGAGGAAACCAGACAAGAAGACAAAAGGTGCTTTGAGACCTTCCGTCGTATTAACATACTGGCACAGAAATGAAATAGTAAAGGCATAAGATCCAGTTACATACAGTATTTTTATCCTTCAATTCCAGTATCCTTCTACATAAGTCTGGGTATTCTGGATATATGGTGTTACGTATCGAAGGAGCAATGGTGTAATGATTATCGTTACGACAAGGTTGCCTACAAACCAGCCCTGGAATGTATTGAACCACTGTTCCCATGTCACAATATTGCTTGCAAAGAGCATAGATGATCCCCAAACTGCCCCCAGAAGATTATTCAGGAACAAACCAAACACCAGAAAAATCAACATATCTCTTCTTGTGAGAAGGCGGATATCTCCGTTCAGGATCTTAAAAGCAGCTAATGGAATCAGTACCTGCCAGAAGTCTGCAACAGACCATATTATGTTGACTTCCGGTGGTAATCCTCCCAAAAATCCAGCGCCAATGACGCATCCCGTATATGCGGCAATTCCGCCCCATAATCCATACCACAAAGTGAATACTATCATAAAAGAAATGGCAAAATAAAGAGCAGAAACCCCCGGACCAAGTTCGATAGGGGATTTCATGACTGCAAATCGTGATAACAAAGCATTGATTAATGTAAGTAGAATGACGATATTGATGTATTTTGGAAGCGTTTTTGTGTCTATCTTCATCGTCGGTCCCTCTGTTTTTGAGACTGTTTTTAGGAACACCGCCAGTTAACAACGTGAACAGCTATTTATATTATATAATCCATAGGTATAAATGTTTCCTGTAGATGATTAGAGGGTTTATGGGGGTAGCGGAGCAAACCATGCCCGAAAAAAACATCGATGATCCCCTTAGATTGAAAGGTTTTTTCTCCCGTCCTTATTCAGTATTAACTGCTACAGTAATCTTTTTTCTGCTTTTAATGGTTCCTTTCTGGTTGTATTTTTCTGTATGGCTTGAAGACTTATTAGTAAACGGGCTTTCTCCGGATGATCTGCCGCTGATAAAGGCTGTTTCTTTCATGCTGGTCATCCTTGCTGCAAATTTGTTTTACATGTCGTTGCGAAACCAGGTTGATCTTGAGAAAACAATAAAACAGCAAGACACACAGATTCAGTTTAATGAAGAGCGCTTTATGCATTTGATAGATGCGGTTCCGGATGTCGCAGTTCAGGGTTTTGATTCGGAAGGCACTATAAATTACTGGAATCGTGCAAGCGAGAAAATGTTCGGCTATTCGATAGAAGACGCCATTGGCTCAAAACTGACCGAACTTATTATTCTTCCTGAATATCGCGAAAACTTCGACAGAATTATCCGTTCTTCAAGTACTGTTTTTGTTCCAATTGAAGGCTCTGAGATAAGTTTTCTCAAAAAGGATGGGGGGAAAATATCCGTTTACTCAAGTCATGTTGCACTTACCGATCCGGAAGGCTCACTTGAGTTTTTTTCCATGGAAATCGATTTGTCTGAAAGGAAAAATCTTGAAAACGAGCTTCTAAAAGCAAAGGTAATTGCCGAAGCTTCCAGCCGCAGCAAGAGTGAATTCCTTGCAAACATGAGTCATGAACTGCGCACCCCCCTCAATGCAATCATTGGATTTTCAGATTTTCTCCTGACAAAGAAAGTTGGTGAGTTAAACGAAAAGCAGGAGAAATACCTTACTAACGTTCATGATAGCGGTTTGCATCTTCTTAATATAATTAACAACATTCTTGACATCTCAAAGGCGGAATCGGGGAAACACGAAATTCACTATGATACGTTTAATGTCAGGCAAACACTCCATGATATAGTGGAAATTATTGATCCACTCGCTTTCAAAAAAGGACTTTCAATTGATGTTTCTGTGGATGAAAATGTTGATGTAATGGTAGCTGATGAAGAGAAAATTAAGCAAATTCTCTACAACCTTCTTGGAAATGCAATTAAGTTTTCCCATGTGGAAGATGTTTTAAAGGTGAGGGTTGAAAAACTGGATTCGGGGTTTATCAAATTTGAAATTGAGGATCATGGCATCGGCATAAAACCAGAGGATCAGAAGAAGTTATTCAAGACATTCAGTCAGGTGGAATCGTCTGCTTCCCGTCGATATGGGGGAACCGGATTGGGTCTCTCCCTGGTGAAAAAATTTGTCGAAATGCATGGCGGAAAAGTTTACATTGACAGCAAGTTCGGGGAATATACTATATTTGGTTTCTGTCTTCCTGAGGGGCCGGACAAGTGATGTTCGGGATAATTTTTGAAATCAGGCAAAGCAATTCTTAAATACTTTTCTCACTATTTTATAATTGTAGGAGATATAACTATGTCTTTGTTAACAACAATCTGGGGATTAATAGTTCTGGCATCGGTGTTGTGGGTAATCTATGATGTGCTTACCCAGAACAAAGGGCTGAGCACTTTGATGAAAATAGTATGGATTCTTGTAGCTTTGTTATTCGGTGTGCTAGGCGCTATAGCCTACTATTTCATAGGAAGGAAGTAACCTTCTTTCCAGTTTTCTTTTTTTATAGTTTTGTCTCGAACAGCATAATTACATTTTTATATGACTTCCTATATTTAAGGAACTCCTCAGGAGGAGGGATTCTAATAGATTTCTCCTCCAGTTCATTTCCAATTTTTGTAATGTGAGTTTCAAATCAGCTTCATCAAATAAGCGCAGTTTTATATAACATCAAGTAGTTCATTTTTCAAATAATTAGGAAATCTAATAATTTGGAATTCAAACTAGACTGGTGTTATTATGAAAAATAAAAGAGAACTACTTTTGTTGCATCTTGAAAACCATTTTCTCTCTAATAAACTCGGATCTATTCTTATGAATTCCATGGAAGGCTGTCCCTGTGAAAACCCGCATCAAAACAAAAGTCGAAACCTGACCCTTCGAATACTGGATATAGAAGGGGAAGTAACTCCGTCTTCCCTTTCCCAATACCTTGAGTTAAACAAGAGTAGTGTAACCAGTCTAATTGATTCTCTTGAAAAGGAAGGGTTAGTTCTTCGGAAACCTGATCCTGATGACAGGAGGCAATGCTTCATTTCTCTGGCTCCGGGTGGACGGCAGCATCTGGAAGTTTTTGATGAATTCATGGATTTGATTTCAGAGCGAATTGAATCTCTTCTTAGTGAGTCGGAATATGAGGAACTTTTTTCCAGCCTGAGTAAAGTTGTTGAGCTTGAAAGAAGGATTGAAACCCGACTTTTGGAAGAGCAGAAGAAGGGAAATAAATAATCCATTGTGAGAAGTTGAAATGAAAGGATTCTTTGAAAAACTTGGCGTTTTTATCGAAGACAATCGTTTCCCTGTTCTGATAATTGCATTTTTATTGGTAATTACCGCGGCACAGGGTGCCCAGCTAATTGAAATGAAATCAGGCACAGACACTTTTGTTGAAAAGACTTCTACGCTTTATCAGGATTTTGACCATCTTTATTTGAGCCTCTTTAGCACAGAAGCCATCGTTGTGATGGTTGAGGGAGAAGATGTTCGGAATATTGAAGTTTTCCAGGCTCTCGACAGGCTTGAAAGCACATCTTCCCGGGTTCCCGGTGTAGTGGGTACCTTTAGTCCGGCCTCAGTTACAAAGGATCTTAATCTGGAAATGAATGGCAGATGGGCTATTCCTGAAAGTGAATCCGAATTTACTTCTATTACAAACAACGTTCCTGAATCCCTAATGCCTGATGGGACTCATGCTCTGCTCTATATAGAGACGGCTGGTGATTCAAGCGAAATACAGAAGCAGGAAGTTCTGCGGGAAGTTGAAACCTCTGTAGGATTGGTTCAATTCCCGCCGGGGTATGAAGTAATTGTGACCGGAGAGCCTGCTTTCAATGTTGCAATGAATGATGAAATGATGACAAGTATGGGACTCTTACTCATGCTTTCAGCCTTTTTGATGGTTATTGTGCTCTATCTGGTTTTCCAGCATGTTCGCTGGAGGCTTATGCCACTTGGTATTGTTCTTCTGGGTATTATTTACACGTTTGGAGCAATGGGGTATCTGGAAATCCCAATGACAATGGTTTCCATGGCTGCTTTTCCGGTACTAATTGGTCTGGGGATAGACTATGCAATCCAGTTCCACAACAGGATTGAAGAGGAACTGGAAAGAGGTGAAACTCCTGCTGAAGCTGTTATTGACACCATTAAGCACACGGGTCCGGCAGTTCTCATTGCATTGATTATCACTTCTCTTGGATTCTTTTCGCTTCTGACTTCAAGTGTCCCTATGATTCAGGATTTTGCCAAACTATTGCTCATAGGTATTGTGATGTGCTTCTTAGCTTCGCTTTTTGTGGGGGTGACGGTGCTTTATATCTTTGATTCCTTTGGCAAGAATTTCGAACATCACAAAAAGAAAATAGATACATTGAGTCACAGACTAAAGGTTCGCCGTTTCAGATCGCAACACAAGCTTTCAAAAAAGAAGGTTAAAGAACCGGATATGCTTGAAAAAGGATTGCGTTCTACTACAGGGTTTGTTTTAAAGCATCCTGTTCCAATACTTGCGGTTGCCTTTTTGCTTTGTCTTAATGGTCTTTATGTAGATCCAATGGTTCCTATCAATTCTGATACGGAAACGTTTGTTCCACAGGATATGCCTGCACTTATCGATCTGGGACACCTTGGTGATGTTACCGGTGGTGATGACCAGCTTAACATTATTGTAAAAACAGATGATGTGACAGATCCGGTGGTTTTGCAATGGGTTGATGATTTCAGTACGCAAGAAGTGGAATCCCGCGACAATATTTATGCTTCGGACAGCATTGTCACCGTATTAAAATCCATGAATAACGGAGAACTTCCGACAGATGAAGCGGAAATTGATCGTCTGTATACCATGGTTCCCCAAGAAACACTTGACACTTACATCCATGGCAATAATCTCATGCTACTCAACCTGAACATCGGAGATGCCATGGGAGATTTAGGGCTAAAGGGCATCGAATCCCTCACAAACGTAGTTCGTGAAGACATCAGCTGGAGGGCTGCGCCACCGGGAGTCACTGTTACCATTACGGGTGGTTCAGTCGTTTTCGTAGAAGTGCTGGATGCATTGACTTCAGGCAGAGTTTTCATGTCATATCTTGGAATCACTCTCGTTTTCGGAGGTCTGCTTGTAATCTATCGTGACTGGCTCAAGGCATTTGTGCCGGTTGCAACCATGTTTATGGTAATTGGATGGACTGGCGGAATAATGTATTACTCCGGTATGGAATACAATCCCATGACTGCTACGCTGGGAGCACTTATTCTCGGTGTTGGTTCTGAATATGCAATTCTAATGATGGAGAGGTATTTCGAGGAAAGGGAAAAAGGCTTGAGTCCCGAGGAGGCAATGTCTGAGGCAAGTGTCAAAATCGGAAAAGCAATTGTCACTTCCGGCCTGACGACTCTCTTTGGCTTTAGTGCATTGATAGCATCCCCATTCTCAATTACAAGTGATTTCGGAATAATTACAGTTATAGATGTGGGACTGGCCCTCTTTGCAACCTTCGTTATTTTTCCACCTGTGATCGTTCTTCTTGACACGTTCCGGGAAAAACGAAGAGCAGAATCTACAGGCATACTTGATTCACTATTAAACAGAAAACTCAACAAAAAGCAGGGGTTGATTCCCAGTGATTAATTTTATTGGAAAGTCTATGGCACGATATTTTTTCTGTGCATTCATGATTTTTGTGGTAATTTCTTCCACATTGTTTGCTACAGTTGTACCTGTAAGTTCCAAGGAATTTATCCAGCCTTCCTATGGTTATACAACCAACTACTACGAAGGCTATGGTGTTCCGGATATTTATGCTTCGGTTCTTGGTGATAATGAATTTGAAAGGGGGGAAACTTCCCGGATAAGCATTGTTCTTTCCAACCGCGGAATTCTCTATGGCTTTGAGTCAAAAACCAGTGTAGAAGGAAGTCAGAGTGAACAACAGCTTGCGCTGGCAGAACTGGAATATGAAACTGCAAGAACAATTGCATATGGTATAAAGGCAACACTTGTTTCTCCGATTGAAATGATTGATGTGGATCCCCTGACCAGTGGCCAAACTCTTGAGAAACTGGTTCCCGGTGAGCTTCCATCGCAGCCGCTTACCTATACTATTAGTATTTCTGACGATGCTCCGGCAGGTGACTACGTCTTAATGCTCCCCGTGAGTTATGAGTTTCAGGACGATGTTCAGATGACAGGTGGAAGTGCTGTACAGCTTGGGCTGCCGGATGTGGATCACACTGTATATTATAAAGAAACAAATGCCACTCTTCCAATTCCGATAACTATCAAAGAAGCTCCCCTCTTCAGTGTTCAGGAAATTGAAGGTGAGCTGGTTGCAGGACAGTCATCTACGATTAATATCACTTACAGAAATGATGGTGAACTGGCTGCAAATGATGTTATTGCACGAATCGTAGTTATGACGCCTCTTGCCACTTCCAGGCCTACGGTTTCCCTGAGTGACATGGAGCCAGGGGAAACTGAAACTGCTTCCTTTATAATTGATGCTTCATCCACAGCAATTGCAAAGAACTATGGTTTGGATAGCGAACTCAGGTACATTGACGAGGATGGGGATGTTGCGTTCTCAGAAAACCTGAAGATTGAGGTTCCTTTGACATCTCCTGATGGGGGTGTGGATATAGGTCGTGCATCGCTGGCTGGAACCTTCCTTGTAGCTCTATACATGATTATTGATACAATACGTAAAAGACGAAAAATTGGTGAAAAAGAGGAGTAATCGTTATGCAAATTGGACTTAAATACGCATGCTTGCTCGTGCTTGCTGCTATGCTGCTGGCAATTCCGGCACAAGCGGAGTTTGTAGCAGAAAATAATGCTCTTCCCGAGCATTTCAGGTTTGATGAAAATTACTATACTGTATATGGTGGTCCGGATATTAGTGCTACCATTGTAGGAGACGATGAATATGATCGTGGTGACTCCGTAGAACTCAGCATCAATTTGATGAACAAAGGGGTGATTACCGGATTCCGCTCTGAAACAGATGGTGATGATCTTGACAGCCTTGAACACAAACTTCAGCAGGCTGAGATGACGTATGAATCCCAGAGAACAACGGCAATCGGGATAGTTGCCATACTCACCTCCCTTGATCCTGCTATTGATGTAAAATCCGGTCCTCAGGAAGCAGGAACCCTTGTCTCAGGAGATGAAACCAGTTCTCCTGTGCAGTTTAGTATTGAAATCTCCGAAAATGCTCCTGCTGGTGAATACCCGTTGCGTCTGGACTTGTATTACGGCTATCAGAAAAACATTGAAGTTTCCGGGGATAATGAAACAGATCTGGGAATTACAAATATGGACGTAGGTATGTGGTACGATGTGGGGGCACAGAATATTACATTCCCTGTATATGTTAAAGAAGCAGCTGAATTTGAGATTGTAAATGTAAGTGGTGAGCTGGTTGCAGGCGTTGAAGGTATGCTCTATGCTACCTATGCCAATGTTGGTGAAGTTGTCGCCGAAGATGCAACCGTCAGGATAAGTGCTGCTGATCCTTTCAGTACTACTGATGATCAGGCCTATCTCGGATCTCTTGAGCCCGGGGAAAGTGCAGTTGCCATCTTCAAACTTAAGGTTGATGAAACCGCTGTCTCAAAACCATATGCTATAAACAGTGAAGTCAAGTATGAAGATCAGGATGGGCATAGCAGGATCTCTGACAGTGTCAAGATTCGAACTGAAGTTGTCGAACCGGAAAGTTCAGGCTTCCCCTCCACAGCCACTATTGCTGCAATTGGCCTTATAGCCGCTCTTGCAGTAGTGTCATACTTTGCATACAGACGATTTGGTTCAGGAAAAAAAGGTGAAGAGTAACACTCTTCCCAACTCCTCTTTTTTACTTTTTCTAATTCGGGTTTTAACAGGAAGGTATTTACGTTATTAATAATATCCAGTGATGCATTAGAGTTATATATCCCATTTTTATCTAGCCCGCTGAAGGGAGGAAATCGAAAATTGAGTCAACCTTGTGTTAATATCGGCATGGTAGGTCATGTCGACCACGGAAAAACCACTCTGGTAAGTGCATTGTCCGGCGTCTGGACAGATAAGCACAGTGAAGAGTTGAAACGAGGTATATCCATCCGCCTCGGATATGCAGATACTACTTTCAGGAAATGTCCATCTTGCGCTGAACCCCAGTGTTATACCGTAGCAAAGAAGTGTGATGAATGTGGTACAAAAACAGAAGAAGTAAGGACTATTTCATTTGTAGATGCTCCCGGCCACGAGACTTTGATGGCTACGATGCTTTCAGGAGCGGCTATTATGGATGGAGCAATTCTCGTCATTGCTGCAAATGAGGATTGTCCGCAACCTCAGACCAAGGAACACTTGATGGCTCTGGATATCATCGGAATTGAGAATCTTATTATTGTGCAGAACAAGATCGATCTTGTTTCAAAGGAAAAGATCATTGAGAATTATCACCAAATCAAGGAGTTTGTTAAAGGAACGGTCGCTGAAAACGCTCCTATAATTCCGGTTTCTGCCCAGCAGAATATCAATATAGATGTCCTGATAAAAGCAATGGAAGAGTACATCCCGGCTCCTTCACACAAGCTTGACAAAGACGCAAAATTGCTCATTGCCAGATCTTTTGACATAAACAAGCCCGGAACTTCCATTAAGAAAATTGCCGGTGGTGTACTTGGCGGAACACTTACAGAAGGTATCCTGCGTGAGGGTGACGAACTGGAAATCCGACCAGGTATGAAAGTGGAAAGTGAGAATGCTGTTCGCTGGGATCCTATTTATACAAAAATAGAACGTATTGTCGCAGGAGATGAAACAGTGGAGGAAGCAACTCCCGGTGGTCTTCTTGCAGTAGGTACCAGTCTCGATCCAAACCTTACAAAGAGCGATTCATTAACCGGACAGGTTGCAGGTGCTCCGGGCACATTGCCACCGACTTTTGATATATTCACTCTTCAGCTTCACCTGCTTGAGCGTGTTGTTGGTATTTCCGATGATGATGAAGAAATCGTGAAAATCAAGACAAGTGAACCTCTTATGCTCAATGTGGGCACTGCAACGACCGTGGGAGTTGTAACAAGTGCAAGAGGGGAAGTTGCGGAGATTAAACTGAAACGTCCGGTATGTGCTGAAATTGGTTCTACTGTTGCAATTAGCCGCCGTGTTGGCTCTCGCTGGAGACTAATAGGCGTCGGAGTAATTGAGAATTGAAAGTAATCATTGACACCAATGGATTGATGATCCCGGTGCAATTCGGGGTCGATATTTTCACGGAGCTCCAGCGAATGGGTTACAATGAATTCATTGTACCTTCGGCAGTTGTTGATGAGCTCAAAGTGTTAATCAAGCGCTATCGCGGAGAGCAAAAAGCTGCATCTAAAGTTGCTCTTTCTCTTTGCCAGCGTTGTGACATAATGGAAAAGTCGGGTATTGCCGACGATGTTATTGTGGATATGGCATCTGAATTGGAATTGCCGGTTCTTACAAATGACATTGGTTTACAAAAGAGATTGGAAGAGCACAAAATACCGATTATTCGGTTGCGGCAGAAAAACAGGCTTGAACAATCCTGGTAGACGTGCAATACCAAAATGATATATAAGAGAGCGTTATCTGTGGTAGTCTGAGATCATTGTGGAGATGTAGTCATGTATAAAAGGATGAAACTTGTTGATACTGTCCGTGTTGCTCCTAATCTTCTGGGAGATGATGTCAGGGTTAGCGTAAAAGATGCCCTGAAAGCTAAACTGGAGGGCAGGGTAGACAAGAATATCGGCTCAGTTGTGGCAGTCACTGATATTGATGAAGTAGGTGAAGGGCACATCCTTGTAGGTGACGGGGCTGTTTATTACGACGTCACTTTTGAAGCAATTGTTTTTGTTCCGGTGCTTCAGGAAGTTATCGAAGGCGAAGTTGTGGAAACCGTCGAGTTCGGTGCCTTTGTGAGTATTGGTTCCATGGATGGGCTATTGCATGTAAGCCAGATTACTGATGATTTCATGTCATATGATGGGAAAAACGGCAGGCTTCTCAGCAAAACCGGTGGAAGGTCACTTGCAGAGGGTGATCGTGTAAGAAGCCGTATTGTTGCTGTAAGTATTAACGAACGCGAGCCTCGCGATACCAAGATAGGTTTAACAATGAGGCAGCATGCACTCGGTAAGATGGAATGGCTCGAGGAAGAGCGCCGTCCAAAATCCGAGCAGGCAGAATAAATTCAGGAGTGAATAAACAATGGCAGATCAGGTTTGCAGGGAATGCCATCGCATTGTTTCAGGACAGACATGTCCCCTATGTGGTACCAGTAACCTCAGTTCAGACTGGAGCGGGCTTGTCATTATCGTAGATCCGGAAAAGTCTGAAATTGGTAAAAAAATTGGTGTGGACGTTGCTGACAAGTATGCATTAAAGGTGCGATAAACTTGTCCTGTTTAACTCTCCCGGAATCACTTCGTCCAATTATGCGGAAGCAGTTTGGAACTCTTTATGAAGGACCCGGGGAAGTAGCAGTTAATAGCATTTTGAAAGATCTTGGAAATCCCACAAAACTTATATCTGTGGGTGATGTTACTACATTCCACTTGCTCAAATCTGGTATTGTACCGGATATCCTGATAGTTGATGACAGGACACACCGCGGACCTGCATCTGAAAAGGTAATTAAAGGTACAAAACATGACGGTTTCAAGGAACTTGAAGTCAATAATCCGTCAGGTACCATCACCGAAGACTTGCTGGATGCCCTTGCCGACGCCGTATCGTCGGACCAGCGTTTTCGTATATTCGTGAAGGGTGAAGAGGATCTTGCAGCATTGCCAGCAGTAATCATGGCGCCGGATGGTTCCGTTGTTTTATACGGACAACCAGATAAAGGTATGATGCTGGTGAGAATCACATCCTCTAAAAAACTCGAAATGAAAGAGTTAATGGATCAAATCATCAACGAACAAGAAGATAATCAACAATTGGATTCTATTCGGAGGAAACTTTATGGATATTAATATCACTGAAGACAAGAATAATTCACTTTTCAACAGGCGTGAGGTGAACTTTAACGTAACTTTTGAAGGTCCTACACCTTCCAGAAAAGACGTCAAACTCAAAATGGCTGCAATGTTAAACTGTTCTCCACAGCTTGTTATTGTGCAGAGCCTTGACAACCTGTTCGGTAAAGAAGAAGTTATCGGCTATGCTAAGATTTATGAATCCGAAGATCGCATGAAAGAGATCGAAAAGGAATATGTCCTAAAAAGGAATGAACTTCCGGAAGAAGAGCCTGAAGAAGAAACTCCTGAGGAAGAAGAAGACGCTGCCGAAGAGGCTGCTGAGGAAGCAAGCGAAGAATAAGGTGTTTTAAAATGGCTGTAAAAGACTATTATAAGGTAAGCGGAGACAGCATTGAAAGAGTCAACCAGTTCTGCCCACGCTGTGGAGAAGGTGTTTTCCTGGCAGATCACAAGGACAGGCTTTCATGTGGGAAATGCGGTTACACCGAATTTAAGAAATAATTTTCCCAATCTTTTTTCTTTTTATTTTTCATTTTTATGTGTGTCCAGTGCGAGCTCTATAGTGGCGCGTAAATCACTTTCCTCAAATGGTTTTGTGATATATCCATATGGACAGGTTTCCTTTGCTCTCTGTATTATTTTGTCATCGGAATAAGCTGTGAGATAAACCACCGGGATTTTCATCCTGTCGGAAATTGTTTGAGCAGCAGTAATGCCGTCAATGTCTCCCTTTAACATAATATCCATCAGTATCAGATCAGGGAACGTGATCTCGGCTTTCTTGATGGCCTCTTCTCCGGATGATGCAATACTGGGAACAATGTATCCCATATTCTTGAGCATGCGTTTAATACCCAATGCCACAATTTTCTCATCTTCAACTACTAGGATTTTCTCTCCTGTCATGATTTGATTCACCCGGTTTATTTGTCTTCTGTGAAAGTTATTGTAAACTTTGTTCCGCTAGTCGTATCAAGATCTATCTTTCCATCAATTTGTTCTACAAGCGTGTAAACCAGCTGAAGTCCCAGTGAATCCGTATTTTCCACATCCAGATTCTCAGGCAATCCGATACCATTGTCTGATACTATCAGCTTGTATTCAGAGTTGAATTTCTTTAGTTCAATTGTAATTTGTCCTTTGTCCTCGAATGCATATTTCAGGGCATTTGAAACAAGTTCATTAATTATTATTCCAAGAGGTACTGCAGTATCAACGCCCAGGAATACATCTTCAACTTCAAGTTCTATATTTACATCACTTTTTCTGAGAACATATGATTGGGATAAATAGTTAATAAGATTCTTGCTGTAGTCTGCGAAATCTATACTTTCCATATCTTCAGACTGGTACAGTTTCTCATGGACAAGTGCCATTGTTCGTACCCTGTCCCGGCTGTTTTTGAATGCATCCAGCACATCCATGTCCTTGAATTTTTCGGATTCAAGGAACAGAAGTGTGGAAATCACCTGTAGATTGTTCTTGATACGATGATGGATTTCCTTTTTGCGGATGTCTTCAATTTTGAGAAGGGCTTCTTCCGCACGCTTACGTTCATCAATATTCACAATGATGCCCTGTAAATCTTTGACATTGCCTTCGGCATATCTTCCGATGAATGTTCTTTCGTCTACCCACCTGATCTCCCCACTCTTAGTAATTATCCTGTATTCGCATGTGAATTCGGTTTCACCATTTTTGATTGCTTCGGCAAGATTGGATTCAACAATTTCAAGGTCTTCCGGTACGACCATATCTCCATAGGTAATAGTCCCATCTTCAAAATCATTCTGGGAATAGCCAAATTGTGAAATATTTTTCGAGACAAATTCTACAGGCCAGTTTTTTTCAGCTCTCCATTTGAAAACGATGACAGGACTACTGTTGACAACATTTTCCATTTCTTCCCGAAGCTGCTTTGCATTTTCAAGAGCTTCCAGAATATCATTAAGACCTTCCGGTATTTTCTTAAAATCCACATCAACTTCAGTATCTGCACGAATGTCAAGTTTTCCTCCGACGGCTTCATCGGAGATGTATTTGAAATCCCTGACGATTTCATTAATCGGCCGGCTTATTGAACGGGCTATCAGGGCTGCAACAGCACCCATGAAAAGAGTGGATATTGAACTGATAATCATTAGCCTGTGACGAAGATCGGTTACTCCTGCAAGCATTTCTTCTTCTGGAACCACAAGTATGAACGAATAATTGGATGTTTTGACAGGTTCGTAGAACATTACACTTTTTTTGTTGGTAATCGGATCTATAGTCCTTATGTATCCACTATTACCTTTGCGGATTTCTTCCGCCATCAGATCAATTTCGGGTACATTGAAGTCATAGAGAGTCTTTGAGCCTACCCATTCCTTGTTTGTGGGATGGGAAATTAGGATACCCGTGTTTCCCGTCATGAAGGCATAACCGGTTTCAAATGTTTTCACCTGATTAACGATTTCATCAATATAATTGAGGCCAACGTCCACACCGCCGATTCCTATGAATTCATCATTCTTTATTATTGGCGACGCAAAACTTACGATAAAAACACCTTCATAGTAATATGGCTCTGTAAGAACCGTATTTTTGGTGTTTTTTGGCACCTGGTAATAATCAAGGGTGTCATAATTAAGCAAGGGATCAAGTGTGGTGTTTGAACCCCGGAGGCGGTTCCAGTAAGGGATAAACCGTCCTGTATCATCGTGCCCGTATGTATTTGCATAGAGATGATCGTTTTCGTCAAATGCATCTGGTTCATAACAGACATACGTACCTATCAGATTGGGATTATCTTCTAAGAGCTGGTAAAGCATGTTGTTAACTTCATCACGATCATTCGATTCGTACTCGCTTAAGGTTGATGCAATGGTCTGGCCGATTGCCTGGTTGGATCGCATATCAATGTCAAATTGATTGGCGTAGCTTCGTGCTTTCTCAATAGATTGTTCATATGCCAGCTGCTCTTCCTGCGTTGTTACTGTAGATATGATAATAGCAGTGGATGAAATAAGTACAAGTGCCACTCCTACAAGTATAAAAAGCATGAGTTTGGACTTAAGTGAAACGTGTTTCCATTCCATCATGTTCCTCTGATCCGATCTCTTTACAACTTATTTATTTGTTCAGCCTTTTCTTTGTAGCTGTCAAAAAAACGCTCTCCCCACTTAATGGCACTGTCATCAAAACTCATTATTTTCTTGTGATCGTATATTCCATTTTTGTTGAATAAACAGATGTATACGAACATATCTGTCACTGCAATGGTTGTGGCGATGTCATTTTTTAGAATGTAAAGTTTAGTGTTTTTTGAGTTTGCCATGGTATTTATTTCTTCATAGCATTCCTCTATCATCCGTTCATAGACCATTTCCGTGAAAATAAGATCCAGCTCAATACCTTTCTGTGAAATCTCGGAATATAATTTTGGATACAGGGGATGGAAATAGGATAGCATCGTCCTGACTTTGGCTGCTTTTCCCAAGTTCTCGGTGAATTCTTCGGGTAGGTCAAACAAATGATTGATATCTGGCTCAATTACCATACAATCGCCGAGTTCTCCCAGTTTTTGTGTAAGTCTGGATGGTATCGGGGAGAGATCTCTTGTGGCCCAGTATTCCGGATTTTCTTCAATTACTTCAAGGGTACTCAGAAGTGGGTTCATGTTATCGACTATGATTTTGCCAACTTCTGAAAGTGAAAATACTCTGTCTTCTTCCAGTACAAGATCATTATCCATTAATATCTTGATTTGTGGCATCATTGCCTTGGAAGTAACATTAAGGGATTTTTTGATCTGATCCATGTCGCGTGGACCTTCCATCAACAGTAACAACAGGCGTTTCCTTTTTTCAGAAAGCCATATTGTATCACTCAGGGATGACCTCATCAAATCACGGTTCCTATAAGTCTGAGAGCTTTGTTTATTTTCCTTTCCCTCTGTAAATTCAATTTTTTAATCAAACAATAATAACCAATCCCTTTGGAATTTACCAAAGCAATTAGTCATTTCCCACGTCCTTAGTATATGCAATACGATTTGTGCTATATATGAATTACCACCTCTCGTTTTTAGTGATCTTTTCGAAGATCCGCTTCCAGTCGTAAATTGGAAAGGAGGTTGTAACTACGGCAAACGAAGAATTATACAAAGAATTGACTGATGCAATCGTCAGTTGCAAGAAAGACGCTGTTTTAGCAGCTGTTGCAAAAGCACGTGGTACGTTAAGTGCACCAGACATAATTGAGAAAGGTCTGGCTGCTGGTATGAACGAGGTTGGTACACTTTTTGAGAGGGGTAAATTATTCCTTCCACACGTCATGATGGCTGCAGAAGCCATGCAGGCTGGTGTAGATGAACTTCAGGATGAAATGGGAGAGGGAGCAGGCAGTGCAAAACTCGGTGTAATTGTAAATGGTACCGTCGAAGGCGACGTACACGACATAGGTAAATCTATTGTATCCACTATGCTTCAGACCGCCGGGTTTGAAGTTCATGACATTGGCCGTGATGCTCCTGTCAAGAATTTCATTGACAAGGCAAAGGAAGTTAACGCTAACATGGTCGGTATTTCCGCACTTATGACCACCACCCTTCAGGGCCAGAAAGAAGTTATCGAGGCTCTTAAGGAAGCAGGTCTGCGCGACAAGGTCAAGGTCATGGTCGGTGGCGCTCCAGCAACCAATGCATGGGCAAAGAAAATAGGTGCTGACTGCTATGCAGAAAACGCAAGCGATGCTGTCAACAAAGCAAAGGAACTTCTCTGAGGTGATTTGAAATGGCAACAGAATACATGCTCAGGATGGGTGACGGTGAAAAGATCTTCATGACAAAGGAAGACATCCTCGCTGACATCCAGGAAGGTAGCGCTGACGCAGCAGATCTCGGAGACGTTGCAGCACTTACCGATGACGAAATGGACAAGATGCTGTCCATCATTATCAACCCTAACAGGATTGTAGGTGTTGAACCCGGAATGGAAGTTCCAATGACCCACGACATTGGTTCCATCAGGATTGATGGTGACCAGGGTAACAGTGGTGTTGGTATCCCATCCAGCCGTCTTGTCGGCTGTCAGATGCACGAGAGAGCTTTTGGTGCAGACACAATGGAACTTGGTCACATTGACTACAGTTACAAACCCGTCAAACCTGTTATTGCACAGGAACAGCAGACAATGGAAGTTTGCCAGATGAACATGGTAATTCCTCTGCTCTATGGTGCTATGCCAAACCTTGGTCTTTATTATACTCCAGACGGTCCATTCACCAACCCAGGCGACCTCATGAAAGCATTCAAAATAGCAGAAGCCCGTGAATCCATCGAGAAAGCAGGCGACCACGCAACCCGTGACATCACATGGGTAATGCAGCGTCTCCAGGCTGTTGGTTGTGACGGTGTCAACTTTGACACAATCGGCGCAGCTGGTGATGGTGACTTCTACGCATCCCTCTACGCAATCAAGGCACTCAGGGAAGAATTCCCTGGTATCTACATTGAAGCCGGTATGGCTGGTGAATGTACCCTTGGTATGCACGGAGAACTCGAATACGAAGGAAAGATCCTTGCAGGTCTCTGGCCACATGAGCAGGTCCCACTCGCAGAAGAAGCTGGTGCAAACGTGTTCGGTCCAGTATGTAACACCAACACAAGCAAATCCGCTGCCTGGAACCTTGCACGTGCGGTAACTTTCACCAAAGCCTGTGTTGAGACAGCCAACATTCCATGTCATGTTGACATGGGTATGGGTGTCGGTGGTATCCCAATGTTTGAGACTCCACCAATCGATGCAGTAACCCGTGCAAGCAAGGCAATGGTCGAGATTGCCGGCGTTGACGGTATATAGATCGGAGTCGGCGACCCTGTAGGTATGCCGATTGCACACATCATGGCATCCGGTCTTACCGGTATGCGCGCAGCTGGTGACCTTGTTGCCAGGATGCAGTTCGACAGCAGCATGGAACTTGCCGATGCAAAAGACTATGTTGCCAAGAAGATCGGTGTTGACAAAGCAGACCTTGCCAACGAGCACGTCATGAGGGAAGTTCGTGAAGAACTCGACATTGGTATTATTACCTCTGTCCCAGGCTGTGCAAAGGGTATCGCTGCCAAGATGAACATCGAGAAAGTTCTTGACATCGAAATCAACAGCTGCCAGAAATTCAGGGAAACTACTGAATAATGTCTCTGATGGAGTGATCAGGGTCTATGGGTCCTGATTTACTTCATTTTATATTTATTATATCTATAAAATATGGAGCGTGGTGTTAATTATGAGCGATGAGAAACCAGAAGGTATAGACTGGCATCATGCAGAGCAGTGTGCCAAAGTGGTTTGTGAAACCGGTGAAGGCAGTGGTCTTGAACGTACCATTGACTGGAAACAAGGTCTTGCAATCGCTGTTGGTGTACCTCTGTTGATTATGCCATCAATTGGATATTTTGCAAGCTGGTTGTGGTCAGCTGCAATTATTGTATGGGGTCTTTCCGTATTCCAGGGATTCATGCAGAACCTGGCTTATGGTGAGCTCGCAACAACTTTCCCGAATGCATCAGGTCTTCCGGGATTTGCACAAAACGTTTTCAAAACGCGTGATCATGTAGGAAAATATGATAAAGGTAAACTAATCGGTGGATTTAGCGCATGGAGCTACTGGTTCGCATGGAACCCTGTCCTTGCTATCTTCGCAATCCTTGTAGGTTTCTACCTGCACAGCCTGTTCCCGTCAGTTGCTGCCAGTTTCACTGAATACCAGCTATCACTTATAGCAGGTGTCGTGATTTTCGGCGGTATGATTCTTGTCAACTACCGTGGTCTTTCAAGTGGTGCAACAGTTGGTTACATTCTTGCAGCCTTCTCACTATTGCCTTTGATAATAATTACTCTTGCACCATATGCAACAGGTGACTTCGTAGCTGCTAACATTACAAACAACTGGTTGCCAGACACCTGGGTATGGAATACACATCATATTCTGATATTGCTCGGTATCTTCGCAATGGCACAATGGAGCGCATGCGCATGGGAAACTGCTGCTATCTATGGTCCTGAATACAAGAACCCAGGTAGCGACGTACCAAAAGCACTCTTCTCCTGTGGTGCAATTTGTCTCTTCGCATACGTTATTGTGCAGACCACAGTTACCGGTGTACTCGGTATCGATGGTATTGCTGCCGCACCAATTGACCCAATGCTTCCTGTTGCACAGGCAGCTCTCGGTGACATTGGTTCAACAATTGCTGTTGTAATGCTCATTGCTGCTATGACATTGATCATCCAGACTGCATACCTTGGTTCCGCAAGGGCAATGCACTCAATGGCAACAGAAGGAAACCTTCCAAAGATTTTCGCAAATGTCAATGCTCATGGTACTCCTGTACTTGCAATGGTCTTTATTGGTCTTTTCAACCTTGGTCTCATTGCAATGGGTGGTGCCCCTGCAGCTATCCTCGCAGCATCAGCAATCGGATACGTTTGTGCAAACGGTATCAGCCTTTTCGCATACGTAAAAGCAAAGATGAACCCACACCTTGCAGGTCTTGACAGGCCATTCAAAGCACCAGGTGGATGGAAGAATGTAGCTCTCCTATTCGGTCTGTTCAACATCCCATTCTGTCTGATTGGTGTAATGTATCTCAACATCGTTGAAGGTAGTTTCATGACTACTGCTGTCGGTGTTGTCGTGCTTGCCCTGTACATCCCACTCTGGTTCTACTCCCAGCATGAAAGTTATGATGCTGAGGCAGCAGCCAGCGCACAGTGAAAAAATCGAACGTCCAAAACCAACCTACGAAAGGATTAGGAAGCCCCGAAAAGAACTCCTGGGGCTCCTACCTTTCACTCCAACTTTTCTTTTTTCCCTTGAATTTTTATTAATTTATACTGATTTTTTATAAGTATAATTTTAATGACATTAAATTTATATTCTAAAAGTTTAAGTATGATTGGATCTTTGTCCTTCTAGCTCAATCCCCCCTCAGAGTGAAAAAATGATAGAAATAGAAGATCTGATTATAGGATTGCTCCTTCTATCAGTTGGAGTATTTTTCATTGTCTACGTTTTGTATACCGGTGGAGATGTTTATCTTCTAAATATGAAGGATATTGTATTTGCCTTCATTCTGATATCTTTGTTTACAAGATTCAGCTCCATACGAAGAACCCCCTAAAAACGACAATAGTGATTTATATATAAACTCATATGTCTTGCAGCATGAGTCCTGAGCTAAGGCATTATCCTGATCTTGTAGCAGGTGTAAAAAATCTCTCTGCCCTGAATGCATGTAAGGATCATGTTGATGCAGTTTATTTTTCCATCGACAGGCTCAGCCTGAGATCTCGTGCCCGCGATATCACAATGGCGAACCTATCTGGTTTTGTTAATTCTATCCACGATGCAGGTTTAAGAGGATATTTAGCGGTCAACTCAGTGATTTACCCGAAGGACATGGCTCTTCTTCGGGAGGTGATGGATTGTGCTGAAGCTTCTGGCGTTGATTCTGTAATTTGCTGGGATCCGGCTGCAATAAGTGAGGCCTCTGATAGGGGGCTGCGAATTCATATTTCTACCCAGGCAAATGTGTCAAACTGGAAAACGGCCGAGGTTTACAGGTCTCTGGGTGCGGATCGTGTTGTTCTTTCAAGGGAATTATCGCTTGAGCAGATCCGGGATATTCGGGAGCATACAGATGTTGAACTGGAAGTTTTCGTACACGGGGCGATGTGCCAGGCTATTTCCGGAAGGTGTTATCTTTCGGCATATCTTCTAGGAGGTTCCGGGAATTGCGGAGATTGCACACAGCCCTGCAGGTGGGAATGGGATCTGGTTTCAGATGATGGTTCAACCGTTGAAGTAGGCGGAAATTACCTGCTCAGTGCCAAGGATCTCTGCATGATTGAACATGTTCCGAAACTGGTCGATTCCGGTGTCGATGCTTTCAAGCTGGAAGGCCGGCTGCGTGATCCCCGATACACTTCCACGGTTTCCAGATGCTATTCTATGGCTTTGTCATCTGTGAAAGAAGGTACGTTTACAAATGAAAAAGCAAGAACGTGGAAAGAAGAGCTTGAATCAGTTTATCATCGTGGTTTTTCCACGGGGTTCTATTTTGGAAATCCTTCGAAAGACGGATTTATGCTTGACAAGGATATGAATGCTTCAAAAACCATGAAACAGGCAGTTGGAGTAATAACAAATTATTATAGCAAAAATAGTGCGGCTGCCCTGAATCTTTATGAGTCCTCTATTTCAATTGGAGACAAAATTGTCATTGAGGGGCATTCCACTTACCTTGAGCAGGAAGTAAAATCACTGATCCTGGATGGTTCATCTGTGCAGACTGCAGAAAAGGGTGCAGAAGTGGGATTGGCCGTCGAGGGCAAAGTTCGTGAGAACGACAGGGTGTCAAAGATGGTGGGCCAGTGAATCTGCGTCATCTTATAAATCTATAAATAGGTTGCAAGCAGTGGTTTATCCTGATTTTGAATAACAGATCTGGTCTTTGAGGGGATTAGTCATATGCCAGTGCCAATTGCAGAAGAACTTGCAAAAAAACAGCAAGCGATTAGTGTCGCAGAATTTTTTGAGAAGAACAGGCAGATTCTGGGTTTTGACTCTGCCCCACGAAGTCTTATTACAACGGTAAAGGAAGCCGTTGACAACTCACTTGATGCGTGTGAGGAAGCCAGCATCTTGCCGGATATTATGCTGGAGGTAAGACGTTCCGGAAAGAGCGGTGTTTCCATTGTGATTGAAGACAATGGACCGGGAATTGTCAGGGAACAAATCCCAAATGTGTTTGCAAGATTGCTCTACGGTTCACGTTTCCATGCTCTTAAGCAAAGCCGTGGACAGCAGGGTATCGGTATATCTGCCGCTGTCCTATATTCCCAGTTGACATCAGGTCATCCTACTAAAATCATTTCCAAAATTAGTCCCACTTCGCCTGCTCACTACTATGAACTAATGGTCAACACAAAAACAAACGAACCTGAAATCCTGCATGATGATATAATAGAATGGGACAGGCCACACGGAACACGTGTTGAACTTGAAATGGAAGCTGCTTATGTGAAAGGCAGACGTCAGTCTGTAGAGGAGTACCTGAAGGCTACTGCGATTGTCAATCCCCATGCCCGCATCACTCTTATTGATCCTGATGGTGTTAAAACAACTTTTGAAAGGGTAACAGATCGCATACCTGAACCTGCAAAGGATATTCTCCCCCATCCTCATGGCATTGAACTGGGTACGCTCATGAAAATGCTCAGGTATACCGACAGGCAAAAGCTGGCTCCATTTTTACGCTATTCTTTCTCTAAAATAGGATTGCAGACCGCCGAGGAAATTTGTCTTGCATCCGGACTTGATCCCGACACTCCACCCTCCGAATTGGGGCGTGAAGAGGCCCGGAAATTGCTCGATGCTTTCCAGAAAGTTAAGATCATGTCTCCCCCAACGGATTGCCTGTCTCCGATTAGTGAAGATCTTGTGTACAAGGGTCTTAACAAAGAGTATAAGGTTGATTTCATTGCAACTGCTACCAGAACTCCTTCGGTATTCTCAGGAAATCCGTTCGTTGTAGAAGTCGGTCTTGCTTACGGTGGCGACCTTCCAAAGGAAGAACGTGTCGGCATAATGCGTTTTGCAAACAAAGTTCCTCTCCTGTATCAGCAGGGAGGTTGTGTCACCACCCATGCAGTTGAGTCCATCAAATGGAAACAATATGGTCTTAACCAGCCAGGTGGCGGTTTGCCAGTAGCTCCGGTTGTCCTTCTCGTACATGTTGCTTCTACTAATGTTCCGTTTACTTCTGAGTCCAAGGATGCAATTGCAGATATTCCGGAAATCCAGAATGAAGTGGAACTTGCTCTCAAGGAAGTGGGAAGGAAACTCAACAAATTCCTCAAAAGACAGGGAAACCTGAAAAAAAGGCGTGAGAAGGAAGTTATCATCACAAAAGTCCTTCCGAAAATGGCAGAGAAACTCGCAGAAACCCTTGACAAGGAAGTTCCCGATATTAATCCTGTAGTTGCCCGTGTTATGGGTAATCTTTTGGTTCATCGGCAGGCAAGTCAGAATGGTAATGGTGGGATGGATGTTTCACTTAAAGTTACCAATTATACCAGTAAAAAACTCGATTTCAGGTTGCATGAAATTCTGCCGGAACAGGTAACTGCTTCACCAGAAGCAAAGATTGTGAGTATGGGTTCAGATAATGATCATATCTGGAAAATGTCACTTCCTGTGGGCGATACGAGAGTTATTACTTATTCAACAAGCAGTGATTTCCGCATTCCTGATTCAATTGTTGAAGGAGTTGAGGAAGACATAGTTACAGGTGCAAAAGCAATCATGGGGGTTGTATGATGGCAGACAAAAATGAACACCGAAAAGAACATGACAGGCTTGCTGAAGACAGACTTATGGGGCTTGCCGGAAGGCTTTACTCCCAGTTTGTAGACGGGCATGTGCCTTCAGTAAACATGCCAACGCGTACTAAAAACAATCTTGAGTATAGTGAAGAGAGTGATGTCTGGGTTTACGGTGACAGGGAAAGCGAGAGAAGTGCCAAGACTGTCAAAGGCGCCTTCCAGCTATTGAAGACTTCACATGTTGTTGATTTCCTTGTGAAAAATCACCTTGCAAGCAACCGCGGATCGACTTTGAGGGAGCTGTATTACATCTCCGAAAACTGGGGTATTGGCAAGTTCAAGGAACAGCCTGAAAGTGACCGTCTCATCGAGGATCTTGAAGTAATAACAAGTTTGCAGAGAGAATATTTCCACATGCGTCCTGAGGAAGATGGCGCAACGATGTTTGGTCCTATAAGAATTCAGGAAGAAACCAAACGTGGAAACCGTATCATCCACTGTCAGGAAGATGTAGGGGAAAGCGGATACCAGATTCCCTTTAACGTGGAAAACATTGATTTCATCGACCATGACGCAAAGTTTATAATCGCAATCGAGACTGGTGGTATGTATGCCCGTTTAATCGAGAACGGTTTTGACGAGGAATACAATGCTATTCTTGTTCACCTCAAGGGGCAGCCCGCCCGCTCAACCCGAAGGCTCATCAAGAGGATGAATGAGGAACTGGGCATTCCTGTTGTAGTGTTTACTGATGGTGATCCCTGGTCCTATCGTATTTACGCATCTGTTGCATACGGTGCGATAAAAACGGCCCACCTTTCCGAATTCATGGCAACTCCTGCTGCAAAGTTCATAGGAGTGCAACCTTCGGATATTGTGGAATACGAACTTTCCACCGATAAACTCACGGATAAGGATGTGGATGCGCTGAGAAGTGAGTTGACAGATCCCCGTTTTGATACTGATTACTGGAAGGATCAGATTAAACTCCAGCTTGAAATAAAGAAAAAGGCAGAACAGCAGGCCTTTGCTGGTAAGGGTCTTGATTTTGTAACCAAGACATACCTGCCCGACAGGCTTTCGGACATGGGAGTGATCTGAGAAGATCACTTCAGGATTTTTGCTTTTTTAACCAAATCTGCAATTGGTTCTTTTACCTGCAATCCTTCATACATCCGCTCCTTGTCAATCCACATGTCAGATGCAGACTGGAGTCCGGATGTTTTGTGAGGTTCATAGTGGATGCCCTCAAAATGAGGCAGTTCCCGTGATTTCAGAAGCCCGTTCTCCCCTACGATGTTGAATTCCTTCCTTTGCTCGGGTTTCTGTAAGTTCTTGTTTTCCTCTGGCATTGTTCTCACCTCTTTGTTGGTTTTCTAGGTATTAATTGTTTTCCGGGGGTGCATTGTTTTATGTTTGTTTTGCTATGTAGCAATTACTGAAAATGGATTCATGACAATTATTTCTACATTGGATTGTGTGGGATGGATTATTCACAGATTTCATATTAAAAAGATAAGATAACATATTTTTTATAGTATAATTCATTATTTCTATCCGTACAAAAAATGATTTATTGTGTTAGGATCAAAACACAAAATTTGTGTGGTAGGTGGTACTATCAAACTCATACATTTTATTAAATTATTTAAAGGGGAAAAAGGGAAAAGATCTGCTTCTTCTCCAATTGTTACCCGAATTCTTGGAATAGTAGTTATTTTGCTTCTACTTACAGGTTCTTCTGCAGCAACGGAGACCATTAATGTGGACGATTCTGGTGGAGCGGATCACACAACAATTCAGGCTGCAATCAACGCTGCTGCTACAGGGGACACAATCCTTGTGTATCCGGGTACATACACTGAAAATGTCGTTGTAAATAAGACGGTAAACCTTACTTCAACAAGTGGAGCTTCAGTCACACATGTAGTTGCATCGTCTACAGAAGATGATGTTTTCACTGTTTATGCTGATGAGGTAACAATCTGTGGTTTTAATGTTAGCGGAGCTACTGACTATCACAAAGCAGGCATTCATCTGGATTCTTCAATCGGCAGCAAGCTGGCCAATAACACAGCATCAAACAATGGTTACGGCATCTAGCTCTATTTTTCCAGCAATAACACACTGACCAACAACACAGCATCAAACAACATTCTTGGCATCTATCTGGACTCCAGCCGCGACAACAATCTAATCGACAACACGGCAAACAATAATAATGGATACGGCATTTTTCTGCGTCTTTCCAGTCACAATGCGCTGGATGGAAACACGGTGAACAATAACGATGGTTTCGGCATCCTTCTGGTGGATTTTATCAGCAACAACACCCTGAAAAATAACACGGTGAATTACAATGATGTCGGCATCTATCTGTGGGGTGCCTACAGCATCAACCCCTACAAGGTGTACAACGATAACCACACGTTGTACAACAACACTGTGAACTACAATGAAAAAGATGGCATTCGTCTGTCCAGATCCAGCTACAATGATCTGAAAGGTAACACGGTGAATTACAATGGATACAATGGCATATGGCTGGATGGATCCTACAAAAATACATTTACCAGCAACACTGTGAACTACAATGAAGACGACGGCATCTCTCTGAACGATTCCACCAACAATACATTTATTGGCAACACGGCAGAAGATAATGGTTACGGCATAGGGCTGCTTTCTTCTAGAAACAATCTCCTCTATAACAACATTTTCAACAACTCTAACAACTTCATTTTTTCAGGAACAAATACCGGTAACCAATGGAACCTCGCAAAGACTGTAGGTAAGAACATAGCGGGTGGGGCATATCTGGGAGGCAATTACTGGCTTAAACCCGATGGTACCGGTTTTAGCCAGATTAACGATACGGATGTGAATGTTGACGGTTTCTGTGATTCAGCCTATTATCTTGATGTAAATAATACCGACCAGCTGCCTCTGACAAAGGGACCAGTGCTCCTCCTGAATGTAACTGATGCTCCGGGGTCCAACAATTACACAACCATCCAAGGCGCAATTAACAATGCTTCTGCGGGGGTTACTATTCTCGTGTATCCAGGTACATACACTGAAAATGTCGTTGTAAACAAGACGGTAAATCTTACATCAACTGGTGGAGCATCCGTCACTCATGTCATTGCTGCAGATGTAAATGATCATGTGTTCAATGTCTCAAATGTAGATGATGTTACCATAAGCGGTTTCAATGTCAGCGGGGCTTCAGGTTCATGGGCTTCAGGCATCCTTCTGTACGAGTCAAGTTACAACACGCTGGGTGGCAACATGGCAGAAGATAATTTCATCGGCATCTATTTGGTTTCTTCCACCGACAACACGATGGATGGCAGCACGGCAAACAATAATAGCTACGGCATTCGTCTGTATAAGTCCAGTGACAGTGAGCTGACCGACAATACAGCGAACTACAATAAATATGACGGTATCTGGCTGGAAGATTCCATTTACAACAAGCTAACCGAAAACATAGCGAGCTACAATAAATATGACGGCATCTGGCTGGAGGATTCCAGCAATAGCAACATATTGGCCAACAACACGGCGAACTACAATAAAGAAAACGGAATCCTTCTGTGGAGTTTCTGCAACAACAACACGCTGACCGGCAACACGGCAGAAAACAATACTCAATACGGTATTGGCCTGCTATCTTCTAGCAACAATCTCATCTATAACAACTTTTTTAACAATACAAACAACACCGCTTTTGAAGGAACCAATATCGGGAATCAATGGAATATCACAAAGACCGCAGGCACGAACATCGCAGGAGGATCTCACCTCGGAGGCAATTACTGGCTTAAACCTGATGGTACGGGTTTTAGTCAGGTCAATACTACGGATGCGAATGGTGACGGCATTTGTGACTTAAACTATACTCTTTCTGGAACTAACATCGACTATTTGCCTCTAGTACAACCTGTTAGTTCTTCAGATTCGCCAGCTTCAAGCAGTGCAAAGTCCGGCGGTAGTGGCGGAGGAGGGGGCGGTAACACTGGTGAATCCTTTGAGAATATTCTGGCGAAAGATGCTCAATTATCAATTGTAGTTGCTGACGGTGTTTCTCTCTATGAATTTAAGGAAGAAATGTGCAACATCTCCTATGTTCAGTTCAGGGGTGTTTCAAATACGGGGCAGATCAGTACAATTATTGAGGTTCTCAAAAATACTTCCGCACTTGTGGATTCACCAGTTCCGGGCAATGTATACCAGAATCTGAACATCTGGGTTGGCAATGCAGCCTTTGGTGACGACAAGATCAAAGATGCAGTTATCGGTTTCAGGGTTAGCAAGGAATGGCTACTGGAAAACGGCATTGAGGCATCAGCCATTGCACTTTATCGTTACAATGATGGGCAGTGGAATGAACTTTCCACCATTCAAATAGATGAGAATGACAAATATATTTACTTTGAAGCGAAGACTCCGGGATTTTCACCATTTGCAATATCGATTTCAATGAGTAGAGTTACTGTTGGGGAGGATGCGCTTCCTTCATCCGTATTTAGTGAGAAACCTGTGGAAGATCTCAGTTCCGCAGATGATCCATTACCTGACTCGAAAGCAACTCCCGGATTTAGCCTCTTGCTTTCGGCAATTGTGCTTATCTCATTGTTTGCTATGAAAAAGAGAAAACACTAAATTATCCAATTAATTTTGTCATGGAAAAGCAAAATTGATGTTCAAGCAAGCCACAATCCAACTATATTTTGGACAACATATTGCGTAATACAAGACTTTCAGTTCAGAGGAGTATCAAAAAAGAAAAAAGGAAAGAAAAGGAATCACTCAAAAGTAACGTGCATCAAATCATCCATCAAGTCGGGATGAACTGCAACTACTTCCTCTGTTGGATTTCCATTTTCAATATTTTCTTCGCCTCTTGCAGGGTCCGGCTGTCCACAGTCGAATCCACACATGAGACCTTCGTTTTCTTCGGTACCTGCATCATAGATTACTGCATTGTGCATGCCGGATGCGGCAACACTGTCAACCAGTGCATATCCGTCATTGGTTCCCACTGCCATTCCGATTACGCTTACCAGTGATTCTTCACCGGGTGCAATTTCGACAGTTGTGAATTCTCCCGGAAGGATTGGTGCATCAAATGTGACGACTTCTTCGACTCCATCCATTCCTTCAAGGTACTCTGCAAGTTGGGTATTGCTGCCGTATTCTGCCAGAGGCTCAAGGGCTTCTGGTGCCATTTCTCCTTCGAAGTCGAGGATTCCTTCAGTAGTGTGGACCACAACAAGTCCTGGTGAGATTGGTTGTGCATCGTGCACATTCTCAATTGTAACCTGAACTGTCATAGGTTCTGCTGGCTCTTCAACTTCCGGTTCGGTTTCAACGCATCCGGAAAAGGCGGTTACCACCAGTGTTACCACTGCTAAAACTAATAGTAGGTTTAATTTTTTCATATTATACCCCATAATTAATGGTGTTAGATTGCTACATAAATGTTTCTCATTTTATTTTTACAGTAAATTTAATATCATCCACCCCCTCATTACTGCAAAGGAGATTTGATATTGACATTTGTTCTCGGGATTGAAGGAACTGCATGGAACTTAAGTGCTGCAGTTGTTGACGAAAATGACGTTATTGATGAGGTAACTCATACATACAGGCCACCAACAGGTGGTATTCATCCACGGGAAGCTGCTCAACACCATGCACAATATGCGGGGCAGGTGATTCGAAAGCTGTTCGAGAACATTGCCGAAAAAGGTATTTCTTCTGAAGATCTCGATGCGATAGCCTTTTCTCGGGGTCCCGGGCTTGGAGCCTGCCTGAGAACCGTGGGAACCGCTGCAAGAGCGCTGTCGTTATCCCTTGACAAATCTCTTGTTGGTGTTAATCATTGCCTTGCTCATGTGGAAGTGGGAAGATGGAAAACTCCTGCTGAAGATCCGGTTGTTCTGTATGTCAGCGGAGGGAATTCACAGGTTCTGTCATATCGTAACGGCAAGTATCGCATCTTCGGGGAAACACTTGACATTGGAATCGGCAACGCTCTTGACAAATTTGCCCGCAATGCAGGTCTGTCCCATCCTGGAGGTCCGAAGGTTGAAGAATTTGCTACGGCAGCAGCATCTTATGTTCCTCTGCCCTATGTTGTAAAGGGTATGGACTTCTCATTTTCAGGTTTATCAACGGCTGCAACTGATGCACTTGTGCACTCATCAATTGAAGATGTATGCTACTCATTTCAGGAAAACGCATTTGCAATGCTGGTGGAAGTTACAGAACGCGCTCTCGCACACACCGGTAAAAACGAGGTCTTGCTTGGAGGCGGCGTTGGTGCTAACAGCCGTCTGCGGGAGATGTTGAACATCATGTGCGAGGACAGGGGTGCTTCTTTCTATGTTCCGGAAAAACGTTTCATGGGAGACAATGGTTCCATGATTGCATACCTTGGATTACTCATGTATAAATCAGGAACTACAATTGAAGTTGCAAATTCACATGTCGATCCTGATTTCAGGCCGGATTCCGTGGAGGTGACCTGGCTTTGAGTGAGAGCATTTTACTACCTAAGGGAGCGGAAGCCGTAGTGCGGATTCAGGATGGTCGTGTAATCAAGCAGAGAATTCCAAAACGTTATCGTGTGGAAATGCTCGATGAGAAAATTCGAAAGGAACGTACACGTGCGGAAGCCAGACTGATTTCCGAAGCCCGGAGATCAGGAGTTCCAACTCCCATTCTCTATGATGTTTACGGTTTTACCATTGAAATGGAATACATTGAGGGTCAGCCCATAAAGGAAGTGATGTCACCGGAAATGTGTGAAAAGATCGGTGAGGTTATTGGACTACTCCACGGCGGTAACATTATCCACGGTGATCTTACGACTTCAAACATGATCTGGAACGGTGAGCGCATTTACCTGATAGATTTCGGTCTTTCTTTTGTGAGTAGTAACATTGAGGATAAAGGTGTGGATGTTCATGTTCTTTTCCAGACCCTTGAAAGTTCACACAAAGATCATGAAGTGCTAATTGAGGCATTTCGCAAAGGGTATCGAAAGCAACTTGAAAGTGCGGATGAAATCCTGACAAGAGTCACAGAAATTGAAAAGCGGGGTAGATATGCGTAAAATAGTATTTGTAACCGGAAATGCAGGCAAATTCAGGGAAGTAAAAGCTATGCTTGAAGAGCGTGGAATTGAAGCAATCCAGAACAAAGACGGATATCCCGAGTTGCAGGAAGATGATCTGGAACCAATTGCAGCATATGGGGCGAAATTGGTTGCGGAAAAACTCAAAATGCCAGTAATGGTTGACGATTCCGGTATTTTCATTACTGTTTTGAATGGATTTCCCGGTCCTTATTCTGCTTTTGTTGAAAACAATCTTGGGAATCCACGCGTCCTCAAACTAATGGAAGATGAAACCGATAGAAGGGCTCAGTTTAAGTCAGTAATTGGGTACTGTGAACCAGGGAAAGAGCCGGTTACCTTTACAGGGGTAGTTGAAGGGGAAATTGCCTATGAAGAAAGAGGCACGGGCGGATTCGGATATGATCCGATATTTGAGTATGAAGGACAGACTTTCGGTGAAATTGGAGATGAAGAGAAAAACAAGATCTCCCACAGGCGCCGTGCTCTGGATAAGTTCCTCGAATGGCTTGACTGAAATGCAATAAATAGGAATAATAAAACAGAATAAAAAGGCAGGAAATTGCCTTTATTTGATTAATTTTCTGGAATTTTCAAGCACTTGACGTGCTTCTTTTTCTTCCAGTCCCGCTCCCATTACGACCTTCAAAGCAATTTCATCAGTTATAAGATCGTATGGACTGTGAGCATCAGTATCAACTACCATGGTTGCGCCAACAAGTTTCCCGATTCTTGCAACGTGGCCGTTGGTACGATTGTGGCCGCTACGGGCTGTTATTTCCAGGAAAACATTATTTTTCACTGCATCTCTGGCTTCTTCCTCGGTTATGAAACCGGGGTGTGCCAGAATGTCCACATCGGGACATTTTGTGGCAGCAGCGTTTGTTCCCGGAGCTACAGGTTCAACTGGACTTTCTCCATGTACCACAACAATCTCAGCACCAAGCTCCTTTGCCATTTTAGCAAGAGGTGCTATTTCCTCAGGAGGCACATGAGTAATTTCGACTCCCGGAAGAACCTTTATATCATAGGATTTTTCAATGTATTTCGCTTTCTGCACACTTTTCAGTACATGCTCAACGTTGGTATAGTCCACATGGTCAGTAAGGCCGATTGCTTCGTAGCCTTGCACAATAGCCCTGCGAATGAGTTCGCTGGGAATAAGTTCTCCGTCACTGAAAATTGTATGTGTGTGAAGATCTATCATGAGAATCATTCCGGATGTTACTGGATGCTTTTATGATTTGTAGGATATTAGGCTTGTGGCAGTGTCAAATCTTGCTCATTCAGATTCAGGAATCATTTTTCTTCCGGCAGTTCATCGAGCTCTTCAATGACATCTGCAAAAGCGAAGTTGGGTTTGACATCCTTTATTTTGATGCGGACTTTATCCCCCAGTTCCACGTTTTTGACAAAAACAACAAAAGTATCCACCAGAACCGCACCATCTCCACTGGATCCGAGTTTCTTAATTTCAACATCAAACTCGTCACCTTTGCGAAGTGGGGCAGTGAGGTATTTCTTTCCAATTACATACATTTCCGCACTCTCGGAACGTGATGCTTTTGGTGAATATGATCTTACATAGCTGAAATTTTGTTTAACCTCTTCAAGGTAATCCTTGAACATATCCCCATGGAATACCTTGACAACAAAATGTCCGTTTGGTTTGAGTATTTTTTTAGCACATTCCAAGGCGGAAGTAGCGAGATCAATGGATCTTGCATGATCAAGGCTCCAGTTTCCTGAGAGGTTTGGAGCTGCATCACATATTACAGTATCAACGCCATTTTCGCCAACTACCTCTACAATTTTTGCAATTGTGGTATCAGCTGTAATATCGCCTTTAATGGTTGTGACACCATTGATGGGCTTAATTGGACGAAGGTCAACACCTACAACAGTCTTGTTGGTAAGATCCCTTACGACCTCAAGCCATCCGCCCGGGGCTGCTCCCAGATCTACCACATTGCTTTTTTCATTAATAACATGGAATTTTTCGTTAATCTGAAGCAGCTTGAATGCTGCTCTGGATCTGTAGCCTTCATCCTTGGCTTTCCAGTAATAATGATCCCTTCTGTCCCTTGCCATAATGCGTCATCCTTTTAGGTGACACTATAAATGCTTATGCATTTTTAAGGCTTTCCAGCTTCGAACCCAATTTAAGCACATCTTCCTCAAGTTCTGCAAAAGCTTCCGGTATCCAGGAATCGTAATCATAATAGAGATTTAGTAAATCGCTGTACTGCCTGTCCAGCTTCTCCAGAGTCTCTCCATCAGCAGGAGATTCTTTTATTTTGTTTGAAAGCCGGGTAATTTGCATTTTCAGGCGTCGTGCAAATCTGTGAATAAGCTTTTCCCGATCAAGTTCCCTCTTGTGGAGCTTCAGGATGTCCAGTGCTTCACTGAGCTTTTTTGGATACTCCGGGAAAGCATCAGGTCCCGATATGAAAAACTCCTCCTCAGGATTTTCCATTGCTTCTGGAGACATGTCTTCAATTTCCTCGTAGCTCACCACTTCAATCCAGTGTTTGGATTTTGCTTTATTGCAGAGCTTTTCAAGTTCTTCTTCAATTGTTTTTTCGTCTTCGTTCAGGAACTCTATTTCGTGGACAATCTCTTTAATTTCCTCAAAGGTTACAGCTCCAAGAGCATCTAAAATGCCAACGATTTCCTCTTCACTGATCATGCTTTTCACAACCTGTACCTGCGATAGGCAAGAAGCTCCTTGATGAGTTTACCGGAATCCTTTGGATCAATTTTCGCATCGATTTTTCTGGAAATCGGGATTACCGGTAAATCGATTCCTTTAACGATTTCTTCGGCCAGAAGCAGGTCACCGCAAAGAATCATGTAATCAGGATTTTCTGCCTGTCCCAGAATTTCAATCAGGGATTGTCTCACCTTTTCAGCATGATGCACAATGTCTTCATCCCTGAGTCTTTCAAAACGTCTCTGGCTGAAGCCACCCTTGCCGTGCTTGGCTTTCACGCTGCTCCTGATGAGCCGGCTTTCCTCTTCTTCATCTTCTGATGCCAGCAGGAGTAAACTTTCGCCCGCATGTGCTGCAAGTATGAGCATTCGTAAGTTTTCTTTATCAAATACCGCTTTTTCAGTGTCAAACTGATCCGCGATAGCAAATTCAGGTGCCTTAACAGGGACAGGTGGCAGGAATATCTCCCTGATAATTCCGGGACGATCATAGAACAGAACCAATCCGGTTTCAGTTTTAGTCTTTGAAATTGTGTTGAGAGTCTCAGGATCAATGAGCAATTCAATATCCCTGTATTGCGAAAAGGATTTCAGGTCCATTTCCGGAGGAACAAGTAACGTGATAAACTGTTCTTTCTCTCCTTTGAGAGTAGCCAGTTCCCCGAAAATATCCCGCATCCGATTGGAACTTACAGTTTCCGTGCGGGCCATGGGAATACTTTCATCCTCTGATTCCTGATGCTTTTCAAATTCGTGCTCAAAGGTCTCAATTTTCTTCCGGGCAGCTTTTAGTTTTTCTTCTGCAACCTGTCGGTCACTGACAGCGACTTTGAGTTTGCGCTCACATTTTTCAAGACGGCGGAGATCGATTTCCATTTCCAGAACTCTTGATTGCAGAGTCTCGATTTCCTGATTAAGCTCATCTTTTCCGGAGTAACGGTCAATCATTCCGCCAACCTGGCTCATGAAATTCTTTTGTACCACTGCTTATCTCCTGGTTCCCACCGACCTATCCTTTTATAATATGCATCTTTTATATATCCATCTGGAGCGTCTATGCATTCTACTCACTGGATTAAAGGAAACAATGGAAAGAGCCTTTCCGGGAAAACAATTGTAATCGGAGTTACCGGAAGCATTGCAGCAGTTCGTATTGTGGAGCTTGCCCGGGAGTTGATTCGCAACGGTGCAGATGTTTATGCTGTGATGAGTGAGGCTGCAACCCGGATACTTCATCCCGATGCTCTTCACTATGCAACAGGTAATCCCGTAGTCACGGATATTACCGGTAGAGTTGAACACGTCAGTTTTTGCGGACTTGAGGGCAACGCCGATCTTCTGCTTATTGCACCTGCGACAGCCAATACTATCGGCAAGATTGCATACGGAATTGATGACACTCCTGTAACCACTTTTGCGACTACTGCAATCGGAAGTAACAGACCTGTGCTAGTAGTTCCTGCAATGCACCAGTCAATGTATGATCATCCGGCAGTTACTGATAATCTTGATAAGCTGAAAAAGTACAACATCGGCATTGTAGGCCCTCTCATCGAAGAAGGAGTTGCCAAAATTGCTTCAAACGATGACATTGTGCTGGCAGTTGAGCGGACTCTTGGAGGAGATACCCTCAAAGGCAAGCGTGTTCTGATCACGTCGGGTGCGACTGCCGAAACCATAGATCCAATTCGTATTCTTACCAATCGTGCATCCGGGAAAACAGGAATGGAACTTGCAAGAGAAGCGTATCGCAAGGGTGCTGATGTAACTATTGTACACCGGGGTTTTCTGGGCGCTGAAGGTATTAATGAGGTTTATGTGGAAAGTGTAGCTGAAATGCTGGATGCCTGTATGGATGAACTCCGGAAAGGGTATGATGTATTCATAAGTGCCGCTGCAATTTCCGACTATACACTTGAAAGTCCTTCAAGTTCCAAGATCAAATCAGGTGATGAATTAAACCTGAAACTGCGTTCCACATCAAAAATATTGGCTGCAGTGAAATCCGAGTATCCTGATATGCTGGCTGTAGGGTTTAAGGCCGAAACAGGTGTAACTTCTGAGGAATTGATAGCCATTGCATCATTTATGCTGGAGAGCTATGGACTCGATCTTGTTGTTGCAAACGATGTAGCGGAAAAGGGAATGGGTACGGATGACAATTCCATTTTCCTTGTTGAATCCAATTCTACTTCGTGCTACAGCGGTTCTAAGCGTGAACTTGCAACTACAATAATCGGGAAAATCGCTGATTTGATAAAATAAAGGCGGTAGGATGAAATCCAAAGTTACTACTGCAACAGCTTTTGCGCCGGGGCACATAACCGGTTTTTTTGTTATTCATGAAGATGATAATCCATGCTTGAAAGGTACTATTGGGTGCGGTCTTGTGCTGGATAAAGGCCTGACATCCACTGTGACTTCATTGCCGGAAGCAGAAGACTCAGAAGTTTTTCTGAATGGCTCGTTAGTGAATGCTCCGGTAACTTCGCATCTCGTGAAATCTCTTATTGATGCTCCTGTCAGGGTTTCGTCGAATTCGGAAATCCCGATTGGTAGCGGATTTGGTGCATCAGCTGCCGGTGCATTAAGCACTGGATATGGCCTAAATGAACTTTTTTCACTGGGTCTTTCCCAGAATGACATTGTGGAGAAAGTACATGTTGCTGAAGTCCTTGAAGGCGGAGGGCTGGGGGATGTGGAAGCTCAGGCTTATGGTGGTGCAGTGATACGAAAGGCACCCGGACCCCTTACAACAACCGGGAAACTTGACCGAATTCCATGCTCTTCTTTTGAAGTTCATTATGTTGTCCTCGGAAATATTTCCACAAAGGCAGTTCTCAGCAATCCTGCAACTGTGAAGTGCATTAACAAGGCTGGAAATAAAGCCATGAAAAAACTGATGGACTATCCTGATATCGAGAGATTCATGGAAGCTTCGTATGATTTTTCTTTAGAAATAGACCTTTTAAGCACCAAAGCCAAAGACGCGATTGAAGCAGTTCAATCTGTTGGTGGACTGGCATCTCAGGCAATGCTTGGAGACTCTGTTTTCGCAATTTCCGATGAGCATTGCAGAGATGCAGTTCTTGATTCTCTTTCCGAATTTGGTGCTGTATCCAGTAGCAAAGTTTCCGGAACTCATTGAATCATTCTTACAAAGGACTATATTACATCATATTCATAGTCCGCAGCAGAGCTTTTGAGATTAAATAATTTGTAGAGGTTAAACAATGGTAATTGATGATGAAATCGATATGGATTCAATCAATCTGGGTGATGATCGCCCGAAATTTGATATGTCTGAGATAAAGCTGAAAGGGATTCCGCCTGTGGCAGGGCAAATTTTCCGCATTCTTGCAATAGTATTTGCAGCTTTGATTGTGGTTTCAGTATTATTTGGCTCAATATTTGTATCAATAGGGGCTGGAGAAGTCGGTGTCAAATTCAGCCAGTTTGGTGGTGTGCAGGAAGACGAACTTGGTGAAGGATTGCATATTGTGCCTCCCTGGGTGACCGTAACCAAGTATTCTGTCCGAAGTGAAGTTTATACAATGAGTGCCCGGACAACTGAGGGAGAGATTGTGGGTGATGATCAGATTACCGCTCTTACAAGTGAAGGTTTGACTCTTGGTATGGATATCACTGTAAGATACAGGCTTATGGCAGACGAGGCCAGTTCTATACACCAGCGGTTGGGTACAAACTATGCGGAAAAAATCATAAGGCCGACAATAAAGTCCGAAATCCGTGGAGTTGTTTCCAGCAGGACTGCTCTGGAAGTTTATGGGGAGCAGCGTGAAATGGTTGCGACACAGATGAGGGATAGCATGGAGGCTGCCCTTAAGGAAGACGGCATAATTATAGAAGAGGTTCTTCTAAGAAATGTCAAGTTGCCTGAGAGGGTGGCGGAGGCCATCGAGCAGAAACTTCAGGCAGACCAGGATGCCCAGAGAATGGTTTTCGTGAAGCAGAAAGAACAGCTTGAAGCCGAGAGGAAAATAATCGAAGCAAATGGTGTTGCAAATTCAACTATCATCCGTGCAACAGGTGAAGCTGAGGCTTTGAGGATACTTAATCAGGAACTCTCCAAGAATCCGGATCTGATAAGTTACAAGTACGTCCAGATGCTTGAAGGAAAAGAAATCCAGACTATGATTGTCCCGACAGATCAGGGTCTGATACTTGATACTTCCAAATGAGGGGATTAACCTCTCATTTTTTATTTCTTTTTTCCACAACTGGAACAGCTTCCCTTATGCACACAAATGGTACCGCCACATTCGGGACAGGTCCATCTTGCTTTTTCGTTCCGCACAAACTTCCTGATTCCATTTTCCTTAATGAATTCAAGATTCTCTATCTCGCTCATATTGTACTTGGTTCGATACCTCTTATCCAGAGCTTTCAGTCTTTTGCAGGGGTAATTGCTGCACTCGAAGCAGTATTTCACTTTGCCTGCCTTAACCAATTCGCAGTTCCTGATCTTGCAACTGGCAATGCTGATTGGCTCATCTGCATTAAAAAGCCTGCATCCAGGACAACTGTTCTTCTCTCTCAAATGAGCATAACAAATACCGCAATCCATGCCACAGGGCGCAATCAGGGATAATTTCATAATATGTCTTTTTCCTTTTAGTTGTTAAAAGTGTCCTGATAATGTTTATTTGTTTTAAGAAACATACAAATACATTCAAATCTTTCCTGCAGGTATCCATGTTTTCCAGCATTTTCTGGAGAATCAATTTTGTATTATCGAGGTGCTAATTCTTGACAGAAATCCCGGAAAACCATCCCCGCTACTTTTCCCTCTTGACAAGAGAGCGTATAGTTGAGGGCGTGAATCTTGGAATTACCAGCATGCAGGGACTTATAGCCCAGGGAAGGGGGGAGTGCTTTGATTATCTTCTCGGGGAAAAAACCAATGCCTTTGCAGAAAAATCAGAGACGGTAGCTGCTGCAATGCTGATTCTGGCAGAAAAACCGATTATTTCAGTAAACGGAAATACGGCAGCCCTGATTCCGGAACAGATGATACGCCTTTCCGGAATTGTCGGTGCACCCCTTGAAGTAAACCTTTTCCACAGAACAGATGAAAGGATAAACCGGATTATCAACCACCTGAAAGACAATGGAGCTACCGAGGTTCTTGGAGAAAAAGGGGATGAGAAGTTGCCTCTTTCTCATGGCCGTGGAACCGTTGACAGTGATGGTATTTTCAGTGCGGATGTTGTGGTTGTTCCGCTTGAGGATGGGGACAGGTGTGAAACCCTTGTGAATATGGGCAAGAAAGTGATAACCATCGATCTGAATCCGTTGTCCCGCACTTCCCGTACAGCGACTGTTAGTATTGTGGATAACGTTGTCCGGGCACTTGATGGGATTGCGAATGCTGCACTTGAAATGCAGGATTGGGATCGGGAGCAACTGGAAAAGCTGGTTGAATCCTATGACAACAAGGCAACTCTTAAGAAATCACTGGCTGCAATAAACGAAAATCTCCGGCATATGGCGGATGAGGTGCTTTAAGTGGAAGAATTGATTGAGAAAACCCGCTCATTTGTGGCCGAAGTGCTGAAGGATGAACCAAGCAGCCACGACATGTCACATGTTGAGCGTGTGGAAGCTCTTTGCCTCAAAATTGCGAACACGGAAGGCGGAAACCCTCGTATTGTCCAGCTTGCAGCCCTTTTGCATGACGTTGGTGTTGTAAGGGAGCATCTGGAAGGCGGCGATCATGCAGTTTACAGCGCGGAAATTGCAGGTGACTTCCTTCATGATACGGGCGTTGATTCAGAAACAATCGAGCACGTGGTTTCATGTATTCGTACTCATCGCTTCAGCAGGGGGCTTACGCCTGAATCCCTCGAAGGCCGTATCCTGCAGGATGCGGACAGACTGGATGCCCTTGGTGCGGTGGGAATCTTCAGGTCACTGGTTTCAATGGGTGCCTTGAGGGGGCTCAGGCACACTATAGGTGCGGTTAAGGAAACTTCCATGAATGCGTACATGGAAGATCCTTTTGATGGTTTTGAGGATTATATGAAAAGGAAACCATTCAAAATAATGGAAAGGTTGAATACCAATACCTCAAAAGAGATTGCAAAAGAAAGGCTGATTATTATGGAAACATTCCTTGAGCAACTGAGGAAAGAGCGGAGTGTAGAGTGATTTTCATGGCTGATATCCTGATTAAGAATGGTTATGTCCTGACAATGGATCCCTCAAAAGGGGATCTGGGAAATGGTGAAGTTGCGATTGATGGCAACAAAATAGTATACGTGGGTGATTCCTACGAAGGTTCTGCGGAGAATGTGATTGACGCTAAAGGTATGGTTGTAATGCCTGGTTTGGTTAACACACATACTCATGCTGGAATGGCTCTTCTTCGTGGTTATGCTGATGATTTACCTCTGTCTTCATGGCTGGAAGATCACATCTGGCCGGTTGAGGCAAAGTTAACTCCAGAAGATCTCTACATTGGCACAAAGCTTGCCTGTTTAGAGATGATCAAAAGCGGAACAACCTGTTTTGCGGATATGTACATCCACATGGATAATGTTGCAAAGGCTGTTGAGGAATGTGGAATCAGGGCTGCCCTTTCCTACGGTATGATTGATCTTGGAGATAAGGAAAAAGCAGAACATGAACTTAAGGAAGGTAAGCGTTTTGTATGTGAATTTAATGGTGCTGCAGATGGCAGGATAACTGCCATGTACGGACCGCACGCACCTCATACCTGCTCACGAGATTTTTTGATTCGTGTAAGGGAACAGGCACGCAAGGATAATGTGAAGGTCCATATCCATGTGCTTGAAACCGAAGCTGAACTTAACCAGATGAAAACGCAATTCGGAATGTGCTCAGTAAATATGTTGGATGAAGCAGGATTCCTTGATGGAGATGTTCTTGCAGCTCATTGTATCTGGCTTTCCGGAGGCGACATGGATATTCTCAGGGACAGGTGTGTGAACGTATCCCATAATCCTGTGAGCAATATGAAACTGGCTTCTGGTATTGCCCCAGTTCCTGAGTTGTTGGATAGGGGTGTCAATGTTTCCCTTGGTACTGATGGCTGTGCTTCCAACAATAACCTCGATATGTTTGAAGAAATGAAAATGGCAGCACTCCTGCACAAGGTAAATTCAATGGATCCAACCGTTGTTGATGCACGAACAGTTCTGGAAATGGCAACAGTTAATGGCGCACAGGCTCTTGGCATACAGGCAGGAATGTTAAAGGAAGGCAATTTTGCTGATTTGATAATTGTAGATATGAATCAACCTCATCTTACCCCCTTATACGATGTTGCCTCACATCTGGTATATTCTGCACGGGGAAGCGATGTGGTAACAACCATTGTGAATGGGCAGCTACTTATGAAAGATGGTGTAGTTTTACCCATGGATGAAAATGAAGTTTTGAAGAATGCAACTGCCATCTCTAAGAGACTGGTTTGCGAAAATTGCGATAACTAAGTGAGGAATTTTATGACCGATAAGGAATTAGTTGAATCTGGTGAACTGAAAATAGAATGGGCAAGAAACCATATGCCTGTTCTGGCGATAATCCGGGAAGAGTTTGAAAAAGAGAAGCCACTTAAGGGTCACCGTGTTGCGATGGCACTTCATGTTGAAGCTAAAACCGCAGTTCTGGTAGAGACTCTTGCTGCGGGAGGTGCCGAAGTTGCTATTTCCGGGTGCAATCCACTGAGTACCCAGGATGATGTTGCATCTGCCCTGGATAAAAAATCCAATATCCGGTGTTTCGCCAAGCACAGTTGCTCAAATGAAGAATATTATGAGGCAATTGATTCCGTACTGGATATCACTCCGGACATCACAATTGACGATGGTGCAGATCTCATCTTTAAACTTCACACAGAACGCACTGATCTTCTCCCGAATATACTTGGTGGCTGTGAAGAAACAACAACCGGTATACACAGGCTCAAAGCAATGGAAAAAGACGGTGCTCTTAAAATGCCTGTTATTGCGGTAAATGATGCAATGACTAAATTCCTTTTTGATAACCGCTATGGAACGGGGCAGTCTTCATGGGATGGCATTATGCGTACTACCAACCTTCTTGTGGCCGGTAAGAATGTCGTAATCGGTGGATATGGCTGGTGTGGCAGAGGTGCTGCAATGCGTGCTGCCGGTCTGGGTGCAGATGTTATTGTTACTGAAGTCGATCCAATACGTGCCCTCGAGGCAAGGATGGATGGCTTTAAGGTCATGACAATGAAAGAAGCCTCTAAAATCGGGGACATCTTTGTTACTACCACCGGAAACACCGACATTCTGAACAGGGATCACTTTGAGGTTATGAAAGACGGGGCAATCCTTGCAAACTCAGGTCATTTTAATGTGGAAATCAACCTTGAAGATCTGATTTCCATGTCTTCTTCTGTCAGGGATGCAAGACACAATATCAAGGAATACAATGTTAAAGGAAGGCGCATTTACGTGTTAGCTGACGGAAGGCTTGTTAACCTTGCGGCCGGTGATGGTCACCCTGCTGAAGTAATGGACATGAGTTTTGCAGATCAGGCACAATGCGTGAGATTCATTGCAGAAAATGAACTTGCTCCGGGGGTACATCCTGTACCGTTTGATCTGGATAAAAGGGTAGCAGAATTAAAGTTGCAGGCTCTCGGAATAGAAATTGATAAACTTTCAACAAAACAGACTGAATACATGTGTGGATGGGATTGCGGAACATGATTCCGCTTTTCCTTCACTTTGTAAATTGGTCGAAATAACAGTATATATATTTTCGGTAAAGAATCTACTGACTTTATTATCTTTTGCAGATTTCCGGTTCCAATTCTGGATAACTTTTTCAAATCTATGATTAGTCAAACCCGTGTCATAACAACACTTAAATACGATAATATCTTTGTAGTGCCGCTGCATTGAGGCATCATTGCAGTGGCATAAAATCAGTGTGGGCTCGTAGCTTAGTCAGGCAGAGCGTCTGGCTTTTAACCAGACGGCCTAGGGTTCAAATCCCTACGAGCCCGCCAGAATTGTCATGGGTGACCCGGAGATTTCTAAGGAGGAGACGGTTTGAGTACATTCAGCCTGCTTGATCACGAATTAATACCTCATCATGAAATAGCTGATGAGGATGAGTTAAAATCTGTTCTTAAACACTACAGTATTGGAAGAGAGGACCTGCCAAAGATAAAGGCTGCTGATCCCGTTGTAAAGGAAATCGGTGCGGAGGTTGGTGATGTTGTTAAAATCACCCGCAAGAGTGAGACTGCAGGCGAAGCCATGTACTACAGGTACGTGATTGATTAAAGCAGGGAGCTTGCAATTTGTTAAAAACCACTTTTTATTTTGGGTCTTCACGTTTTGATTTTTTGAATATACTTCATTCAGACTTATCTATATCTTATCAACTTTAAAGAGGGTGCTACCATCGCATTGGATACAAGTGTTCTTTCAGAGGCTTATTTCACCAAGGATAAAATCGTGCAGCATCATATCGATTCATACAATAAATTCCTTAATCATGGTCTCCGGAAGGTAGTCGATGAGCAGGGGATCATCGAGACCGATATTGAAGATGTTTATGTAAAATTAGGGAATATCAGGGTTGAAAGACCGGTTGTAAAGGAGGCAGACGGTGCAATTGAAAACCTTTATCCCAATGAGGCAAGGCTCAGGAACCTCTCTTATTCAGCACCCATTTTCCTTGAAATGAGTGTTGTGAAAGGTGAGGAAGAATCCGAGCCAAGGGAAGCTAAAATCGGGCAACTTCCTGTCATGATCAAGTCACAGATATGCAATCTTGTTGGCATTGCAGACCGGGAAATGGTGGAGCATGGTGAAGACCCACTTGATCCCGGGGGATATTTCATTGTTAATGGTACTGAAAGGGTTGTAATGACCCTTGAGGATCTGGCTCCGAACAAGATTCTAACAGAGCTTGGTGAAAGGTACGGCGATCCGATTGAGGTTGCCAAGGTTTTCTCCCAAAGACGCGGTTACAGGGCCCTTGTAGTTGTTGAAAGGGGCAGGAAGTCCATCTTGGAAGTTTCATTCCCATCTATTTCCGGCCGTATCAATTTTGTGACACTCATGCGTTCTTTGGGTATTGAGACTGATGAGGACGTTGTTAAGACGGTTTCAACAGACAGTGAAATCATGAAATTCATGTTCGAGAATCTCGAAGAAGCTGAAGTTGAAACAACCGAGGAAGCAATCGAGAGAATCGGAGGAAGGGTTGCTGCAGGCCAGGCACGTGATTATCAGATTAAGCGTGCAAACTACGTAATCGACCGCTATCTTCTGCCACATCTCGGGAATGATCCCGAAGACAGGATTGCAAAGGCACACTTCCTTGGAAGGATGGCAGAATCCTGCTTTGAACTTGCTCTTGGTCGTCGTAACCCTGATGACAAAGACCATTACTCAAACAAACGTCTCAAACTCACTGGTGACTTAATGGAAGACCTTTTCAGGGTAGCTTTCAACCGTCTTGCACGTGATATAAAATACCAGCTAGAGCGCGCAAATATGCGTAACAGGGACCTGAATGTTGCAACTCTTGTAAGGGCAGATGTCCTGACAGACAGACTCCAGCATCCTCTTGCGACCGGAAATTGGGTAGGCGGCCGCAGTGGTGTCTCCCAGCTTCTTGACAGGACTGATTACATTTCTTCCCTTTCTCACCTGAGAAGGGTGATTTCCCCGCTTTCAAGGGCACAGCCTCACTTCGAAGCTCGTGATTTGCACCCAACACAATGGGGAAGATTGTGTCCTTCAGAAACTCCTGAAGGGCCAAACTGTGGTCTTGTGAAAAACTTCGCCCAGATGGTTGAACTGTCCACAGGTACTGAAGAAGGTGAACAAATTCGCAATATCATATACGGACTTGGTGTTCAGCCGGCGGAATTGCACATTCCTGAACAGGTTATTAAAATGGCTGAGGAAGCAGCAGATTACGAAGAAGAAGGAGATGTTGCCGGAGGGGACGATCAAATTGTAAATTACAGTGATTTCCCGGAGGCAAATCTTGATTCTGAAAAAACAATCAATTTGGAGGCGGATTTGAATGACTGAAGCCAAAGTTTTCCTTAATGGCGAATTAATTGGTACTCACAATAATCCTTTTGAACTGGTTGACGATATCAGGAAACAAAGGAGAGCTGGTGTAATTTCTTCGCAGGTCAATGTTGCCCTTCATGAGGATATTCACGAAGTAATTATCAGCTCAGATATGGGTCGTGCCCGAAGGCCACTGATTGTTGTGGAGGATGGCAAACCTCTTGCTACTTCCGAACAGGTTGAACAGCTTCTGGCAGGAGAACTATCTTTTGATGATCTTCTCAAACAGGGTTGTATCGAGTTCATCGATGCCGAAGAAGAGGAAAATGCTTTTGTCGCTTTATACGAAGACGACATTACTCCAAAACACACTCATCTTGAAATTGATCCTTCCCTGATTCTTGGAATTTGTGCAGGAATGGTTCCTTATCCTGAGCACAATGCATCTCCGAGGATTACTATGGGTGCAGCTATGATTAAGCAGTGTATTGGTGTATCCACATCTAACCTCAAACTGAGGCCGGACACGCGTGCACATGTATTGCATTACCCACAGCGTGCACTCACAAGAACTCACACCTGTGAGTCTATTCACTTCGATGACAGGCCGGCAGGACAAAACTTTGTCGTGGCTGTAATGTCCTACGAAGGTTACAATATTGAAGACGCACTGGTTTTCAACAAAGGTTCAATCCAGAGAGGATTGGGAAGAAGCCATTTCCTCAGGACCTTTGAAGGTGAGGAAAGGCGTTACCCCGGTGGACAGGAAGATAAATTCGAAATTCCTGACTCTGAATTCCGTGGTGCAAGGAGCGCTGAAGCTTACGCAAACCTTGACGTTGATGGTCTTGTCAACCCTGAAACCAAGGTTGGTCCAAACGATGTGCTTATCGGTAAAACCAGTCCGCCACGTTTCCTTGAAGAGCAGACTGATTTTGGTATCACCGTTGAGCAGAGGCGTGAAAGTGCAATCACCATGCGCTCCAACGAAAAAGGTGTTGTCGATACTGTAATTCTTACTGAATCCATTAATGGTACGCGTCTTGCCAAAGTGAAAGTACGTGACCAGAGGATTCCTGAAATTGGTGACAAGTTTGCATCAAGACATGGTCAGAAAGGTGTTATCGGTTTGATAGTTCCTTTTGAAGACATGCCATTCACTGAAAGTGGATTGGTTCCTGATCTTGTAATTAATCCTCACGCAATCCCTTCACGTATGACTGTAGCTCATGTGTTGGAAATGATTGGTGGTAAAGTCGGTTCAATTGAGGGTCGCCGCATTAAAGCAACTGCCTTTTCAGGAGAGCCGGAAGATGACCTTCGTGCAGGTCTTGCAAAACACGGATTCTCTCATACAGGCAAGGAAGTGTTCTTTGACGGTGTTACAGGTAAGAAAATCCAGGCTGACGTTTTTGTCGGTGTAATCCTTTACCAGAAACTCCATCACATGGTTGCTTCCAAGATACACGCCCGTTCCAGAGGTCCTGTGCAGGTTCTTACCCGTCAGCCAACTGAAGGTCGTGCCCGTGAGGGAGGTCTTCGTTTCGGTGAAATGGAACGAGATGTGCTGATTGGCCATGGGGCTGCCATGACTCTTAAGGAAAGGCTTCTTGACGAATCTGACAAAGTCGTGGAACTTGTTTGTTCCAATTGTGGAATGATTGCAACATTTGACAGGCGCAGGAACATACGGTATTGTTCCAACTGTGGCGCGGAAACTGATATCCACCCGGTGGAAATGAGTTATGCGTTCAAATTGTTGCTTGATGAAATCAAATCTCTGGGAGTAGCTCCCAGACTCCAGCTGGAAGATGCAGTGTGAGGTGGTAGCGAAATGGATAATTCAATACCTTCTATTCCAAAAAGAATCGGTTCGATTCAGTTCGGTCTTATTTCCCCGAGGGAAATCCGTAAGATGAGTGTTACTTCGATTATTGCTGCAGATACCTATGATGATGACGGGTACCCCATTGACATGGGTCTTATGGATCTCCGCCTTGGTGTGATTGATCCGGGTCTTAGATGTAAGACCTGTGGCGGAAGGGCAGGAGAATGTCCGGGTCACTTCGGACACATTGAACTTGTGGCACCGGTTGTCCACGTTGGGTTCAATAAAACTATCAGGAAAGTTCTGCGTTCGGTTTGCAGCAACTGTAGCAGACTTCTTCTTGAAGATAAAAAGAAACAGGCTTTCCTTAAGCAATTTGCCAAACTTGAAGAAATGACTCACCTACCCGATGGTGTTATCAGCGAAGTGTTCAAGGAAGCTCGTAAAAACAAGACATGTCCTTATTGTGGTCATGAACAATCCGAAATCAAGTTTGAAAAACCAAGCGATTACATCGAAGATGGTCACAAATTGACTGCTACCGAGATTAGGGATCGCTTTGAACACATTCCTGATGAAGATATCAAAGTAATGGGCATGAATCCGGCAACCGCACGTCCTGAATGGATGGTGCTGACAGTATTGCCGGTACCACCTGTAACTGTACGTCCTTCAATTACTCTTGAATCAGGGCAGCGCAGTGAAGATGATCTTACTCACAAGCTTGTGGATATTATCAGGATTAACCAGCGTTTCCAGGAAAACAGGGATGCGGGAGCTCCACAGTTGATTATCGAAGACTTGTGGGAATTGCTCCAGTATCATGTTACTACTTTCTTTGACAATGAGGTTTCAGGCGTACCTCCGGCAAGACACAGGTCTGGAAGGCCACTTAAGACGCTTACTCAGCGTCTCAAAGGTAAGGAAGGTCGTTTCAGGGGCAGTCTTTCCGGTAAACGTGTCAACTTCTCTGCACGTACGGTTGTATCTCCGGATCCAAACCTCAGCATCAATGAAGTTGGTGTCCCGCTTGCAATTGCAAGGCAGATGACTATTCCTGTAAGGGTAATTTCCAGAAATCTTGAACTTCTGCGTGCATATGTCATGAGAGGCGGCGAAGAGCACCCTGGTGCAAATTACGTAATCCGTGACGATGGAAGACGAATCAAAGTCACTGAAATTAACAAAGAGGAATTGGCTGAAAAACTCGAGCCTGGATGGACTGTTGAGAGGCAGATGCAGGATGGCGATATCGTACTCTTTAACAGGCAGCCTTCCCTTCACAAGATGAGTATTATGGCTCACAAGGTCAAAGTACTCCCTGACAAGACTTTCAAACTCAATCCGGCTGTATGTCCACCATACAACGCTGACTTTGACGGTGACGAGATGAACATGCACGTTCTGCAGACCGAAGAGTCACGTGCCGAAGCAAGCATCCTCATGCAGGTACAGGAAAATATTCTCTCCCCTCGTTTCGGCGGACCAATTATTGGTGGAATTCACGACCACATTTCAGGCATGTTCCTGCTGACACGTAACGAGAACCACATCACTAAAAACGAAGCACTGGAACTTCTGCGTAAAGCTGAAATTCACAACCTTCCTGAACCGGCAGGCCACGATGAAAACGGTGAACCTTTCTGGAATGGTAAACAGATTTTCAGCCAGATTTTACCGGATGATTTAGATTTGGAATTCCAGGCTAATGTGTGCTACAAGTGTGATACATGCAAGAAGATTGAGTGTGAGTATGATGCGTATGTGGTAATCCGCGATGGAGAACTTATCAAGGGAACAATCGATGAAAAAGCAATAGGTGCTTTCAAGGGTGCAGTTCTTGACAGGATTACCAAGAAATACGGCTCAGCTGCCGGTGCTAAATTTGTTGATGATTCAACAAGACTTGCAATTCGCGGAGTCATGAAAACCGGACTTAGTTTCGGTATAAGTGACGAGGATATTCCACGTGAAGCAAGGATGAATATTGACGAAGAAATTGAAAAAGCTGAGCAGGATGTTGCAGATCTTATCCGTGCATACGAGAACAAGGAACTTGATCCATTGCCCGGTCGTACCCTTGATGAGACAATTGAATTGAAGATCATGCAGACTCTCGGTAAGGCCAGAGACCATACCGGTACAATTGCAGGAAATCACCTTGGTCTTGAAAATTCCGCTGTGATTATGGCAAAATCCGGGGCTAGGGGTTCAATGTTGAACCTTACTCAGATGGCTGCCTGTGTAGGACAGCAAGCGGTACGTGGTGAACGTATACGCAGAGGTTATGCAGGTCGTACACTTCCACACTTTGACAAAGGTGACTTGGGTGCAGATGCTCACGGTTTCGTTAAAGCCAGCTACAAGAGTGGTTTGAACCCAACAGAATATTTCTTCCACTCAATTGGTGGTAGGGAAGGTCTTGTGGATACTGCGGTTCGTACTTCCCAGTCAGGTTATCTTCAACGCAGGCTTGTTAATGCTTTGCAGGATCTGGAAGTCCAGTATGATGGTTCTGTAAGGGAAACCCGTGGAGTTATTGTCCAGTTCAAGTATGGAGAGGACGGTATTGATTCCACCAAGAGTGACTACAACAATCCCGAGACGATTCACAAGATTGTTCGTTCTGTTACAGGTAAGGGGGTGGAATAATGACAATAAGCGAAGCGACAATTGAAGGTATGATAAAGGACCTTCCCATATCCAATAACCTGAAGCAGATCCTTTTGGAAGACTCCGTAAGTGTAGGTGTCACCAAAAAAGAAATGGAAGAGATTATTGAAAGGGTATTGGAAGAGTATGAAAGATCATGTGTAGAACCCTGTGAAGCCGTGGGAGTTGTCTCAGCACAGTCCATAGGTGAACCGGGTACACAGATGACAATGCGTACTTTCCACTATGCGGGTGTCGCAGAAATTAACGTTACCCTGGGTCTTCCGAGGCTTATTGAAATTGTGGATGCAAGGAAGAACCCCAGTACACCAATGATGACTGTTTATCTGGAAAATGATATTTCAGATGACAGGGACATGGCTACAAAGACCGGATGGGAAATTGAAGCCACTCATATTGATCATTTGGCGGATGTTACAACTGATCTGGCCAACATGCAGCTTGTAATTGATTTAAATGAAAGATCCATGAACAAACGTGCGATCGATGAAGAATCAATTGTTGAGAAGTTGCAGGAAAAGTTAAAGGTCAATGTTGCACCCTCCAAAACAGTCACAAATCAAATAATTGTTACTCCGGAATCTCCTTCTTACAGGGAATTACTTCAGCTTGCGAAGAAAATTAAGACAATCACCCTCAAAGGTATTGAGGGTATCAAAAGGGTTGTTATCCGTAAGAATGGTGATGAGTATACTCTCTATACTGAAGGTTCAGAACTGGCTGCAGTTCTTCAGATAGATGGTGTTGATAAGACACGAACAACTACCAATAACATCGGTGAAATTCACGATGTCTTTGGTATTGAAGCTGCCCGGAATGCAATCATTAAGGAAGCAATGGACACATTGCGTGAACAGGGTCTTTCCGTTGATATCAGGCACATAATGCTTGTTGCGGATATCATGACCTGTGACGGCGAGGTCAAACAGATTGGTCGTCACGGTATTTCCGGAGAGAAAGCCAGTGTCTTTGCCCGTGCAGCATTTGAAGTGACAGTAAATCACCTGCTTGATGCAGGTCTCCGCGGTGAAGTAGATGCCTTAAATGGTGTAACTGAAAACATCATTGTTGGGCAGCCGATCAAATTGGGTACGGGTGATGTACATCTGGTTGCCCGCAATCCTCTTGAAAACTAATACAACCAGAACATAAATATAGCGAATTGCTTATTACAAGCTCTTAAAGATGAACGAGTGATGGAATATGGATATCAATGTTGATAAAGCACTGTTGAGTGTTATAAGAACCGGCGATGTTAAGATCGGGGCTAACAGTACCATTGATGCAGTAGCAAAAGGTGAAGCTAAGATGGTGGTAGTTGCAGACAACTGCCCATTAGACTTGAAGGAGAAACTCGAAGATATAAATGTGCCTGTATACGTTTATCCGGGAACCAGCGTGGAACTTGGACGAACGGCATGTGGTAAACCATTTACCATTTCCGCACTTGCAGTTATTGATGCAGGTGAGTCGGACATACTGGCATTAATTTAAAATAGAGGGTGTTGTATTTTTGAGCGATATCAAGCTTTCAACGGATGCTATAAGATATATAGCCCTGTTTGAAAGTATGACCGGAGCGTCTATCAAGGATTGTCTTGTTGATGAAGGCAGGCTTGTATATGTGGTCAAAAATGGTGACATGGGTGCTGCAATAGGCAGACACGGCGATCACATAAACCGCTTCAAAAAAGCGGTTGACAGGCATATTGACCTGATAGAGTATTCCGAGGATCCAGTGACCTTTGTCAAAAATGCCTTTGGGACTGTGTCTGTGAAGGCAGTGAGCATAAGGTCATCAAACGGGAAAAGACAGGCTCTGGTCGAAGTGTCGGCTTCCGAGAAAGGTCTTGCTATCGGGAAAAACGGTCGAAATATTGATATGATAAAAAGGATTGTAAATCGACACCATAATATTGACGATGTGATATTGCAGTGATAAAATTCGAGGTCATCTTGATTTATAAGTTATTTGGAGGTTATTAAATGCCAAACGGGAAATATGCAGCTCATAGACTCAAATCTGTCCGCCAAAATGCAAGGTGGAGAGATTCACGCTACAGCAGGCGTACCTTAGGATTGAATGTAAAATCTGATCCACTTGGAGGTGCTCCACAGGGTCGCGGTATTGTTCTTGAGAAAGTAGGTGTTGAGGCTAAACAGCCAAACTCCGCTATCAGGAAATGTGTAAGAATTCAGCTTATCAAAAACGGAAGGCAGGCAACTGCATTCTGTCCAGGCGACGGTGCAATCAATTTCATTGATGAACACGATGAAGTAACCGTGGAAAGGATTGGTGGCCGTATGGGTGGTGCTATGGGTGATATCCCAGGTGTCCGTTTCAAAGTTATTGCCGTTAACAGTGTAAGCCTGAGGGAAATGGTAATCGGAAGGAAAGAGAAGCCAAGGAGATAATCTATGTATAAGTTATTTGACAAATGGGATATGTCCGAGGTAGAGGTTGCTGATGCTGGAATCAGGCGCTACGTGAGTCTCGAGCCAGTAATTGTTCCTAATACTTGTGGAAAACACGCAAGGCAGCAGTTCAACAAATCTGAAATTTCTATTGTTGAGCGTCTTATTAATAACATGATGCGCGGTGAACAAAACACCGGTAAAAAACAGCGTACAATCAGCATTGTTGACGAAGCTTTTGATATTATTAATTCCAAGACTGACAAAAACCCTGTACAGGTACTGGTTGAAGCAATTGCCAATGCCGGTCCACGTGAAGAAGTTGTAAGACTTAAGTACGGTGGTATTTCCGTTCCCAAAGCAGTAGATACCGCTCCCCAGAGAAGGGTTGACAATGCTCTAAGGTACATTTGTGTTGGTAGCAAGCAGGCAGCATTCAAATCCAAGCGCTCTGTCGCCAGTTGCCTTGCAGCAGAACTCATTGCAGCTTCCAACAGGGATGCAAAATGCTTCTCAATTAACCGTAAGGATGCAAAGGAAAGGGTAGCAAAGGCTGCACGTTAATCCATTATCATATTAATTACGTAGGTTTTAGATATGGGACGAAGGAAGAAAATGGTTGAGCGCGTCACAGCGCTGATGAACAGCCCGGAAATGATCAGAAACATCGGAATTGTTGCACATATTGATCACGGTAAAACCACACTTTCCGATAACCTTCTTGCTGGTGCAGGAATGATTTCCAAGGAACTTGCTGGTCGCCAGCTTTTCATGGACTCTGATGAAGAGGAACAGGAAAGGGGCATCACAATTGACTCGGCAAACGTTTCGATGGTCCACGAGTATGATGGCGAGGAATATCTCATTAACCTGATTGACACACCTGGTCACGTTGACTTTGGTGGTGACGTAACTCGTGCCATGCGTGCTGTAGACGGTGCAGTTGTAGTTATTGATGCTGTAGAAGGCACAATGCCACAGACTGAAACAGTTCTCAGGCAGGCACTTAAGGAACATGTAAAACCTGTTCTTTTCATTAACAAGGTTGACAGGCTTATCAACGAACTTCAGGTAGATGCTCAGGAAATGCAGATTCGTCTGGGCAAACTCATTGATCACGTAAACAAGCTCATTAAGGGAATGAACGAAGAGCGCTACAATGCCGGCTGGCGTGTTGATGCAGCCAATGGTACTGTTGCTTTTGGTTCCGCACTTTACAACTGGGCTATCAGTGTTCCAATGATGCAGAAGACAGGTGTTTCATTTGGCGAAGTTTATGATTACTGCCGTGCTGAAGATATGAAAGCCCTGGCAGAAAAATGCCAGCTTCATGAAGCTGTCAACGATATGGTTATCAGGCACCTTCCAAGTCCAATTGAAGCACAGGAAGATCGTGTCAGGGTTATCTGGCATGGCGACATGGACTCCAAAATAGGAACTGCTATGAAGAATGCAGACGATGATGGCGATCTCGCTTTCATGGTTACTAACATTTCCACCGATCCTCATGCCGGTGAAGTTGCCACAGGAAGACTTTTCGGTGGTTCACTCTCACGTGGTCTGGAAGTTTATGTTTCAGGTGCAGCTGGCAAGAACAGGATTCAGCAGGTCGGTATCTTCATGGGTCCAGAGAGACTTGAAGTGGAGAGGATTCCTGCAGGAAATATTGCAGCAGTTACCGGTCTTAAAGATGCAATTGTAGGTTCAACAGTTACAACACTTGAAGGCATGGATCCATTCGAGAGTATCAAACATGCAAGTGAACCTGTAGTTACAGTTGCTATCGAAGCAAAACACATGAAGGACCTTCCAAAACTTGTTGAAGTACTCAGGCAGGTTGCAAAGGAGGACCCAACACTTAAAGTTACTCTGAATGAGGAAACCGGTGAACACCTTATGGCAGGCATGGGTGAATTGCACCTTGAGGTTATTGCTCACAGGATTGAGCGTGACAAAGGTGTAGAAATTACTACCACACCACCTATTGTAGTTTACCGTGAAACCATCCGTACTACAGCAGGTCCGGTTGAAGGTAAATCACCTAACCGTCACAACAGGTTCTACGTTGTTGTTGAACCTCTTGAGCAGGCAGTAGTCGATCTCATTCGTGAAGGCGAAATTTCCATGAGACTTCCTGAACTTGAAAGAAGGGAGAAACTCATTGAGGCAGGCATGGACAAGGAAGAAGCAAAGAACATTGTTGATATCTTTGAAAGCAATGCTTACTTCGACATGACCAAAGGTATCCAGCACCTCAACGAAACCATGGAATTGATTTTGGAAGGTTTCGAGGAAGTTATGAAGGCAGGTCCTCTTTCAAGAGAACCATGTATGGGTGTAAAAGTCAAACTCATGGATGCAAAACTCCACGAGGATGCTGTCCACCGTGGTCCTGCACAGGTAATTCCTGCATCAAGGCAGGCAATTCAGGCTGCAATGCTTATGGCTGAAGACACTATGCTGGAACCATACCAGAAAGTTTTCGTCCAGGTACCACAGATGCAGATGGGTGGAGCTACAAAAGAAATCCAGGGTCGCCGCGGAATTATTATCAACATGACCTCTGAAGGAGATACCACAATTATTGAATCAAAGGCTCCGGTGTCCGAGCTCTTCGGATTTGCAGGCGATATTCGCTCTGCTACTGAAGGACGGGCAATGTGGAGTACAGAGTTTGCAGGCTTTGAAACCCTCCCAACCAACATGATCGCAGACATTGTGAAGGGAATCAGGGAAAGGAAGGGCCTGAAAGCAGAACTTCCACAGGCATCCGACTATCTGAGTATGTGAGAGAGGTCCTCTTTCTCACATTAAAAGTTGGGTTACCTGCGGAAAGGTTTAAACGTGTAAAGGACTATTAAACCACCAAAATCCAAATCAAATTTAACAGGAGAAGTTTAAATGGCTGAGAAACCACACATGAACTTAGCAGTTATCGGTCACATTGACCACGGAAAGTCCACACTTGTAGGAAGACTCATGTTCGAGACTGGCGCAGTACCAGCTCACCTCATTGAGAAATACAAGGCAGAAGCAAAAGAGAAAGGTAAAGAATCCTTTGCATTCGCATGGGTAATGGACTCCCTCAAGGAAGAACGTGAGAGGGGTATCACCATCGATATCGCACACAAGAGATTCGACACCGACAAGTACTACTTCACTATCGTAGACTGTCCAGGTCACCGTGACTTCGTCAAGAACATGATTACCGGTGCTTCCCAGGCAGATGCAGCAATTCTCGTAGTTGCAGCACCTGATGGAGTAATGGCCCAGACCAAGGAACACGTTTTCCTTTCCAGGACCCTCGGTATCAATCAGTTGATCATTGCAGTTAACAAGATGGATGCAGCAGACTACAGCGAAGACAGATACAACGCTGTCAAGGAAGAAGTATCCCAACTTCTCGGTATGGTCGGTTTCAAGGCTTCCGAGATTCCATTCATTCCAACTTCTGCATTCGAAGGTGACAACATCTCCGAGAAGAGCGCAAACACACCATGGTACACAGGTCCTTCAATCCTTGAGTCCCTCAACGCACTTGTAGAACCTGAAAAGCCAGACACTCTTCCACTCCGTATCCCAGTTCAGGATGCATACTCCATTTCCGGTATTGGTACCGTCCCAGTAGGACGTGTCGAAACCGGTGTTATGAAGAAAGGTGACAATGTTATCTTTAACCCAAGTGGCGCAACCGGTGAGGTAAAATCCATTGAAATGCACCACGAAGAAGTCCCACAGGCTGTACCTGGTGACAACATTGGATGGAACGTCAGGGGTATCGGTAAGGGTGATGTAAGACGTGGTGACGTCTGTGGTCCAACTGCAAACCCACCAAGTGTTGCAGACGAATTCGTCGGTCAGATTGTAGTGCTTCAGCACCCATCAGCAATCACCGTGGGTTACACACCTGTATTCCACTGTCACACAACCCAGACAGCATGTACTCTCATGTCTATCGACAAGAAACTTGATCCAAAATCCGGTCAGGTTAAGGAAGAGAACCCAACATTCATCAAAGCTGGTGATGCAGCAATCGTTACCATCAAGCCAACAAGGCCAATGGTTATCGAGCCTGTAAAAGAAATCCCACAGCTCGGAAGGTTCGCTATCCGTGATATGGGTATGACCATTGCTGCTGGCATGTGCATGAGTGTTAAACAGAAATAACACTCTCAACCTTTTTTCAGGTTGGGGATTATCATGGCACAGAAAGCAAGAATAAGATTGTCAGGTATCAGTCCGGTAGATCTGGATGGTGTCTGCGAGCAAGTTAAAGCTATTGCAGAACGTACCGGTGTTAGTATTTCCGGTCCGGTGCCTCTGCCTACCAAAAAAATGGTAGTACCTACCCGCAAGAGTCCTAGCGGTGACGGTACTGCGACTTGGGATCACTGGGAGATGCGTGTCCACAAAAGGCTGATTGACATTGCAGCCGACGAACGCGCATTGCGTCAGTTAATGCGCATTCAGGTTCCCAAAGACATCAACATTGAAATCGTACTTCAGGCTTAATTCAGGGGCAAAGTCCTCTGATTCCTTTTTTATTTTCTTTATTTCGATTAGTTAACTATATCTAGAAATTCATTTATTATTACAGTGGTGATTTTATGGTAACTGAACCTCAGGATGAAAATGAGAAACTTGTCTATAAAGCATTGAAAGAATCCGAAAAACCCATGAGGCCAGGTGATGTGGCAAAAGAAACAGGTCTTGATAGTAAAGTTGTCAGTCAAGCCATTAAAGCTCTGAAAAACAGGGGACTTGTCTGCTCTCCCAAAAGATGCTATTACGGACCTTCAGATGAGTAATTTCTTATCCTTTTTTAGTGCAGGGGAGGGATACGGTGAAAGTCGTCCCGACACCCGGCTCGCTTTCCACTTCTATTTTTCCTCCATGCATTTCAACGAAACTTTTCACGAGACTAAGCCCCAGGCCGGTTCCCTGATACTTTCTATTCAGGGATGAATCAAGCTGCCAGAATGGCTCAAAAATCTCTTTCATATAAGTATTATCAATCCCGATTCCTGTATCACTGATTGATATCATAAGATTGTCTTTTTCCTTTACTGAGTTGATATACACAGAGTGGCCGGGTTCTGTGAACTTTATTGCGTTGTCTATCAAATTGTAGAGTATTTCTTCTACTTTTGTTTTGTCAGCGCATATTTCTCCAATTGCGATATCCATAGTATTCTTTATGTCAATGTTTTTGCTTCTTGCAATTATATTGAATGAATTTATTTGGGCATTTAGTACTTTCCTGTAATCAAAACAACTTAATGTGAAATCTGTGTTGCCGCTCTCAATATAAGACATTTCCAGAATTGAGTCTATTAGCTCAAGAAGATGCTGGCCGCTTTTCAAAACATTGTCAAGGTAACGTCTCTGTTTATCATTAATTTTGCCGGGTCGCTCAGTCTTCAGTACTTCAGAAAAACCAATTACAGAATTTAACGGAGTTCGCAACTCATGACTCATGGTTGTAATAAATTGATCCTTTGTACGGTTCGCTTCTTCTGCAAGGATTTTTGCCTTTATGAGATTGTTTTCAAACTCCCTCTTTTTTGTAATGTCCTCTCCCGCAAGCATTATCCCGGAAATATTCTCTTCCTGATCAATATATGCCGAATATTTCCACTCAATGAGCAATTCCTTGCGATTAAAATTCAAGATCCTATTTTCAGAGCTTGCAAATTTGTATTTACTGTCTAATATATCCCGGAAAATAATTTTGGATTGTTCGAGATCTTCAGGGAACTTCATAAGATCGAACCAGTTGCTTCCGAGAAGCCATTTTCTGGTGTACCCAAGTGTTTCGCATGCTTTCTGATTTACAAGGCGAATATTAAAATCAGTGTCAAGAACGAAAATAATTACCCCGGCGATGTCCAGATACCTGTTTGCTCTTTCCTTTTCAACCTGGAGTTGTTTCTCAACTTTTTTCAATTTACCAATATCAACCATTACACCGTTAAGTCCTACCACCTGATCATTTTCAAATATTGGTTTTGATGAGGTATGGACATATTTAATGTTCCCCGTCTTGTCAATAATGCGAAACATATACGGATTGTATACTCCGGCAATAGTTCTGCTCATGTCCTGAAGAAGGCCTTCCAAATCATCCGGGTGGACATAACGGGCAAAATTCGTACCAATTACTTCTTCAGGCTTGTAGCCGGTTATCCTCTCAATTGCAGGGTTTATGTATGTAAACACGCCGGTTCCGTCAACTGAAAAAACAACGTCATTTAGTGTGTTAACATGCTGCTGGATAAACGTTTCCAGATTATCAATTTTGCTTTCGAGGCTCTTAATTCGTTCTTCATCAATTCCCGCACAACTCAAAGAAGCCGTATTCTCATTAATATTATGATATTCAGATGCAGACACGTTTTTATCCCCTCGTATAACAATAGGTGTATGATTGTGAGCAACAAAAATACAATTACAATCATTTTATGGAAGTTTAAGTATATATGTCCTGTGTAGGATAAGTTTATATCCGGACATTAACTATAAAACAGAAGCTGATGGGCCTGTAGTGTAGAGGATATCACTTAAGCCTCCGGAGCTTAGAACCCGGGTTCGATTCCCGGCAGGCCCGCTAAAATTGATTTGTTTATATTAAATACAATATAATTTACAAAGGTGTTCTCTTATTTTGTGGCAGAGATGTATCCTGTAGACTTCAGGGTTTGGTATGTCAAAAATAACAACTCCCTGAGTGTGCCAGGAAACATTGTTAATGAGACCTTTTTCTTCCATATCATCCACAAAAAAGCGTGCCTTGCTGTAATCAAGGTTCTGTCTCCAGTCACCGACGCGCATTTTTGATCCGCCTCTGAGACTTAATTCCAGTTCATCAAGACCAAATTTGTAGAGGTCAAACCATTGCAGGTCATCCTTCTCGGATTTTATGCGCCCCTTCTTGGTATCTTCCTGCATCATTTTCACGATAAGGTCGATGTCAGTTGATTTCAAGACGTTATTGTTAATTTTTTCAAGGTAAAGGTCAATCTCTTCCATCTTGTATCCTCTTGAATTTATGGATGCTTCTATTATAATTGAGATAAAAGATGGCTTAATCTAGATAAGGGTTTCTTAATGTCTTTGCCGAAAAGGACATAACTTTTACAGTTGTAGTTTATGTGATATGCCGGGGGGTTTACCATAGTTGATATAAGCATAAAGATAGGTGGTGCCGCAGGTCAGGGCATCCAGACAATAGGTACGGTTCTTTCAAAAACCTTCTTAAGAGATGGTTTCCATGTTTTTGGGAGTCAGTTTTACCTTTCCCGCGTGAGAGGTGGACACAACTTTTTCCAGATTCGTGTAAGTGATCATCCTGTTCAAGCCATAAAAGAAGAACTGGATATTTTAGTTGCGCTTGATGAAGCATCCATTACGCAGCATCTTGAAGAGGTGCAGGATGGATTTGTTGTTGCTGATGAGGCTGCAGTAAATGATACGACTCCGGAAAATGTTATTTCTATCCCATTTGTTGACATAGCAAAGGAAGTCAGCGGGAATAAGCTATTTTCCAATACTGTCGCAGTAGGTGCGGTTTTCGGTATTCTTTGCTATGATCTTTCATGCCTCAATACTCTACTCTCAGAGATTTTCGAGAAGAAGGGCGAGGAAATAATTGAGAAAAACATTGCTGCTGCAAAGGCTGGCTATGATTATGTGCAGGATGGGAAGTTTAAAGGGGTTTGCAAATTTGATTTAACCCCCAATCCTGTTGATGGAAGGATACTGATCGATGGAAATGATGCAGTTGGGTTTGGTGCACTGGCAGCAGGAGTGCAATTGGTTTCTTCTTATCCAATGACACCTTCAACGGGTGTCATGACTTTTGTGGCAAAATATGCTGATCGTTTCAATGCCATAGTAGAGCAGGCAGAGGACGAAGTTGCAGCCCTAAACATGGCAATAGGTGCTTCCTTTGCAGGTGTAAGGGCAATGACTACGACTTCAGGCGGGGGATTCTGTCTCATGACCGAAGCCCTTGGGCTTGCAGGAATGACAGAAACCCCTGTAGTAGTTTTCCTATCCCAGCGCCCTGGGCCGGCAACAGGTCTTCCCACAATGACCGAGCAGGCTGACCTTCAATTTGCTCTTCATGCAGCACAGGGAGAGATACCGAGATGTATTCTTGCTCCCAGAACTCCAAGGGATGCTTTTTACCAGACAATGCGGGCATTCAATATTGCGGACAAGTATCAGATACCTGTCATTCTCATGAGTGATCAGTATCTTGCGGATGCATTGTTTACATACGAGAATTTTGATCTTTCTCATGTAACAATTGAAAGGCATTTGCTATCTGACAGGGAATTAAAGAAGATGGGGGACTATCGCCGTTATGAGATTACCGATTCCGGAATTTCCCCAAGGGCACTGCCGGGTCAGGCAGGTGTGCTTGTGGTGGCTGATAGTGACGAACATAATGAAGAAGGCCACATTGACCAGACTATTGAAAACAGAATACGCATGAATGAAAAAAGGCTGAGAAAACTTGATGGCCTGAAGGAAGATATGCAGCTACCGATCATCCATGGTCTGGAGAATGCGGACATTTCCCTGATTGGCTGGGGTTCCACATTCGGCCCACTTGCCGAGGCGGTGGATATTCTCAATGAGGATGAAGTTTCCATAAATCTTGTTCATTTCAGTGATATTTATCCGCTCCACGAGGGTGATATCGGACTTCTGATGGATGGACTAAACCATACTGTATGTGTGGAAAATAACGCCACAGGACAATTCGCTCAGCTCCTGCGCACGGAACTCGGTTTTGAAGTTAGTGACAAGATACTGCGCTACGATGGTCTGCCGTTTACTCCAAAGTCGATAATAAGGGAACTTGAAGAGAAGGAGGTGGTCTGAGGATGGTAACTCTTGACGATTACAAAGCAGGTGACACTGAGTGGTGTCCCGGATGTGGCAATTTCAGCATACTTGCAGCAGTCAAAAAAGCACTTGTGAGTCTTGACAAGGAACCGCATGAAGTCTTGATGGTTTCTGGAATCGGACAATCAGGCAAGCTTCCGCACTACCTGAAGTGTAACACTTTCAATGGCTTACATGGGCGCACTCTTCCTCCGGCAACAGGGGCCAAACTGGCAAATCCTGAACTTACGGTTATTGCAGTAGGGGGGGACGGTGATTCCTACGGTGAAGGTGGAAATCACTTCATCCATGCCCTTCGCCGGAATCCTGATATTACTCTTATTGCTCATGATAACCAGATCTACGGCCTTACAAAGGGGCAGGCTTCTCCGACGAGTGAACCGGGAATGAAAACCAAAATACAGACACATGGAGTTATCAATACACCTTTCAATCCTCTGGCTGTGGCTATTTCTCTTGGTTGTACCTTCGTTTCCCGTGGTTTTGCCGGTGACATCGAACACCTGTCTTCATTGATTGCGGAAGCAGTTGAACATCCCGGTTTTTCTCTGGTGGACATCCTGCAACCCTGTATTAGCTTCAATAAACTCAATACATACAGCTGGTACAAGGAAAGGGTCTATAAGCTGGAAGATGAGGGCTATGATCCCACCGATCGTATCAAAGCCTTCGAGAAAACACTGGAATGGGGAGAACGTATTCCTACAGGTGTGTTCTACAAACATGATTCGACAAGCTTTGAATCCAAACAGCCAGTGCTTGAAAAGGGCCCACTTGTGAAGCAGAAATATGATCCTGAAGAACTCATTGATGTCATGAAGAGCTTCATGTGAGGATTTATGGCCACTCAAAACAGGCTTGCCGGGGAAAGCAGCCCTTATCTCCGGCAGCATGCTAACAATCCTGTAGACTGGTATCCGTGGTCTGATGAGGCGTTTGAGAAAGCCCTGAGTCTGGATATTCCTGTTTTCCTTTCAATAGGATATTCCTCCTGTCATTGGTGTCATGTGATGGCCGAGGAATCCTTTGAGGATAAGAAAGTTGCAGCTCTGCTGAATTCCCATTTTATTTCAATAAAGGTGGATAGGGAAGAAAGGCCAGATGTTGATGATTTTTACATGGATGCATGTCAGGCAATGACCGGAAGGGGCGGCTGGCCTCTTACGATAATCATGACTCCTGAGCGGAAGCCATTCTACGCAGCTACTTATCTCCCGAAAGAAAACAGGTTTGGACAACTGGGTGTAATCGATTTACTAAATAAAGTTACCGAGCTATGGGAAAATCAGAGAGATGAGATTGAGGAGCAGGCAATGTCAACTCTTCCCGACAATCGTCCTAAAGTAAAAGGTGCACTTACTCCTGCTCTATTTGATCAAACATACTCGATGCTTCTGGGAACCTTTGACTGGAGAAACGGCGGCTTTGGCCCGGCCCCCAAATTCCCATCCCCCTCCCTGCTGTTATTCCTGCTCCAATACTATGAAATAATGGATTCGGATCGCGCCCTTGAGCTGGTTGAGAAAACCCTTTCCTCTATGGCAGATGGGGGGATATTCGACCATCTGGGGGGTGGTTTCCACCGCTATTCCACCGACAGTGAATGGGATATCCCGCATTTTGAGAAAATGCTCTATGATCAGGCAATGCTGACCATTTCCTACCTGCAAGCGTATCAGGCGACTGAAACTGCTGAATACAAAGCTGTCGCTGAAGAAGTTCTGGCTTATTCCATGTCATCCCTGCAACACCCGGAAGGTGCATTTTATTGCGCCGAAGATGCCGATGTCAATGGGGAGGAAGGTATCTTCTATTTGTGGTCAGTAGAAGAAATAGAAGAAATTCTTGGAAAAGCCGATACTTCACTTTTCTTCAGGCATTTCAAACTTGTTCCGGTGCCCGGAAGTCAGGGCCCTCAGTCAAATGCTCTGAGAAAAATTACTGGCCAAAACGGCAACATTGAGTCATCCGCTGAAACCATTGAACAGCTTGCTGGGATGAGACAAAAGCTTTTTGAAAAAAGGGGGTTGCGGGATCATCCCGGCCTTGACGACAAAGTTCTCGCTGACTGGAATGGCATGATGATAGCAGCCCTTTCAATAGCAGCCCGGGTTTGCGAAAACGATGATTACCTGAAGGAGGCAAAAAGAGCTGCTGACTTTGTCCGGGAAAACATGTTTGGTGAGAAGGGATTGACTCACAACTTCCATGAAAGTGGTAAAAGTGTGGAAGGGTTCCTTGACGATTATGCATTCTTTGCATGGGGAATGACTGAACTGTATGAATCGACTCTTGATGTTACCTATCTCAAAACCGCTGTTGACTTGATGGAAGAAGCTATCAATCGTTTCTGGGATGAAGAAGAGGGAGGATTCTTCTTCACTTCATCAGCCTCCCATGAGCTACCTCAGAGGACCAAGAAAGTGTTTGACGGGGCTTATCCCAGCGGAAATTCCATGTGTGTCTACAACCTTTTCAGGTTGTTCCATATAACCGGGAACAGCAGATTCAGGAAATATGCAGAAGATACCCTCCTGAGCTTTTCAGATATGATCCTGCGATCTCCTCCTTCATATTCCTTTATGATTACGGGATTCGGTATGGGGATTTACGGGAAACATGTTGTGATTGTGGGGGAGAAGGGTGAAGAAGACGCACAGAAGCTTCTGGATACAGTCCAATCAGGCTTTCGTCCTGTTGCCGTGTACATGCTAAAGGATCAGGCTTCATCGTCCATTCTTGAAGAAATTGCACCATACACAAAGGACATGCAAAAAATTGAAGGAAAGGCCACAGCCTATGTTTGCCATGAGGGAAGCTGCAGCCCGCCGGTGACTGACCCAGCTGAGCTGGAGCGGTTGTTGGGTGAGTGACGAAGAAATCATATTTTTTAGAAACATTGTTTCGATCCAGGCGTACTTTGTAGTTTATATGCGATGACAATGTACTTTTCAAAGTATTGAAGTTATTATCCGGCAGACGTTACAATGTAGCTCTTTAGCAAAATCTTCCTTATGGTTATTCTTACTTGTTTAGCTTCATCAGGAGTTCTTCTAGGGCAGGCTTCAGATGCACCTCAACCCGTTCTAGTTTCATACAACTATGAAAGAACAGTAAATGCAATAGATCATTCTCCTGATGATAGATATATTGCAGTAGGTCTTGCAGGAGGCTATGTCAGGGTTTGGGATATTGTTGAGGGAGAAGATATTTTTGATCCTGTCGGATTATATGAAAAAGATAGGATGATGCAGCTTCTTTCAAAAGAACCGTATGATATTACAGATATTGAATTCTCTCCAAACGGAAAGTATCTACTTGTGAGTTCGTCAGAATATGACTATCTAAATAACGAATTTATCGGTTCACGTTTGGTAGTATATGATGTTGACAACTGGGAAGTTGTACGAGCCCATGATATGGACAGTACAAAGGTGTGGGATGTCGCTTTTTCTCCTGACAGTAATACTTATGCAAGTCCTTTTAAAATGGATAATGGGAATGGAAATGATCATTCTACTATAGCGTTGTGGGATACAAAAACAGGTGAAGTTTCTCAAAACTTCATAAGTAATAATTATGAACCATATTCAATTGCATTTACTCCCGATGGGAATTTCCTTGTTGTTAGTTTCATAAATAACATTGACTCAGATAGGATAGTTTTTTTTGATTTAAACAACGGGGAAATAGAAAAAACAATCAAGCATCAATCAGTTTCAGACTTGCAGTTTTCTGATGATGGGTCCTTTTTTGTTGGAGGAAGCGATCGCTATGATGAAGCAATTGCTTGGAATACTTCATCTGGTGAAGAATTGTATCGTTTCAAGGGCTTTTCTTCTCCCCCAGATGGTATTTCCTTATCCACAAAAGGAGATTTCTTGGTCGGTGTTGACAACCGAAAAGTGATGGTTTGGAATGTAACTTCGAAACAACTATTAATGGATTCGTTTATCGATTCTGACATCCGCAATTCAAAATGCGTTGATTTCTCTTCAGATGATTCTTACATTGCAGTTGGAGCAAGGGTGGCTGATGATTCGGACTACAAAATAAACAACTCTCTTTATTCAAGAGCCATCCAAAGTGGTGCTGATTCTCGGCAACTAAAAAGCCGATTTTCACATGGAGATGGCATGGTATTTGTTTACGATTTTCAAGAGATAAGTCAAAGAGGGCATTTCAACAAATTTTTAGGCATTGTAAGGGAGTCGCAGCTTAAATCGATTTATGAGTTTTTTGATTTTGGCAAATATGCTATTTTTGCTCTTGCTCTGGTTATCATTGTTGCTAGAAAACTGAAAAAGAAATGAGGCTTTGTGAAAGCTGTTTTGCCCACAAAGTAGCAATTAGGAATTATGTTTCGCTCTCTTAATCACCTGAAGTATATATACAATGCAGGTGTACTTTTCAAAGTATTAACTTTAGATGTAGGTAGATATTACAATGTCTGACTTTCGCAAATTTCTTTTTACTACTCTACTCACTTGTTTGGTTCTATCAGGAGTTTTGTTAGGAGAAGCTTCAGATAAACTGGAGCCAATCCAAATTTCATACAATTATGGGGGCAGTCTCAAAACCATTGACTATTCTTCTGACGGTAGACATATTGCAGCAGGATATGGGGCTGAATTTACTGAGGGCCATGTGATGCTCTGGGATACAATTGAAGGAAAGCCGCTATCCTTTACTCCAGAGTTACTTGAGCAAGACAGGTTAATGGAATTGCTTGGGACTGAACCATATGGGGTTAAGGAAGTAGTATTTTCTCCAGATGGTAAATACTTGCTATCTTGTTCTTCTCGTTTTAATTCTCTTGAAGATGAACTTCTAGGAACACATTTAACGCTATATGATGTGGAAAGTAGGAATGTTGTTCGAACCCATGATTTGCCAGAATCATATGCATGGGAGGTTGCTTTTTCTCCGGATGGGGAAACTTATGCTGCGTTATATGAGATGGATCAAGAATCGGAAACCTCCACAATCTATCTGTGGGATGTAGAAACCGGGAAAGTTGCCAACACTATTTCAAGTAATAATTTTGGAGCTATTTCCCTTGCTTTTAGTCCGGATGGAGAACAACTTGTTGTAAGTTTTCTGAATCACAAAAATCCCGATAGGATAGTCTTTTTTGATCTTGAAAGTGGAAATTCAGAAAAAATAATCGAAGAGCAATCTGTTGCTGATCTCGAATTTTCTGCAGATGGAAGTGTGCTTGCAGCCCGCAGTCGCCACTATGACGAAGCAATTGTCTGGGATTCCACTTCCGGTGAAGAGTTGCATCGGATAATCAATTTTGGACATCCGGAGGACATCGCTCTTTCAGGAGATGGGAAATATTTAGTTGGTGTTGGGATGAGGCTGATGGCATGGAACATCTCTTCGCAAAAAAAGCTGCTGGATATTTGGGATCGCGATCAACTTGAAGGTTACAATAGCATCGATTTTTCTGATGACAACAACTATGTGGCAGTTGGTGTAGATTTAGAGGAGGATTCAAAATATGGGATAGGTGGAGAAGCTTGGAGAGAAGCTTTTGGAACATCTGCATTTTACAGTGAAGTACCATTTTTAAAAGGTTCTATTTTCATCTATGATTTTCAGGATATAAAAGAAAATGAACACCATACAAGCTTGAAAGATCTGCCTGAGATGATTCCTCAAAATATTTTGTTTATTCTGCTTGGATTGTCGTTCGTAATTATTTTGTTAGTAGGAAAACGGTTTAAACATTAATCTAACAGTTTGAAAACCAACTCAAAATGTAGAAAAGGGGGTAATGATGCATGTATTACCCCAAATTAGTACAACTCGGTTTTCAGAAATACAGAGCATCCTTCGGGCACGCTTCCACGCACCGGTTGCACTTGATGCAATCCGGATTGTTCCCTATTTCCCTGACAGAAAGCTGCATTGGGCAGATCTTCTCACATTTCTTGCAATTTACGCAGGCATCATGTACCATTTTGAGCTGATGTTTCTTACCGCCGATGATTCGTTGCATGGTACCCATGGGACAAACTGTACACCATGTTCTTGAGCTGAAATAGCCTCCCATAAGTGTTGCAACAATCGTCGTTGTAAGGCACATTGATGCGAAGATTGTTCCGACCTTCTCAAAGGTATTCTGTGTTGTGAGGGCGATGGAAAGCCTGTTGACCATGAGGCTCATCATGAAGACGATTGCAGGAACCCTTATCCAGAGACTTGAGAGGATTTTTGGTATGTTCTGTTTTCTCGAAAATTTGCCGAGCACGAAATCGTAAAGACTTCCTCTGGGGCAGAGGTTTCCACAGAACCATCTTCCACGGAAAACACTTGTTGTAAGCAGTGTAACCATTACGACCAGCATCATGTATCCGAGTATGGGATACCAGAGCCCTCCGATGGCTGCAATCAGTACGATAATCCAGAGATAAGGAGTAATTTTAAGCATTTTTACCAGTTTTCCAGTTCGTTTTCTACTTTCTTGGCCCACTTATAGACAATTTCCATAATGATTTTCTTAATCTCGTTTTTGTCTTTCAGCATGTAGATGTAGGTATATCCTCCTTTGTCCAGATTATTCTGGGATTTTGTCAGCACTCCTTTCTCGTGCAGTTTTTTCACAGAGCGCTGGACAGTGGAAAGATCAAGACTGGTTTCTTTTGCGATTGAGTCAGTGGTATGCCATTCCTCAGGCTTTCTTATAAAGTGGTCCATTATTTTCATATCTGCACGGGTAAGTGCCAGAGCACATTTTATCACTTCATCAATCCGGAACTCTTTGCAGGCAAAATCAACCATATAATACCTCCATCTTGTTGCAGTACTGCAATTATCTGACAGTCTATATATACATTCTCGAGTACTGTTCATTTTTGTACAAAAGTGGCAGTACTTGCTGTTTCGAGATATATTTATCAATAATGGCTCGTATGAAACTAGCAGGCGATGAACATGAGCAAAAGCGAATACATGCTAGGAAACGTTGCCATAGCCCGTGGAATTGTGGAAGGCGCTGTGGACGTTGTATCCGGGTATCCGGGAACTCCTTCTTCTGAAATTATTGGGACCCTCTCATCAATGAAGGAAAGGGATTTTTACGTAGAATGGTCCGTCAATGAAAAAGTAGCCCTTGAAATTGGTGCCGGTGCTTCCATGTCAGGAGCACGGTCTGTTGTTACCATGAAACACGTAGGGTTAAACGTTGCTGCTGACCCACTCATGACCCTTGCATACATGGGTGTCAAGGGCGGAATGGTTATCATAGTGGCTGATGACCCATCATGCCACTCTTCACAAAATGAACAGGATACAAGACGCTATTCAGTTTTCTCCATGATGCCATGCCTTGATCCTGCAACCCCGCAGCAGGCAAAGGACATGATCCCCTATGCATTCGAATTATCTGAAAAATTCGAAATCCCCGTAATCTTCCGTTCAACCACCCGTATTTCCCACGGGAAATCAGATATTGAACTTGGTGAAATTCAGGAAAAGAACAGGGAGATATACTTTGAGAAAAATCCTGACCGCTGGGTCATGGTTCCGAAAAACGCTCGTGTACGTCATCCTCATCTGCTGGCAATCCAGTCTGAAATCCAGAAAGAACTGGAAGACTCTCAATGGAATGAATTATGCCTTAAAGAAGGAGCAAAAATCGGAGTAATTGCTTCAGGTGTTTCTAGTGCCTATGCAGAAGAAGCCCTTGAGAAGCTCGGTGTCGAAGCATCCCTGCTTAAAATTGGAACCTATCCAATTCCAGAGACAATGGTCAGGGAAATCCTGTCAAAGACAGAAAAAGTGCTTGTAATCGAGGAACTCGAACCAATTGTGGAAGATATGTGCAAGGTGATTGCAAGGGACAATGATCTTCCTGCAAAGATCCTTGGCAAAGCAGATGGATTGGTGGCAAGGCTCGGCGAGCTTAACGTTCATGTTTGTGAGAAAGCAATTGCAGATGCCTTTGGAATAGATGCTGAACTGGAATGTCCGGTTCCAACCAACCTTGAGTTGCCTATAAGGCCTCCTGCAATGTGTCCGGGATGTTCCCACAGGGGTGTATTCCACGCCATGAAGAAAGTCTTCGGCAAGGATGCCATATTCCCCAGCGATATCGGTTGCTACACACTTGGTATCCAGCACGGGACTGTTGACACAACCCTTTGTATGGGTGCAAGTATCACAGTAGCTTCCGGAATCTATGATGCGGGAGAAACCCGTCCAATATGCTGTACCATCGGTGATTCTACTTTCTTCCATACAGGAATGAACGGTCTTTTGAATTCCGTTTATAATAAATCAAATATTACAGTCCTGATTCTGGATAACCGAACCACTGCCATGACAGGACATCAGGAAAATCCGGGTATGGGTAAAACCGCTACAGGTGATCCAACTGTAGAAATTGATTTCGAACTACTCTGTCATGGATTGGGCGCTGAATTCGTGGAAACGGTTGATGCCTATGATATGGCAGCTGTAGAGGACGTTTTGCAAAGGGCAAAAGACTATGAAGGTGTTTCCGTAGTCATTCCAAAACGCGAATGTGTGATTTCCGCCAGAAGAGGTGGAGCTCGCTTTACACGTTATACTATTATCGAGGATACCTGCATTGGTTGTCGCAAATGCCTTAGTTTCGGCTGCCCTGCAATTGAATTCGATCTGGATGCTAAGAAAGCGAAGATCAATGCCATGTGTACTGGATGTGGGCTGTGTGTCGACATATGTCCGGTCAATGCAATTGTGGAGGTCCAAAAATGAGCCAGACAAATTCTGCTTTTGACCTTGTAATTTCCGGAGTTGGTGGGCAGGGTGCAGTTCTTGTGTCCGATATCATTGGGAAATCTGCAGTGAAAGAAGGTATCAGTGTAAGGGCTGCAGAAACACACGGAATGGCACAGCGTGGTGGGTCTGTCATAAACCACGTTCGCATTGGATGTGAACTGGGCTCTCTTATCCCCTGTGGCAAAGCTCACGGGATGCTTTCCCTTGAACCTGCTGAAACATTGCGTTACATCGCGGATGTTGCAGAAGGTGGCATCGTCGTGATGAACACCTGTGCAATTTACCCGGTGACAGTAGCTTCAGGAGTATGTGGCTATTGCGATGTCCAGTCTATCGTGGCCGAACTTGAGAAAAAATACAATGTAATTGCTTTTGATGGTACATCTCTTGCAATACAGGCAGGCAGCATTAAAGCGTTAAATGTGGTTATGCTGGGTGCAATTTCCCGCTATCTTCCATTTTCAGAAGAGACAATTCTGGAAAGCATAAGAAGTATGGTTCCTCCCAAAACTATCGATGTTAACCTTAAAGCTTTCAGGCTGGGAAGGGAAGCTACAGAAGAATAAACTCTGAAGGTAATTTATGTACAACATACCTGCCTCTGACTTTGATCTTGATTATACGCTTGATTGTGGGCAGGTATTTCGCTGGAATCAGGAAGGCGACTGGTGGCATGGTGTCGTCAAAGGCGAAATTGTTCATGCTTTCCAGGACAGGGAAACTGAATCCCTGATTCTGGATTCTCGTCTTCCCGAAGATTATCTTTACCGATATTTCAGGCTTGACGACGATCTTCCTTCCATTTTTTCCGATATGGATAAAGATGCCTACATCCATGAAGCCATTTCCAAATACAGTGGCTTGCGTCTCATTTTACAGGAACCATGGGAATGCCTGATTTCTTACATGCTGGCTACGGCTTCCAATATTCCGCGCATCAAGAAAACCATCGGGACAATGTCACGTTTGCTTGGTGAAGATCTTGGGAATGGTTTTTTTTCTTTCCCGGAACCAGAAGCATTGGCAGGTTGCTGTAGCGATGATTTATGCGAATGCAGGATGGGTTTTCGTGCCAGAAGGCTTGTGCAGGCAGCACAGCGGGTAGCAGATGGGGAATTTGATCTGCATGCTCCTTTTGAGATGGATTACAGGGAAGCAAAACAATATCTCATGACCATAGAAGGAATCGGGGATAAAGTAGCCGATTGTATCCTCCTGTTTTCATACGACAAAATGGAAGCATTTCCTGTTGACACTCATGTCGAAAAAATAGTCAAACAATATTACTCAGACAGCTTTGGAGGACCTTACACAAAAACAAAAATGGCAGAATGGGGTATTTCTTATTTTGGAAAATACTGTGGTTATGCACAACAGTATCTTTTCTACCAGCGACGCCTTGAAGGTGCACTTGGTACCAGTCTCTAAAGCTTACAGGAACTCCCGTAGTTGGGAGCGATAACCCTCCTCCTCTATCTGGAGAATTTCTTTTCCTGAAAGAATTACGTATCCTTCTTGAATACTCTTTTTGATATGTTTTCCAAGGGCGCAGTTGTGAAGTTCAGATTCCAGTAAATCTTTTGCATTGGAGAATCTTCGAGGCAGTTCTGCAACATATTTTCCGTCTTCAATGTAGAATGAAAATGTATTGGAGTTATTGACGTGTTTTTCCTTGAATTTCTCAGAATGGTCTTGCACCCACACAGGGGGTCCAAAATGCTTTCGGACATTAGACAGGTTTATATTTTCAAGCTCTGCGATCAGTACTGATTTTTCATCGGCCCACACATTGGTTTTGATTACACGGAAGTCGTGTTGCTCTAAAAGCAGTTCCACGGATTTCTGCATTTTGAAGAGTTGCGGGTAGAGGATATCTTCCACGATGTCCGGCGTTTTGAAGCAAATAGAAACAAATCCTGTATTTCTTCTCTCGAATGAATTGATGATCTCATCATCAGACATGGGAATTGGTTCTGTTTTTTGGAAGAAATTTTCTACAGGACTCTTAAGATAATCCCTTGAAAGGGAGATAAATTGTGTAAACCTATCCGTTGTAAGTGCTGCTGCAACATTGCGATTAGGATCAGTTGGATCAATCACTACCATCGAGTCTTCAAAACCATGTTTTGGTTTCACCATTTCAATTGTCTCACCTGGTTTCCATGAAGCTGCAGCCTGCAGCACATCCTCAAATGATCCATAATGGATAACCAGCAGTTCGGTCAGATATCCTGAAAACCCGCCGGTTTTGAGTTCGGAGCCATACACTCCGCCGGCCTTCATGAACTGTTTCAGGAGAAGCACGTCGTTTTCAAGTCCGCCTATATGTTCCTTTATAAAGAGATTATGAAATGGTGTCCTGTCGACAGCTGAGATGATATTCTCTGCGCTTTCTACCCTGTAGCATGGAACAATGTCCACATCAAACCCGGAATATTTGAGTTTGGTATAAGGGTGTTCAGCGTAACCTTCTTCCCAGCTTTCAGCTTCCTTTGCCATTTGTCGACCTATCAAAAGCCCATATTCTTCAAGTTTTTTTCGTGGAAGTGAAGGTTCAAAAGAAATGAAAATATCCAGATCATGGGTGCCGGAAATCCAGGTTCCTCTTGCTGCAGAACCAACCAGTTGAAGCTCTGCCCCGGAAATGTCATTTTCAATCGCAAGTTCCTTTGCTCTTTTCATCAAATAAGAGGCTGTGTTTTCAAGCCTGATTTTTTCTTCATCAGAAGGTTTAATTCTTTCAAGAACTCGCTTTTCAATCGCATCCATGCATATCATTGTCTTAATCGCTGAGTTACTTATAGGTTAATTTGTAATGTAAATGTTCCTGTCTTTCCCAGAACTGTTTTTGAGATTTGGTTCAAGAACTGCAGTAATATAGCAGTTTTTATCAACACAACGATAGTAATTTATACTAATCTCCACACAACTATTTTGGGTTTATGGAGTGTGTTAACGGAATAACATGATAGCAATGGCTTTCTGTTATCCGCACGATATGATATTCCTACAGGAGGAAATTATGTTAAGCGAGAAAATGACTGAAGCATTAAATGGCCAGATAAATAAGGAGATATATTCGGCATATCTCTACATGGCAATGTCAGCTCACAGCACATATACAGGCCTTGATGGGTTTGCAAACTGGTTTATGGTACAATATCAGGAAGAAATGACCCATGCAATGAGAATTTATAACTATCTGAAAGATCAGGGTGCAAGGATTGAACTTCAGGCTATCGAGCAGCCTCCGGTAGAATTTGGCACTCCGCTTGACATGTTTGAGAAAACACTGGCACATGAGCAGTTTGTCACAAAATCGATCAACGATCTTGTAACTCTTGCAAATGAAGAGAAGGACTATGCTACAAGTATTTTCCTCCAGTGGTTCATTACTGAACAAATAGAAGAGGAAAGTAACGATAATGAGATAATAGGCAAGTTAAAACTGGCAGGTGAAGATGGTAACGGTCTTTTCATGATCGATAAGGAACTGGGTACAAGAGTATTCGTTCCGCCGGCAACAGAAGGACAATAAATTAAGGAGTTTTGGATATGGAAATTGGAGAATTATTGAAAGGGAAGCTTTCCGAAGGTAAAGAGAAACACGTACCGGTAATAGATATCGGGAAATCCCATGGATCTGAAGTTGAAGACCTTGTTACTGTTACTGTAGGCAAGGAAGTTGCTCACCCTAACACTGTTGAACACCACATCGCATGGCTTGAACTATATGGTGTAAAGGATGATGGTCAGGTTGTAGATATTGGTCGTGCTGAATTTGGTCCTTCCTACACTGCTCCACTTGCGCGTTTCAAGGTTGATGTTGCTGGCTTCAAGGGATTCTTTGCTCTTTCCTACTGTAATATCCACGGCCTCTGGCAGAATGTGGTTGAGCTTTAACTGACAGGTGGATACATGGATTCAATTGCAGATGAGGTAAAACAGGTCAAAGGTTTCATGCCACGTGCCATAAGGTACGCAAAGAGCATGGACGATGACTTCGGGGAAGCAGTCGCTGGCTTTTACAAATCTGTATGGGCTGAAAGGGAAGGTGGTCTGTCACTTAAGGAAAAACACCTCCTTGTTTTCACAGTTGCCTGTGCCAACAACAACTCTGAAAGTGCTGTCAAGATTCTGGAGCGTCTCAGGAAATTTGACGCAAGCCGGACTGAAATCCTTGATGCAATGATGATTGCAGCATGGACTGGTGGAATCCAGAATTTCACAGATTTTAGCAGCGTTGTGCTTAAGCAAATGGAAAAGATTGGAATCGAATAAATCAAAAATTCTGCCCTGCTATTTTCAAGGGCAGATTAACTTTTAGGTTGACATGAAACTCGATGAGGTTCTTCTGGCAGAAAATGTGGGCGGATACGATCTGTTCCTGAGAGCAATAATCGGCCCGGCTTTGCTCATAGCTCTTGCTATGGATTTAATAGAAACATCGCCGTGGAACTGGATTGCAGCGATTATAGCATTTGGAAGCATTTTTTCAGGAATAACCCGTCACTGCACACCGTACTACTTTTTGGGAATAAATACTGCGAAGAAATAAGTGTTTCACGCTTATCTCTTCAATGCTTATATTTCAAAAGTTCTCCTCTTTTCCCACCAGAGTTTTACCCTTGTACTATGGCCATTTTCCACAATGCGGTTATCCTGCATTTCAAGTGTTTCTTCCAGATAGTCCCTGATTATTTTCTCCTGCTGGTCCGTTTCAATGGTATATCGGGACATGAAAAAATCAAAAGCCTCATCCATGGAGGAAAAGGAATTATTATAACCGAGGGGAAAAACATGCATGTCCGGATAGATTCCCATGCTGTAGAGTACATTGTAAAGGACATCACATCTTGGAGAGGGTGTGTAATTTTCCCCATAAAGGAGAGGCCACAATTTGTAAGAATGGTCATCCCAGGGGGTTTCACCTGCAAACCAATAGAGATATACATACTTTGAAGAAGCATCCTGCATTTTCCCGATTGCTTCTTTTATGTCGGGCATGCCTAATGAAAAGGAAGCAATAACAATATCATAGGGTACTTTCAGATCCTTTCCAACATCCAGATCTTCCCAGCGCTTGTTAACACAATCGATGTTTTCCACGCCGTAGCGCTCTATATTTTCCTGCAGGATTTCCAGCATTCCCCTGCTTGGTTCAACAGCCGTTACATGTGAGACTCTTTCTGAAAGTGGAATTGCAAGACTGCCGGGTCCCGCACCTATATCCAGTACCCTGCAATCCGGAGTAAGGGGAAGTTCATCCAGTGTTTTTTCCACTCTTTCCCGATTTTCGCAGGATCTTTTCCAGAAACGCTCCGCATTTTCCCTGCTGTCCCACAAATTTGCACAGTCACCACGGTTTTTATTGTCATCTTTGCGGTTTGCCTGAATCATCTCTTTCCAGACTTCATTCCAATCGATTGAACTCGTTTTCATAATAACACATCCTGTCAGTCAGTCCTGCGTTTCAGGATAAAGAATGTTATTAACAGACCGGATGTAGCTGTAAGGCTCAAAAAACCGGGGATGCTTGCAAGGTTTTGTTTTTCTGCTGCAGTTTCTTCAGTAACCAGGGTTTGTACGTTATCCTCTTCGGATGATGTTGCAGAGGGCAAAGGGGCAGAAGATTCTTCCGTAAGGGTCGTATCTCCCTGTGAAGCCGTTTCATTAGCGACATTTACATCGTTTTCAGATGAAACAACGACATCAGCCTCTTCTGTTTCAAAAACTATATTCATTGCAGGATAGAACAAATATCCGCCGTTGGATCCCTTTCCGGCCTTGGATGTTTTAAAGTACCAGTCATCTGTAAAATATGTTTTATCATTTATTTCCAGAGTGATTCTTTTACTATTGGACATATTGATCCAGCTTTCCGACACTTCCCTGCATTCAAAAAGTCCAAATTCATCTCCTTTCTCAATGATTTTGATATTATCCTTATCTATCAACCAGGTATATTTGAAAATGGCAAATGAGTCGGAAGTGCTTCTGAAAGTATTATCAAGATATGTGACAAAATAAACCACGTCTTCGGATCCAGCAAAATCATCTTTTGCAATGAAAGCACGGTCATCGTCATTGCCTTCCATATCAAGTACAACTGATTCCAGTTCTTCCTCATCTTTGTAAAGGATAACAAAAACCTTGCCTGCATCTACATCCAGTTGATCTAATTTCAGGCTGTATCCCTGACCAAGATTCCATGATTCGCCTTCTTTAAGATCTTTTTCCGCATCGCCTCCCTGTTCGGTTATGAGGGTTGCCATTTTACCTGCGTCGTCGTCAACAACAATGTATTTCTTCCCGAACCACGGAATTACGGAATAGGTATTAACAGCAGTAGCATCGGTTTTGGCACTAAGTTTAAATTTTTTGCTATAGGAGTGAGTGCTGTAAATGAGTTCTTTTTCATCAATGATGTTGTTGTCCGGTGCCGCTCCAATGGCAGGATTTTCCGTATCAATATTCAGGTAGTATAATATTTCTGTATTTGATCCCGCATCATTTAATGAAAAATAAAGAACACTCCAATTGAGACCATCCCACACGATGGCAGACGCATTGTTACCACTGTCAAGAATATTCCCGCGCACTTCTACCGAATCAGCGGAACAAATACCGCTGACAAGTGCAAGTGACATGAATACAATCAATACTATGCTTAGTTTTCTGAATATGGTTTTTTGAATAGGCCATACCTCCTTTTCAGATATTCCATCAATTAGTGTTACTAAAAATAAATATATTCAATATTAATGTTACTAATTAATTAAAACGTAATACTAAACACATATTATTTATAGTTTCAGTAGTAACTTTGTTAACCTTGTTAATTTATACAAAATCCTCCTCGCAACTGGCAGGAGTTAGCTAAAAAAGTTTGAAAAACAATGCAGTTGCCTTTTACAATACAAGGTATCGTAATCAAATATGGTTCGATCCCTGTACAGTTGGGCTCCATTCGTGCTCTTAAATTTTGCAGCCCCAGCTAATACAGGGGTAAAAGAAGTTTCCGAAAAAACAAAATCTTCTGTATTTTGAATTGATGTTCAGAAATACTATTCTGATCTGCGATTAAGTGTTATCTTTTGAAAAATTCAATGCACAAAACTAAGGAAGATCAATCTTCAAATATTTCCTCATCTGTCAGATAGCATGCCGGATCGTTGGCCCAGACGTTGCCATAAACTGCTTCTGCTCTTACCCTGAAGTTTCCGTTACAGGTATCGAGCCATTTGCATTTTCCACATCTATCAGCATGCTCTTTTAGAAGAGGTTTCCGATCTTTTAGTCCTGCAAGCAATTCATCGCTTAAGTCAGTCCAGATTTCACTGAATTTGCGCTCTCTCACATTACCGATTGTGTAATGTCTCCAGAACTGATCCGGATGAACCTTGCCATCCCATGAAACACATCCTATTCCGATTCCAGTGGAATTACCGCCATTCATCTTCAAAAGCTCAAACACATCCGCCGCTCTTTCCGGGTTTTCTTCCAGCAACTTCATGTAAATGTAAGGGCCATCACAGTGATTATCTACGGTAAGCACTTCCGCCATCATTTCCTTCTCATGAAGCTGGCGTGTTCTTCTCATTATGAGATCCAGAGTTTCACGGCTTTCTTCATGTGTAAGGTCTTCCTTGACAAGTTCTGTCCCCCTGCCTGCATATACCAGATGATAGAAGCAGATTCTGGGTATTTTTTCTTCTTCCAGCAGGTCGAAGATTGCAGGAATTTCCTTAAAATTGCTTTTGTTAACGGTAAATCTAAGACCGACCTTAATTCCGGCTTCCATACAGTTGTGCACGCCTTCCAGAGCTTTCCTGAAAGCACCTACAACACCACGGAATTCATCGTTAGTTTCTTCTGTACCATCAATTGAGATGCCTACATAGGAAAGTCCGATTTCCTTGAGTTTTTTTGCCATTTTTGGGCTAATCAGCGTACCGTTGGTTGAGATTACAGCTCGCATGCCTTTTGAAACCGCATACTCTGCCAGCTCAGGTAAGTCTTTCCTGACAAGTGGTTCACCGCCTGAAAAAAGGATCACAGGACTTCCGAACTCAGCAAGGTCGTCAATGAGTTTTTTTCCTTCCTCGGTTGTGAGTTCATCAGGGAAATCCCGGTCATCTGCTTGCGCGTAGCAGTGCACACATTTCAGATTGCATCTTCGTGTTACATTCCAGACAACTACAGGTTTTTTGTCCTTTGAAAATTGCAACAGGTGTGAGGGTAACTTTTTAGATTCCCTGCCATACCTCAGGGCATCGGATGGTTCAACAGTTGCACAATAGAGTTTTGATACGCCGATCATCAGCAAAGCTCCAGATTTGGTATTAGAAATATTCCTTTTTTATTGTGGATAGCATCTCCTCAAAGGTATACTTTCCAGGTTGGATATCTGTTTTGATTCCGTATTCTCCGAGGGTTGCTGCAGTAGGTCCGCCAATTGCGGAGACAACGGAATTATTCAGGATTTCTTTTACTGTCCCGAGTTTATCCATGGACTTTGCAAGTTCAAAGAAGTTTCGTACCATCATAGAACTGGTAAATGCAAAGACAGAGATTTTCCCTTCAAGGATTTTTTCCATCAGGTTTTTCTGTTTTTCTCCTTCAGGACGTACAAGTGTGTAAACCTGGGTTTCATAGACCATAGCCTCACATTTCTTAAGTCCTGATATCAAGAGACCAGATCCATATGCACTTCGTGCTATATCCACAGTTTTTCCTTTGATGTGCGGGCACAGGTATTCCACGAGTCCCTCTGAGCTATAGACTCCAGGCATTCCCATAACTTCGATGCCAATGTCTGTAAGTCGTTTTTTGGTGGTAGGCCCGATGGCAACCACATTGGTCTTGTTAAGGGCTTCAATCAGCTTCTCCCTATCAACACCAGATTTGTTGAGTGTGTGCTCAATTCCGTTTGCACTCGTAAAAATCGCATAATCAGATTTGCCGGACAAAATGTGGTCTATTACAGTATCGAATATCTCGTCCCGGATAGCTTCCAGTTTTATCATAGGGGCTTCGATTACACTAAAGCCAAAGGATTCTGCCAAGTCCTTTGAAGCAGGCAGATATTCCTCAGGTCGCATTATAGCAATTGTTGGATTTTCAGTTTCCATATTCACAGACTCATACTTTCTGTGTTCCCAGTATTTGGTGCACGTTGACTACATCACCGACTACAGTTATTGCAGGTGCTTTAACTCCTACTTTTTCCGCAATGTCAGCAATATCGGCAATTGTTCCCACTGTTACTCTTTGATCAGGGCGTGTCCCCCTCTCAATAAGAGCTACTGGCGTAGCCGCTTCTTTTCCGTTTTTGAGTAATTCTTCCATATTCCTGCGAAGCATTTTGACTCCCATGAAAATCACCAATGTTCCGGGAGAGCTTGCAAGATATTTCCAGTCAAGACCGGTCTCTTCCTTTGTAGGATCTTCATGGCCAGTCAGGAATGTAACCATTGATGCGTGTTCCCTGTGTGTAACAGGAATTCCTGCATAAGCAGGTACTGCAACAGCTGCAGAGATTCCGGGTATGATCTCAAATTCAATACCTTCTTTTACGAGGACTTCGGCTTCTTCCCCTCCACGTCCGAAAAGGTATGGGTCGCCACCTTTTAGTCTCACCACATCATGCCCTTCTTTGGCTTTTGCAACCAGCAACTCGTTAATTGCTGTTTGGGTCAATCGATGGTCGCCTGCAAATTTTCCGGCATCAATCTTTTCAGCTGTCTCCGGCATGCTGTCAAGGATAGCTTTGCCGGGAAGTTGATCATAGACTATTACCTTTGCATTATCGATGAGTCTCCGGGCTTTCAGGGTAAGTAATTCGGGGTCACCAGGTCCTGATCCAACAAGATAAACCTTTCCATAACTATTGCTCATAATAATCCTCTGAAGGTTGCTGGAGAATGTAATGAACTGATAGTTTAAAAGGTTATATGCGGCCAAATAAAAGAAAAAAGAAGGCAGGTTATTCCCTGCCAAGAATATAGAGTAGCATTTCCTTATTGAGTTTACCTTCCTTTGAAAGTTTCTTTGCAATCTCTTCATTATTCATTCCGGAAATTCTGAGATCCTTAATTTTCTCAGTAACCGAAGGTGAGATTGTGTAGTATTCATTAATGTCTTTTCGATGCCCCCAAACATCGCCTTCAATTAGCTGTACTCCCTGCATTTCAAGAAACATTTCAATGGATTTTGAAACTGTTTTGCGATATGATGCAGGAATCTGGATGACTTCTACGTCTTTACATCGTTTTACCAGACCGAAGATATCTTTGTTTGATGGTCTGAAAGCAAGATGTATTACTTTCTCCCCCGGATCGAGATCTTCGATTTCAGCGCGTTTGCTAACGACTCGTATTTTCATAGTACTCCCTCTTAAGTTGCAAATAGTACCCACAACTTAATAAATAATTATAGAAGACACCTTTTAAATAATTACCGATTTGTGCCTTCTGGTATTTTTTAAAAAATTATTTTTTAAAACGTATTTTTACTGCTTCTGCGTGGGCAGACAGTCCTTCTTCTTCAGCAATTGTAACAATTGTATCTTTTAATCCATGAAGTCCTTCTTCGCTGAGTTTCTGTATAGTAGAATACTTTAGGAAGTGCTGAACGTTAAGTCCTGAATATATCCTTGTGTATCCGGAGGTTGGAAGAACATGGTTTGTTCCGGATGCATAATCTCCAGTTGAAACTGGTGAAAACCTGCCAACAAATATTGAACCTGCACTAGTTATTTTTTCCAGCACTGCATCGTCATCAGATGTTACAATTTCAAGGTGTTCAGGCCCGAAATCATTTGAGAATGTAATACAGTCGGCCATCGAGTCAGCAATAAGAATAGCAGCGTTTTTGAGTGATTCCTTTGCAATTTCGGAACGCTGAGTAATTTCAACTTGCTTTTCTACTTCCTCTCGAACATCTTCAGCCAGAGAAGAGGATGTTGTAATAAGAACCGATATTGCATTTGGATCGTGTTCTGCCTGTGCAATCATGTCTGCAGCTATAAACGCAGCTTCTGCAGTTTCATCGGCAATAATCAAAACTTCACTTGGTCCGGCAGGGAAATCAATTTCCGCATTGTTTCTCACAAGCATCTTGGCAACTGTGACGTAAACATTCCCAGGGCCTACAATTTTGTCAACGGATTTTACGCTCCTAGTTCCATATGCAAGGGCTCCGATAGCCTGTACCCCGCCGATTTTATAGATGTGATCTGCACCGGCGATGCTCGCAGCTGCAAGGGTTATCGGCTGAACTTTCCCATCCGGTCCCGGGGGTGTGCAAACAGACACATTCCGAACTCCCGCCACCTTTGCGGGAATCACTGTCATGAGTGCGGTGGACGGATAAGATGCCCTGCCTCCGGGAACATAGGCTCCTACTGCATTAAGTGGAATAACTTTCTGGCCTGCCATGACTCCGGGAGCAACTTCCATCATCCATTGCTTTTCCGGCATCTGGGCTTCGTGGAACTTTCTGATATTAGCAGCAGCCTTGCGAAGGTGATCTATGAAATCAGTGTCTACTGCTTCAATTGCCTGTTTGATCTCATCTTCACTAACCTCGATTTCTTCAATTTCAGCTTTATCAAACTGTTTTGTGAATTTCCGAAGGGCAGCATCACCATCTGACTTTATTTCATCAAGTATTGAAGAAACAGTTTCCTGTACTGCCATAAGGTCAGAAGTTCGGGTCAGAAGTTCTTCCTTCTCTTCCGCGGTCAGATCATTGATGTGTTTGAAAAGCATGTTATTGTTCCACCGTTAATGATGTCAGTTAAAGTCTCCGAATGTTTTTTGTTTGCCCTGGTTGTTTGATGTCACATTATCTAAATAATCGTTACTGTCGGTTTCAATATTGACCCCAAGGGCTTTAAGGATATTCCGGGCAGTTTTTGTTCCCACGAGTTTTTCAAGGGCTCTGGGATCTGCTGCTCTTAGCTGTTCAGTTGTCTTGAAACCATTTTTGAATAATTTCCTTGCCCGGACTCTTCCCACTCCGGATACCTTCACAAGCTCCATAAGCTCTGCACCGGCACCATAATGGATACGTTTTTCCATTATATCCGGAGCATTTGATCCAATTTCGAGATGATGGGAGAGCCTTGAAGTGGAATGCATAAGCCACTCTGCAAGTTCTGTGATTGCGTGTACATCACCTTCCCCAATCTGGAATCGTTTTGTAATATCATCCAGACTCATCTCTTCTACCCACTTCTGGAGCATCATCGCAGTCTTTACTTCTGAAAGGAACCATTCGTATTCTGTTGCCTTGAAAGGATCTGGCACTTCGATAAAACTCTCGTGGTGTGATATCACATAATCGTTAATCATTTCGTAATCCCGGCTGCGCATATAGAGAAGTCGCATGTCCGGAGCACTGCAGACAAGTTGCAATAAACCGATGTCTGTTAGGTTGTCTGCTTTTTTCATGCCATCAATAATTCTCGCTGCGGAAAGAGGATCGATATAGAGCATTGACACAAGCTTCCCAAGCTGGTTTGCAACTATGTGATTTTCCCGCTCGATAAGCATATCTTTTGCTTCAAGGAAATCCAGACATTCCATTACCACGCTTTCAAGACCGAATTCCCTTTGTTGGTAAGCAAAAAAAGTTGAGCTGAGGAATTCAAGAAGTCCGCTGAAACTGTTAGCAAAGCCACTTGCAAGGGTTGAGAGTACATGGGTTCGTAGTGCATTTTCCGTACCAAGCTTAGACCAAATGTCTTCGGGACTGGCATAAATGAAATTTTCAAAAACAGATTCCATTTCATCGAAACTTTTGGCAATCAGTATTGACTCCCCATAGGGATCAAGATGTGGTCTTCCTGCACGGCCTGCCATCTGTTTATACTCAAGCACCGGAATCGGTTGCATTCCCATGTTGGTGTCATAACGCTTGTAGCTTCTGATAATTACACGTCTTGCAGGCAGGTTCAGGCCAGCTGCAAGGGTGGGTGTGCTTGCAATCATCAGGATCCGGTTTGCCCTGAATGCATCCTCAACAATTTTCCTGTGGGCTGAATTTAGCCCTGCATGGTGGAAAGCAACTCCCCCTTCTATACACTTTGCAAGGAGTTCTGCATTTTCGGTTTCACCGGTTTCCCTGACATTAAGAGCAATCGCTTTCAGCTCTTCTCTTTGCCTCTTGTCCAGTTGTTTTGCAACCTCGAAGCTGGCTTTCTTTGCAAAAGACGAGCAGTTCCTGCGGCTGCTTTCAAAAACGAGGGATTGGCCGCCTTCCTTAATTGTATCAAGAACAAGAGTAACAGCATCATCACTGTGTAGTCGTTCTATCTCTTTTTGGCCACCGGGGAAATAGATGGCATCACCCCAGAAAACACCCTCATTCAATTTTGTGGGTCTCCATTCGCTGAGAATAAGGTTTGCCGAAAGCCATTTTGCAATTTCGTGAGCGTTTCCAACAGTAGCAGAAAGGGCAATAATCTGTGCTTCAGAGTTGAGTTTTCGTAATTTGGTGATAACAACTTCAAGTGTAGGTCCGCGGTGTGCTGAATCCAGCAAATGAACTTCATCCACAACGATGCAGGTAATATCTTCCAGCCACCGGACTCCGTTTCGCAGAAGAGAATCCACTTTCTCAGAAGTTGCAACAATTATGTCATTTGAACCAAGTCTTTCGTCTCTTGACTCAAAGTCACCGGTTGAAATGCCGGTTTTAACACCCAATGGTGACATTTTCAGGAACTGTTCGTATTTTTCGGATGCCAGGGCCCGAAGAGGTACAATATAAAGTGCTTTTCCTTCCTTTTTAATGGCTTTTAGCATTGCAAGCTCAGCTAGCAATGTTTTTCCGGAGGCGGTTGGAATTGCAGCAACAATGTTTTTTCCATTAAGCAAGCCAGCGTCCACTGCCTCTGCCTGTGGGGGATAAAGTTCCTGGATTCCCATTTCCCTGTAAAGCTCGATGGCTCCTTCATCGATGTCCAGTTCTTCTATCTTCATTTTAGCTCACAATAAGTTGCAGATTATTTTCAGTTCTTACCTCTTTGAACAAACTAATATTGATCATTTAATTTATACTAGAAGGTTTCAAACAAATTCTAGCCAGATTTTGAAAGCTGTTAATGAGGGGGAAGCATAGCGAATAATTGTCAACATTTTTATAGCTGACTCCATATATACAAAATGAGGATCACAAAATTGGCAGAAAACACAACCAATAACGGTTTTACTGATCTAATCTCAGGAAATATTGCTGATTATGTTCAGCTTGGAGATTTTGCTTTCATATTTGTAGTTCTGGTAACCACGCTAGTAGTTTCTAAAATCGTAGATCGATTGCTTAAAAACCAGTTTAAGGCGATAAGCCTGAAACTCAATGTTGACGAAACAATTTACAGGATTTTCCGTCACATAACGGTTGCTTTCGTCTATCTTTTAGGCATCATTGTAATTGTAGCTAGAATTCCCACGCTCCAAAACCTTTCACTTGCATTATTCGCAGGTGCCGGGTTTGCAGGTATCGTGGTAGGTCTCGCTGCCCAGACAACCCTTGCGAACATTATTTCCGGGCTTTCCCTTGCTTTATTCCGTCCGTTTAGGGTGGGCGACAGGGTGAACATCCGGGACGAATATGGAAAGATCACAGATATCACCCTGCGTCACACTGTTGTAAAAACATGGGACAACAGGCGGCTTATATTACCCAATCACATCATAAGCGATGAGGCAATAATCAATTGGTCTATTGAAGATCCGACAGTTGCCTGGCCGGTTGACATCGGGATAAGCTATGATTCTGATATTGATCTTGCCCGCAAGATAATGATCGAGGTGACAAAGAAGCACTATAATGTGATGACTTACCCCCAGATACGCAGGCACGATGATTCCATTCAGGAAGGAGAAGAGGTTACAGTCCGTTTAACCGAACTTGGTGATTTTGCAGTGAACCTTCGTTTGCTTTTCTGGGTGGAAGATCGCTCATTTGCCTACACAACAGGTTGTGATATAAGGGAATCAATAAAGAAGCGTTTTGATGCTGAAGGTATCGAGATCCCATTCCCTTACAGGACTATCGTCTACAAGACTGATCTCGAAAAAGAAGAAAAAAGAAGTGAAGAAAAGGCTTCTTAAAGCCTTTTCATTTACTCGTTTGTAAGTTCGCCGCTGAAGTATTTGTCATAGGATGCCATATCAAAGTGGCCGTGTCCGCTGAGGTTGAACAGGATTGTTTTCTCTTCTCCGGTTTCCTTGCACTTACGGGCTTCATCAATGGCACACTTGATTGCATGTGTGGATTCAGGTGCTGGTGCGAATCCTTCTGTTCTTGCGAATGTAACACCTGCTTCAAATACTTCCTGCTGGTGATATGAAGTTGCTTCCATCAGTTTTTCTGCGACAAGTTCACTGACAGTTGGAGCGCATCCGTGGTACCTCAGACCGCCTGCATGAATGGCTGGTGGGATGAAGTCATACCCGAGAGTGTACATTTTCAGGAGTGGAGTCATTTTTCCAGTGTCACCATAGTCGTACTCAAATTTACCCTCATTCAGGGTTGGGCATGCAGATGGTTCAACAGCAATAATTCTGGGGTCGTGTTTACCTTCGATCTTATCTTTTATGTATGGGAAACTGACTCCGGCAAGGTTACTTCCTCCGCCACAACATCCGATGACGATGTCAGGATAGTCCTCAGCCATCTCCATTTGCTTCTGTGCTTCAAGACCAATGATTGTCTGGTGAAGCATCACGTGATTAAGAACGCTTCCGAGTGCATATTTGGTATTGTCATGAGTGGCTGCATCTTCTACAGCTTCACCAATAGCGATTCCAAGGCTTCCGGTAGTATCAGGGAATTCCTCAAGTACTTTCTTACCAAATTCAGTCTCAGTGCTTGGGGATGGGATAACGTTTGCTCCCCAGAGGTTAATCAGGGATTTCCTGTAAGGCTTCTGGTAATAGCTTGATCTTACCATGTAAACCTTACATTCAATGTCGAAATAGTTACATGCAAAAGAAAGTGCACTTCCCCACTGTCCGGCACCGGTTTCAGTGGTAATCCTTTCAGTTCCTTCTTTCATATTGTAGTATGCCTGAGGGATGGAAGTGTTTGGTTTATGGCTTCCTGCAGGGCTAACTCCTTCGTATTTGTAGTAGATGCGTGCTGGAGTGTCCAGTGCCTGTTCAAGCCTCTTTGCACGGTAGAGGGGAGCAGGTCTCCAGATCTTGTAAATTTCTTGAATTTCTTTAGGAATGTCAATGTACCTTTCGGTTGAAACTTCCTGTTTTATGAGTTCCTTTGGGAAAAGAGGTTCAAGGTCTGCAGGACTGATGGGTTCCTCGGTTGCCGGATTCAGTGGCGGAGCAAGTGGTGTTGGCAGATCTGCCAATATGTTATACCATTTGTCCGGCATTTCATTTTCATCAAGAATAAATTTAACACGATCCAAAATAAGTCACATCCTAAATGCACATTTAAGTACTTTGGTGTATGGCGATGAGTAATAAATAGTTTGCGCCATTTTTTGAAATGTAAAAGGGGTGCAAAAGCGGGAAATAAATATCAGAGGCGACAACCCAAACTGATTTTTTCTTCAGGGGAAAGCGTCTGGTAGAATTCCTGTATCTGCAAATCGTTGAAGTTGTTTCTGTGTAAAGCGTCAAATAAACGGTCGAGCTTTTTGATGGTATCAGAATTCATTGGTTTTGAAGACACAAATTCTTCGGCTTCTTTTTTCATCCCAATTTTTTCCAGGCTTTCAGCAATTGTCATTATTGTTTCGCGGTCATGTCGTATAAATTGCTGGCGAATTGAATCAATATCGCTTTTAAGCTGGTCTATCCCCTGCCATCCTTTCTCATGTTCCCTTAGCTCTTTTGCGGTGATGTCTGAGTAAAGATGGTTATATTTTTTCTGGAGCTCTTTGTTTTTCTCCACATACCAGTCCCAGAACCCATTATTTTTCTTGGTTTCCATTTCTTGTACGCTCTGAATGTGTCTTTCTTTGGCCTGGTTCACAAGCCACTGTTTTCTCCATTCGTTAAAATTTCTGGAGGAATTGGCTCCATACTCATTTAAGGGAACATTTGTGTTGACCATCATTTACACCACCGCTATCTTGTTCACAATAACTGACGAAAGAACCACTTCCGTTTTATTGCAACTATTCTTTTTATGCTGCACCACCAACATATATAGATCCAACTTTGAGATTGTTCTTATTTAACTCTTTCCGCATTGTTTTTGATAGTAATACTCATTATAAGACATGATTTCCAGTTAATTTTTATTAGGCGAGAACTATTTGTATCTTCAAATAAGCATTAACTAAAATTACTCTTATAATCTCTAAAAGATCGGTGTGATTAAAATGGCTGACAAATTCTCTTTTTCTCCAGATGAGCAAAAGCTTCTGGATAGTCTGGTAAGAGGTGAAATTTCCTTTTACAAAGTCGAGAAACAAACCGATATCCAAACTGCTATCAAAATAAGAAGGTCTGCACTGGAAGAGATGACTGCAACGGATCTTAATTCACTGGGGCAATTCACAATCGACTCGGAAGACGCTTCCAAACGCAACGTCGAAAATATGATTGGGGCCATCCAGATTCCTGTTGGGGTTGCAGGTCCAATAAAAGTCAACGGGGAATATGCAGAAGGAAGCTTTTACCTTCCTCTTGCCACAACCGAAGGAGCACTTGTAGCAAGCGTTAACAGGGGTTGTTCTGCGATAACTGCATCAGGTGGCAGTACCGTGAGGATATTTAAAGATCAGATGACAAGAGCTCCTGTTTACTGTATGGATGGGGTGAGGCGATCAAGGGAATTTGTGGACTGGATTAACCTTCCCGAAGTTTTTATGAGGCTTAAGGAAAAGGCATCTGAAACTACCCGTTTTGGTGAATTGACCGCTGTTGAGCCCTATGTTACGGGAAATAACGTTTACCTGCGTTTTTGTTTTGATACGAAGGATGCCATGGGGATGAATATGGTAACCATTGCAACCCAGGCAATAGTGGATCTTATTGGTGATGAATTTGGTGTCTATCCCATTTCTCTTTCAGGAAACATGTGCACAGACAAGAAACCTGCTGCAATAAACAGTATTCTCGGTAGGGGTAAGACAGTTGTGGCAGAAGTTGAACTTTCTCCTGAGATTGTCCAGAACAAACTGAAAACAACGCCTGAAGCAATGGCAGAAGTCAATTATCGTAAGAATCTTCTCGGATCTGCAAGGGCCATTTCCCTCGGATTCAACGCCCACGCGGCAAACACAATTGCTGCCATGTTCCTTGCATGTGGCCAGGATCCTGCGCATGTTGTGGAAGGAAGCAACACAATCACAACTATGGAGGTCACAAAATACGGTTCACTCTATTGCTCGGTGACTTTGCCTTCTCTCCAGCTTGGAACCGTAGGCGGAGGGACAAAAATTGCCACTCAGAATGAATGTCTCAGAATACTGGATGTTGCCGGTGCAGGCGAGTCTCCGGGTTACAATTCAAAAAAACTGGCTGAAATAATTGCTTCCGCCGTTCTTGCCGGTGAAATCTCCTTAGTTGGAGCACAGGCGGCAGGCCATCTTGCACGTGCCCATGCAGAACTTGGGCGCTAATCCCATTTCATTCCCATTGTGATTTGTAAATCTGGGAAATACGTTCAAGAGTTTCTGCTTCCTCAGGGGATTTATCTTCCCTGACTCCCACAAGTCTGGGGAACCGAAGCGCATAACCGGATTCATAATTGGAACTTTTCTGGATTTCCTCAAATGCAATTTCAAAAACGATTTCGGGACGGACCTCTATCTGTGTTCCGGATTCCATTACAATAAGATCTTTAAACATATCGGTAAGCTCGGCAAGTTTCTCATCGGTAAAGCCGGTTGCAACTTTTCCAATTGGTAAAAATTTCCCGCTTTCCGGTTCAAAAGCAGCCAATGCATATGATCCTATGAGGTTTGCACGTCTTCCGTAACCCCATTCGGCACCGATTACAACCAGATCAAGGGTTTCCATAATCGGTTTTTTCTTGAGCCAGTTCTTTCCCCGTTTGCCCGGTGAATATGGAGCATCCGGGTTTTTCAGCATGATGCCCTCATGACCCGCATTCAGGGCTTCCTCGTAAATACGCTGGATTTCAGTTTCATCATCAGTAATTACCTGGCTGTCGACATGGATGCGGTAGTCATTGTCAACGCACCCGGTTAGCAATTCTCTTCTGTCCCGGAGGGACATATCCAGCAGGCTTTCCCCATTAAGGTAAAGGATATCAAAAAGGTTGAGAGTCAGAGGGATTGATTTGACCGCTATTTCCACGTCATACTTCCGCCTGAAACGCTTCAGTATGTCCTGGAATGCGCGGGGCCGGCCATTTTCATCAACTGCAACAGCTTCTCCGTCGAGAATAACAGTTTCAGATTTTACCTGATCTTTCACAGCTGCTACAATGTCCGGCAATGAAGACGTAACATCTTCAAGCCTGCGGGAAAATATTCTTATTTTGTCTCCGTTTTTGTGGATTTGGACCCTTGCTCCGTCAAATTTCCATTCAACTGCAATCTTTCCCAGATCATTTATGGCACTTTCAACGCTGGGGGTTATCTGTGCCAGCATCATTTTTATCGGCCTGTTTAGCTGGAGATCAAGTTTCGCAACTTCCTCTTTCCCTCCATGCTTGGCAGCCATGGCAACAATACCAAGATCATTGGTTAACATAAAGGCACGTTCAACCATATCTACAGGCACATCAAAAGCCCTGGAAATTGCGTCCCTTACAATTCCTTCTCCCACTCCTATTCGCATTTCTTCAACGACGAGTCTTGAGAGATACCTTGCCTCAACAGCACTTGTCGCATTAAACAGGTATTGCAGATTCTTGACTTTTGTAGCCTGTGAATTTTTCCCGGAGGAATTTGCCATATGGTTCAATCTTTCGTACACTTCGAGAATCGTGAGTTCTTTTTCCTCCTCAATATAGGAATCAAAAGTAAGCTGGGTTGAAGAGTCCTGTTTCAGGGCTTCAACAGCAGTTTCCCCGATATCCCCGGTCTTCCTGATTATGTCCTCAATTTCCTTTTCCGAAGTTCCTGCGGATTTCGCAAGCGCGGTATAAAGCGTACGACTTCCTATTCCAAGCAGCTTTGTGCTCCATGGGGGAAAAACAGCTCCCATTACAAAATTAGTAACAACAGGGAGTTCATCTTCCTCTATTTCCTGCAGCATTCCGGAAACAACATCTGTCATTTCAAGAGATCCGGGGATACTCTCTATTTTTTCGCACATTTCTGCAAAGTAGCGGAAAAGAGTCAGAAAATCACCCCGGTTTATCGTTCCCTGTAGAGTGATATGATGTCACTCAGGATTGCACTTGCAGTCTCAATAGAACCTGCTCCAAGCCCGCTTACAGTAACGTCTCCTGACAGATCAGTTTGTATGTATGCTACGTTTCGTGTTCCTCCGACTGCCAGGGGGTGGTCCAGTGGCACGAGTCTCGGTGATGTTTTCAGGGTTCCTTCTTTCACTTCCCCGATGAGTCTCACTGCATATCCTTCGTCATGGGCGAGCATAAGTGCTTCCGGAGTAATCTTCGTAATCCCTGTGACATCAACGTCGTGATAATTTACGTCCATACCAAAGACGCTGTTAGCAATGATTACAAGTTTGGATGCTGCATCAATTCCCTCAACATCATAAGTTGGATCAGTTTCCGCAATTCCCAGTTCCTGTGCCTCGGCGAGCATTTGTTCATAAGGAGCCTTTTCTTCCATCATCCGGCTCAGGATGTAATTGCAGGTTCCGTTGAGAATTCCCTGGATACTCTTGATTTCATTTCCTGCAAGGGTTTCACGAACAAGATTTAGTATAGGCATGGCCCCCCCTACAGTTGCTTCATAACGGAATTTAGAGCCATTTTCCTTTGCGTAATCGGTAAGTTCACAGAATTTGAGGGCAAGAGGCCCCTTATTTGATGTTACGACATCCCTGCCCTTACTGAAAGCCATGCGCATGTTTTCCAGCCCGACACCACCGGTGTCGATGTCAGAAGGTGTAGTTTCAATCACAAGCTCATGGTCAACATTCTCAATAATATCAATTCCTGACAGGTTCTCTTCGGAAACCCTTCCTGTATCTGCTTTCCGCTTCAGGATTTCTTCAAGATCCAGTCCATCAGTGTCGACAATACCGCTTCTGGAGTCGGCAATTCCGATAACCTTTATTTCAAACCCTGCTTTCCTGATTTCTTCTTTTTTTAGCAACAGGGTTTTAGCAACTCCCCTTCCAACCGAACCAAATCCGATGATTGATGCTCGTATTATTTTCATGTGGGTCCTCAGGTAAGTTGTATAGGTTCGATAACCAGCAAATCTTTCTTGCTGGCTATGTTTTTCAGAAGTTCTATTGCATTGTACAGTTCTTGCCTTCCCAATGCATCGATTTTGAGGGATGCGGATGAGGTTGTATCTATATGTGGCATTGAAAGGGAAATATCCACAACTTCTGCATATCCTGTTTCATCAATGCTCTCGATTGTGTCCTGTATGTCGGTGTGGACAATGTGCCCAATTAGCAAAACGGCGCCGTGTTCCATCATTCGTTCTTCATCAACACGAATGACGCCGATTCCGTTTTCCTCAAGTCTCTTAATAATTTTCTCAAGGTTGCTGGGCTCTGCTTCAAAAACAAGTTGAACGGGTATGGTTCCCCTGGGTGTGTGTTTTTCGTGGTGATGCACTATAGATTTCAGATTACCTTTTAACTCTGATATAGGTTGAAGAGCATTAAGGAGTTGTCCGGGCGTATCCTTTAGCTCAATGTCCATTGAAACTCTCATACCTTCCCTCGTGCGATTTCATAAAAAATAATGGATTTCGTATCACTAAGGCACAAAAGCAGTTATACGTTTTGGTATTTGCCTTCAGGAGAGGACAATGATGTTTCCTCTTCCCTTTTTGAACTTTTGTACAAGTCCACGATTCTCAAGATCTGCAATCATAAGACTGACTTTTGCTTCAGAATAATCAACTTTCTGGCGAAGTTCTTTCTGCGTAATTCTTCCGCCATTGGACTTGATAATATCAATTATTTTCTTGAGGTCTTCAGGCAAGTCCTTTTCCTCGTTTGGGGATTTTGAGTCGTTGGGAGCAGTCTCCATAAATTCAGCTTCGGGAAATGCATTTGGAATAACTGTTTCTTTTCCAACGCTGGCTTGCTTTGTATCTGCTTCTTTTTTCTTTCTGTAAACGCCGTATGCAACAAATGCAGATAACAGGATAAGAATCAGAATCGCATACAAGTAGTTGGAATTTTCAGTTTCCTCTGCCAAAAATCCGGTTTCTTCTTCAATTGAAGCAGTTAGGTTTTCATTATCTGTTTCTTCAAACGGATTTTCATAAACAGGTTGGAGCAGAAGGTCAACAACATAGTCCCCGTCACCATCTATTGTAATTATTTCCTCGGTTGATGACTCCAGATTTTCCCCTTCATAATAGTACGCAGAAATTTTGTAAGTCCCATTGTCGAGGTCCAATGAATAAATGCCATATTTTGCGACAATAGTCTGAGGAGGTGTTGAGTTTATCTCAATAATTGCATCGTCAAGCAATTCAAAACTATACCATTCATATACAGCTCCATGTACTGTCGCTGTACTACTTGCCATGGTTGGCGTAAGTGCGGTTAGCATCAACAGGGATATTACAACGACTTTTAAGGAAACCATTATTACCGCATTTTAAATGATATCCAAAGCATATATCATTTTTTCATGAAGGATTCGAAGCGGTAAATAAAGATTTTTATTAAACAAATGGGTAATTGAATGTCTATATGACTATTAAGTCGATTATAAAGCTTCAATAGTCCAATAATTGCTAATTAAAGCTTCAAAAATTGTAACAAATATATCCATTAAAAAGAATACTTATATCCAAACCCTTCTTACTCTGGGTAGTTAATATTGATTCTCTATCTATAAGGGAGGTTTGACAAATGAACTCAAAAACAACAAAATTATTCGCATTTTTGTCAGCATTTATAGTGCTGACTGCGGTGGTCCCATCTGTAGCATTTGCGTATCCGGATTCTTCGGAAGATTGCTCAAATTGCCACAATGGGAATGATAAGAAATTAAAACCTGCTCCTGCCCAGGCGGAAAACAGGCAGGTTAATGCTAATCAAATCCGTGCTGAGAACGCATCGGGACTTGCCTTGATGAACGGCTCCATGGTTCAGGACAGGGATCGCATCCAGTATTCAAAACAGATCAAAAATGATTACCAGATAGCAAGGAATGAACTGAACAGGGCAAAGACAATGTTCAATAATGGAAGTGCGACAGAAGAGGATCTTTTCAATATTTCTAAGGATTATCTGAACACAACCATTGATTACATGATTAGCAACCTGAACGAAACAAAAACGGTTCTTGAAGACAATGATGGTGATGAAGATCAGATTTCTCTTCTGGAAGGATATATCGCAGACCTTGAAGAAGCAAAAGAGGATCTCGACGAGGCAGAGGATAGAAAAGATCTTGCTGACATTGCAAAATCCGTGCGTGAAACATGGAGGGAAGCGCATAAGGATATCAATTTATCAAGGGCTGTCCATCTTGTACAGGGCCTTGAACAGTACATTGTGAAAGCTGATCGGACATCAGAACGTCTGAGTGCTGAAATCACAAGACTCAACGAAAGCGGTGTAGACACTTCTGAAGCTGAGGAGTTGCTTGAAGAATACAATTCTCTTGTCGCAGATGCAAGTGAATATCTCGATCTTGCCAGAGACAATTACCAGAGCGATACAACCGAAGCTGCGGCATATGTACAACTTGCCATAAACAGCATAAAAGAAGCCAACATGGTTCTTCGGGATCTTCTTGACGAAATCAAAGATCACCGTCCCGGATATGCTAAACTTGGTGGCTCCGGAAATGTGAATGCTGAAGGAAATGGAACTGCAGTACTATCCGGAAACATGGATATCGAGATTTCTGCCACGAATGCAACTCTTGTGATTAAAGACCTTGCAGGTGATGCAACAATTGAAGTGGATGGAGCATACGATCTTTTCAATGGTGGAGAATCACGTGGACAGGGTACTCCTGCACAGGTATACCATAACTTCACCGGAGACGCTTCCATATCAGGATCAAGACTGACAGTTGTTGTCCATGGATTTGACATCTCCATTGAGGGTGAGGGCAGTGGAAGCGTCCTTCTCTCAGGTGAAGGAACTTATGACGTTGAGGGAGACGATGTTTCATCCCAGAGCCTTAAGTGGGCAAATTCCTCAGATGACGACGACATTGATGAAGATGACGAAGAGGAAGATGAGTCTGAGTACGAGGATGAAATGGAAAATGAAACCGAGGATGACGATCTGTTTGAAGATGATGAAGATGGCGAGGACGATGAAGACGACGAAGATGAAGGGGATGAAGATGACTCAGACGGAAACGAAACAGAGGATATGGAGTGAGTAATTTGGCACGGAATCGCTATATTTTACTTGGGTTACTGGTCTGCATGATTTTTGTTTCCGGCTGTATTGGAGGGGACGAAGGAACTACCGGCGAATCAACTGAAGATGTGTCTTCTGAAAGCTCCGCATCCGATTACGCGGATGAAGTGCTTGCTGAAGAAGGAGTAGCATTAACGGATGAAGAAGTTGATTCACTTGAACAGGATCTTGCAGAGCTTGAGGCAATGTTGGAGGATCTGGAAAATGGGACGGATGTAACTGTGGAGGACTTTTAAGTCCTCCTCCTTTTTTCTTCACCGGATAAATATAAATATCTTGCAGAAAAACTCTAGTTTGGTGAAATGGTATGACCAGCTTCAGGGATTTTCTGGATAATAGCGATGCTCAGCACAAAACAGGGACAATGATGATTATTTTTGCAATCGTCGTATTGTTCATGCTGGCTCTTCTTTTTGTGGGTCTCATTGGTGTACGCTAAGTATAAATGGGCAAAACACTTATGTAGAATTACAAAACCTTATTTCATGAATTAATTTAGTATTTCATGTATCGTTGATACTATGAGGTAAATCATGCAAAATATGCTAAAAACCACCGTATTGCTGGCAGCACTTACAGGTCTGCTGGTGATCATTGGTTCTTACTGGGGTACCGGCGGGATGGTAATAGCTTTTGCTTTTGCTCTCCTGATGAATTTTGGTACCTACTGGTATAGTGATAAGATTGTCCTTAAGATGTACCACGCGAAAGAGGTTACTGAAGCTGAAGCTCCTCAAATCTATCGCGTTGTTCGCAACCTTGCACATGTTGCAGGACTTCCAATGCCTAGGGTCTATATTGTCCAGACATCAATGCCCAACGCATTTGCAACAGGCAGGAACCCTGAACATGCGGCAGTAGCAGTTACAACAGGGATTTTAAACATTCTTACAGAGGATGAGCTTGAAGGCGTGCTTGCCCATGAACTGGCTCATGTAAAAAACCGTGATACTCTGATAAGCGCAGTTGCAGCAACAATTGCAGGTGTCATTACCATGGTAGCAATATGGGCTCGCTGGGCAGCAATTTTCGGAGGAATAGGTGGCCGAGACGGTGACAACAACATTGTCGGTTTCATCGCACTGGCCATAATTGCACCACTTGCAGCAACCATAATCCGGCTTGCAATATCCAGATCCCGTGAATTTGCAGCCGATGCTGAAGGTGCCCGTATTTCTCATAAACCATGGGCTCTTGCAAACGCTCTTTCAAAACTGGAATCCGGTTCGGCCAATTACCGGGAACGCCCCTCCGATGTGAAAGCCTCTGAGAGTACTGCACATATGTTCATTGTCAATCCTCTCAAGGGAAGTGCTCTGATGAACCTTTTCAGGACACATCCATCTACCGAGGAACGTATCAACAGGCTAAACCAAATGTAAGTTAAAATTCGAGTGATGTCTGGCCCGGTTCAGTAATATGAATCATCCGGACTCCTCTTTTTTCCAGTTCTTGTGCTATAAAATGCCGATGGCAATTCCTCGGGTTTTTCTCAGCACACATTAAGGCAATTCCTGCATTCTCTTGATTTTCTTTTTCGATCATTGAATACAGCAAAGAAATCGCTTTTTCAAAATCCTTTGATTCCATATATTTATGGTACGGAATTTTGCGAATGCCGCCTAGATGAGGGCAGGAAGTGTACTTTAATTCCCTTTTTGGGAGTTCTGCCATAAGATATTCAGCATTGAATTCTTCTCTTTCTGAATGAGGGTAGCTGCGTACGTCAATAACATGTGATATTTCATGTTTGCAAAGCAATTTGAAAAAATCCTCAAAACTCCGGTTTCCATATCCAATCGTATGGCAAATCATGCTATCCGTAATCCTTCAGAAATTTATACTGATTTTATCCAACTCTCTCTATATTTAGTTTCCTAATTTTCGAATGACGATTTGCATTATATCCACCAATCGTTTTTTAGGAAATATCTTAATACTTAGAACCGGTAATTCTCTTTAAAAATTGAGGAATCTCCATGGGGCAGGAAACACCTATTGGGCGAATTGTCCGTGCGAATACAATTACCGATGCCTGGTACAGAGGATTGAATATCATCTGGAATCACGGTAAGGTAATCACCGATGAAAGAGGGAGCAAAATAAAGGAATTTATGAACCTGATGGTAACCATCAAGGATCCCTATAAAGATGAAATTCCTGCTGATATTGCGTGGAACAAGGAAAGACTTGATGAATATGCCAAACAGCTGATAACAGGTGAGAATTCCCAGGATTTTGAGTATACTTATGGTCAGCGATTACGCAATTGGGATAATCAGGTAGATCAAATTGACTATGCAATAAGAAAACTTAAATCAAGCCAGAGTACCCGCAGGGCCACTGCCGTTACCTGGATTCCTTATGTTGATACAGAGGTTGATGAAGTTCCTTGTATGATCCTTGATGATTTCAAGGTAAGAGACGGGAAAGTCCATCTCACAACTCTTTTCCGAAGCCATGATTTTGCAGGAGCCTACCCTGCCAATCTTTATGGGCTTTCACGATTACTGAAATATGTTGCTGATGAGAGCGGCTACGAACCAGGAACGATTACGACTATCAGCGTATCTGCCCATGTATATGAACATGATTGGGACAAAATTGAAAAAATAGTGACGGAGATCTGATTATGAAAGTGTCAGTTGACGTTTCGGAAGTTTATGGTGAGGTCTTTGCCCCACCTTCAAAAAGTTATACTCATAGAGCAATAGCAATAGGCTCCCTTTCAAAAAAATGTGTTGTTGAACGTCCCCTGTTATCGGCAGATACCGAAGCTACCCTTCATGCATGTGAAATGATTGGTGCGAAAATAACCCGTGAAAAAGATTCCCTTTTGATAGAAGGTGTCAACGGTTCTCCAAAGGTTCCGGATGATGTGATTGATGTGCGCAATTCCGGCACAACGTTGCGTTTCATGACTGCAATATCTGCCCTTGCAGATGGCGTAACTATCCTTACAGGAGACAGTTCCCTGCGAACCAGGCCGAATGGCCCTTTACTTGATGTCCTAAAAGAACTCAGTGTCGATGTATATTCCACACGCAATAATGGATGTGCTCCGCTTGTTGTTCGTGGGGGGATAAACGGCGCGATTGTAAAAATAGATGGTTCTATCAGTTCCCAGTTTATATCCGCACTTCTGATTGCCTGTCCGCTTACAAACAAGAGTACTACTCTTTCGATTAAAGGTGAACTCAAATCACGCCCATATGTGGATATGACCCTTGAGGTTCTTGAAAAGGCAGGAGCTGAAATCTTTGAAGATGATCAGCATAATGTGAAATTCATAATGCCTGCAAAACAGCACTATAATCTTGAGAATTATCTTGTTCCTGCTGATTTTTCTTCTGCTTCCTACTTGCTGGCTGCAGCTGCAGTTACGGATTCCAGTGTGACTGTAAAGAACTTATTCCCATCCAAACAGGGTGATTCCAGAATTATTGAAATTTTGCAGGAAATGGGTGCAAAGGTTGACTGGGACAAAGAGAATGGACTTGTTTCAGTAAGGGGCGGTGAATTGAAAGGCATCCGTGTGGATGCTGCTTCAACACCGGATCTGGTACCAACAATTGCTGTCCTTGCGGCAGTTGCGGAAGGTGAAACCATCATTGAGAACGCAGAGCATGTCCGATTCAAGGAAACCGATCGTTTGCATGCAATGGCTGTCGAGCTAACAAAAATGGGTATTAAAATTACTGAGGAGCAGGATAGGCTCATCATAAAGGGTGGAGAGCTCAAAGGTGCAGATGTGCATGGCTGGGACGATCACAGGATAGTTATGGCTCTGACTGTAGCCGGTTTAGTTGCAGGGGATACGACAATTGATACTGCTGAATCCATATTCATCTCCTATCCAAATTTCTTTGATGATATGCGCTCAATTGGTGCTAATGTATTGGTGAGTCAGGAATAAGGTATATCTATGATTTATGATGTGGCTGTGATTGGTGGTGGACCTGTCGGTTCTATTGCTGCCAGATACGCGGCCATACATGGTGCAAAAGTTGCATTATTCGAAGAGCATTCCTCCATAGGTTCTCCGGTTGGTTGTACCGGGCTCTTAAGTGTGAAAGCTCTACGGGAATGCGATATTTCCCCGGATCCCTCTTTTGTAGTCAATAGTGTTCGTGGTTCCTTTGTTCATGCGCCGAATGGCACCTGTGTATCGATTGATGGCAGGGATACACGTGCCTATGTTGTTTTGAGAAAAATATTCGACAGGAAGCTTGCGGAAATGGCTGCAAATCTGGGAGTGGATATTTTCCTGAAATCCCATGTTCACAATTTGGTTTTGGAAAATGGAATAAATACACTTTTTGTAACTCAGGGAAGCGACATTGCAGAATTCAAAGCAAAGGTTGTAATTGCTGCAGATGGCCCCAGATCCCAAATATCTCGATTAGCAGGTATTCCATCTTCTGACAGGCTTCTCCCTGGAATTCAGTTTGAAATGAAAATAAAACCACAGAAAACGGACTTTGTTGAGTTATTCCCTGGTTCAGTGGCTCCGGGTTTCTTCGCATGGGTTGTCCCGGTTTCAGAAGGCGTATGCAGGGTGGGTATGGCGATTGAAAATCAAGATGAATCTGTTAGGAATTATTTTGATAAATTCCTCTCAGTTCTCGAAAACAAATACGGAAGGATTGCAATTGGTTCCATGGATTTCGTGATTGGTTCAATACCACTTGGTTTACCCTCTACCACAGTTTCAGATGGTGTTATTGTATGCGGTGATGCTGCAGGACAGGTAAAACCAACTTCCGGGGGAGGTATTTATCCCGGAGCAGTATGTGCGAAAATAGCCGGTAAAGTGGCTGCCGGGGCTGCATTGGAGGGGGATAATTCATCTTCCCGGCTTTCTGCATATGACAGGGAGTGGAGAAGCTTATTGGAGAAAGAATTGAAAATGGGCATGAAAGCCCATAATTTTGCAGCAAAGCTTTCCGATTCCCAGTGGGATGAACTGCTTAATTCACTGAATAAGCCTCAACTTCTTGACCTCATAGAAGAATATGGTGATATGGATCACCCTTCAATCCTGCTGAAAAAATTCCTTAATCCATTAAATTCCAGGCATGTGGCAGGTTTACTCAAAGGTTTTGTAAAATCAGCATTTTGAGTCAGTAGATGCTCACGCCTTTTACACTATTAATTTCCAGAATTTTGTCAACTACTCCCCCAGGTATTTTTGAGTCGGTGATGATTGTAAGACGAGCTTCATCGGTGAAATAAGGGTCATCAGAGACTGCCTGACGAATACTGAGTCCGTTTTCAGAGACAACTCTCGAGACGTCGGCAAGAATCCCCACATTTGCTGCATCGTCAGGGGTGATAATAAGAACGCCAAGACCAAGTTGTGGTGCTACGTCTCTCAGGAAGGGGATTGAACGAACATTCTGGAAGATGTTTTTGAGCAATTCATCAGCAAGGATGGTGTCTGTTGTGGCATCGACAACACGTCTGTCAACACCTGCTTCCCTTGCAAGTTGTGTGTGAGCGATTTCAATACTGCCTGAAACTACTTTTCCATCATTGTTTACCTGAAATCCTCTTTCAAAAAGTATTCTCAACACTTTTTGCTGGGCAGGATGTTTTTCGAACTTTTGAAGTAGAATTTGCCACATATCATTCAACTTACATTTTCCTGTATATAGAAGTTAAGGTTAAAAAATAGAAGAAAGCGTTTGCCGTGTTCTTTCATATAAGCTTATTTCAGATCAAAAAGAAACACATTTATGGATTAAGGCCTTTTTATGAAAGACATAACGATTAAAAGATGCTTTTTGATAAGATTATTGCACTATCTAATCTAACGATTTTAATTCAACAACCCCCTCAAAAGAATTAAAAAGCATCTGCAGAGAAAGGAGGTATTTTTGTGAAGGTATACAAGGATTATGATGATCTGCCCATGATAAAACTTCCACATGGCCAGGAAGTTTCTATCAGTGACAGTACCATCCGTGATGGTGCGCAGATGCCCGGAATTGTGTTAAAAAGCGGGCATAAACTAACTATTTATGATTACCTGCATGAGATAGGTATCGAAAAGCTTGAGGCTTTCGTATATAACGAAAGAGATCAAAAAGCTATCAATCTCATGCTTGACAGAGGTTATGAATTCCCTGAGGTAACAGGTTGGGCACGTGCGAAAACCGAAGACATTGATCTGGTTCTCAACATGGACGGTTTAAACGAAACCGGTATTCTAATGTCCGTTTCTGATGTTCACATACTGGAAAAAATGGGTCTTCCCAACAGAGAGGCTGCAGAAGAGAAATACCTTAATGCTCTCCAGTATGCTGTTGATCATGGCTTACGGACGCGTGCACATGTTGAGGATATGACCCGTGCCGACAATTACGGTTTTGTTTATCCCCTGATCGAGAAAATAATGGAAATCGATCCAGAATGCACGATTCGCATTTGTGATACCATTGGTTATGGTGTTCCATTTGACGGTGTTGACGAACCCTATGGTTTCCCATCGATGGTAAAATACCTGAAGGATAACATTGGTGTGAAGAACATTGAAACCCATTGTCACGACGATTTCGGGTTAGCTGTACCCAATTCCCTTGCCGGCTACTGGCACGGTGCCAACTGGTCCAACGTTACATTTTTGGGCATAGGAGAGCGTGCCGGGAATGCCGAGATGGAAAAACTGCTTCTCTTCCTCTGTCGCAGGGTTGAAGGGTTTGACAAGTACAATATTGAAGCCATCTCTGATTTTGCCAATTTCATGCAAAAAGAAATTGGAATTCGTATACCTCGTAATAAATCCGTGGTAGGATCAAACGTGTTTGCTCATGAATCGGGCATTCATGCTGCTGGTGCTATCAAAAATCCATTTACCTATGAACCATATCCTCCTGAAATAGTTGGTGGAAAAAGGATTTTCCTTGTTGGCGATTCCTCTGGAATTGAAGTTATCAGGTATAAGGTTCAGGAAACACTTAAGGAACTCATTGGTGTCCAGATATCCGTTGAAAAAACAGATCCTCGCCTGAAATCTATCCAAAAAGACATACAGAAGCTCTACAACAAAGAGAAACGTGTCTCCTGTATCTCAGATGAGGAAATTCAGGGCTATGTGGAAAAATACTTCCTGTTTGAGCCTGTCATACAAAAGAATATGAGCAGGGAACCGACTTACTCAGGTGAAGCAATTCCCCGAAAACCACTTGGAAAGTGAAGAGTTATAAGGCGATTATCGCCTTATAATATATTTTTTTTAAATTTTGAGTGCAATAGCATCTTTTATTCGCTGAGTTTAACACTGCCGCTGAGGTCGTATGTTAATACTTTCCTTCTCGGTTTAGACACTAAAAAGCCCCGGCCGAAACCGGGGCTTTACTTTTGTTTCCACAATAGAATTAAATAGAATCGATAATCCCATTCAAAGTCGTACTAGGTCTCATGGCCTGGGATTTCAACTCCTCATCTGGAGCGTAGTATCCTTTGATATCCATGGCTTTGCCCTGGACTTCTAACAACTCATTGGCGATCTTCTCTTCATTTTCCATCAGAGATTTAGCTACAGGTTCAAAGATCGCTTTTAATTCGCCATTTTTCTTCTGATCGGCCAGAGCCTGAGCCCAATACATTGCCAGATAAAAATGAGATCCTCTGTTATCAATCTCATTCACTTTTCGGGAAGGTGATTTTCCGTTTTCCAGAACCAGCTCTGTCGCTTTATCCAATGTTTCTGCTAAAACCAGAGCTTTAGGATTATCATAACTGTTGCCCAGATGCTCCAGAGAAGCAGCTAAGGCCAGGAATTCTCCCAGAGAGTCCCAACGCAGGTGACCTTCCGATTCAAATTGCTGTACATGTTTGGGTGCCGAACCGCCGGCACCTGTCTCGAAAAGTCCACCGCCATTCATTAGGGGAACGATTGATAGCATTTTCGCACTGGTTCCCAGCTCTAAAATTGGAAAGAGGTCTGTCAGATAATCTCTCAAAACATTTCCAGTCACAGAGATTGTATCTTTGCCCTCTTTAATTCTCTCCAATGAAAACCTGGTCGCTTCAACAGGAGCTTTGATCAATAGTTCCAGGCCATCAGTATCATAATCTTTCAAGTATTTATTCACTTTTTTAATGAGCTGTGAATCGTGAGCTCTTTTCTCATCGAGCCAGAAGACTGCAGGATTGCCTGTCGCTCTGGCTCGTTTAACGGCCAGCTTGATCCAGTCCTGAACGGGTGCGTCTTTCACCTGACACATGCGGAAGATGTCTCCTCCCTCTACCGGCTGTTCAAGGAGGACATTATCGTTGTCATCGATAACCTGAACTTTTCCTGTGCCGGTCATCTCAAAAGTCTTGTCGTGTGAACCGTATTCTTCGGCTTGCTGTGCCATAAGGCCTACATTTGAAACGCTTCCCATTTTTGATGGATCAAAGGCACCATGTTTCTGACAGAACTCAATGGTTTCCTGATACACTCCCGAATAAGAGCGGTCCGGAATAACGGCTTTCATGTCTTTCAGTTTCCCGTCCGGTCCCCACATGCCGCCTGATGAGCGGATTGCTGCAGGCATGGAAGCGTCGATGATAACATCGCTGGGAACATGAAGATTGGTAATTCCCTTATCGGAGTTTACCATAGCCAATGCCGGTCTTTTAGCATACACAGCTTCTATATCTGCTTTGATTTCAGCCTGTTTGTCTTCAGGCAGATTCTGGATTTTTGTATAGAGATCTCCCAGCCCTTGGTTGGGATCTACACCCAATTCTGAAAGCAGATCACCATATTTATTAAATATATCCTTAAAGAAGACCTTAACCACATGACCGAAGATAATAGGGTCGGAAACCTTCATCATCGTCGCTTTCAAATGAACGGAGAATAAGACATCTTGAGCGTTAGCATCTTCGATCTGTTCAGCCAGAAATGCCTGAAGCGCTTTTTTGTTCATAACAGATGCATCAATGATCTCTCCGGTCAGAAGAGGGGTTTTGTCTTTTAATAGTGTTTTATTACCAGCGTCATCTGTAAAGAGAATTCTGTAATTGGTAGCCTCTTCAATTTCAACAGATTTCTCACTGCCGTAAAAATCTCCGCCGGTCATGCTGGCTACATGGGATTTGGAATCGGATTTCCATTCTCCCATGGAATGGGGATGTTTTTTCGCATAATTCTTTACAGCTTTAGGAGCTCTGCGGTCAGAATTCCCTTCTCTGAGTACCGGGTTAACAGCGCTGCCCTTGACAATATCGAATTTCGCTTTGATCGCTTTTTCTTCATCATTAGAAGGATCTTCGGGATAATCGGGCATATCGTATCCCTTTGCCTGGAGTTCTGCGACTGTCGCTTTGATCTGGGGAATTGAAGCACTGATATTGGGTAGTTTGATAATGTTAGCCTGCGGAGTTAAGACCATCTCTCCCAATTCGGAAAGGGCATCGGAAATCTTCTGGTCCTCTGTCAGTTTTTCGGGAAACTGGGCAATGATTCTTCCCGCCAGGGAGATATCCCTTGTTTCCATAGTGATTCCGGCGTTTTTCACATAAGCCTGTATAATAGGCAGAAGCGAACTGGTTGCCAAAGCCGGGGCTTCATCGGTTTTTGTATAAATGATTGTCGATTTCTGTGACATGTTAATCAGGACCTATCCCATCGCCATTAATAGCTGCCGGGGTTTTACTTATATTAATCACTTTTTGAATTTGTTAAGTTTATATAGTAGCAGTTGGCCCCTGTAATGCCCCAATCATATATATAAGCTATACTTTAGTTGTAAAAATCAAACTAATCTGCAGAAATTTAAAATCCATGGGCAATTTTCTTGTCAATGACAAAAAGTATAATTATCTCCATAGCATCTATTTTTCGGTGCAACCTCAAAATACGTTTTGGCCTAGCTTTTATCCAATAAATAGAAATAAAGCTGAATTTATAGGTCTTGTAATAGTTGAAATTATATTTTTAATATTAGCATACACTATTTTTGCAACACCGTTCCTCATAATTATTTTAGCTACCATTTTTTTAATTATGGTGATTTGGTCGGTAACTTTGCCTCCTAAGTGGGCTAATATATGCCTTAAAAGAATAGTGTTTTATCTCTTGTTCATTTCCTCAATCTACATAATATCAATTTTGATCCTTGACGTGTTTGGTTTTCACGTTACTGATGATAACACAGCTCGCTATATGCTTAGTGCTTTAATACAAAGTGAAGCAGCAATAATTGCTATTGTAATATCTTTAACTTTAATTGCTATTCAGCAGGTATCGTCATCTTACTCTCCAAAAATCATAGATATCTTTAAACAAAACCCTGATTTTTGGATCATATTATGCCTCTATGTTGGCACAATTATTTACCAGACTTGGGTTTTAAAGCAAATTCAAGATGATGGAGCTGGAATAAAGCTTCAACACATATATGCATCATCTATGGAAACTCATTATAATTTTTCATTTTCTCTAAGTATTATTGCCTTGTTATCTCTTATTCCATACATGTGGAACACAATTGAAATGATGAAACCTTCTACAATTATTCTCATATTGTCAGATCGAACAACAAAAGAAGATTTCACGGAAAAGAAAATTCCGTTTCAGTCAATTGATTCAATAATAACTAAATCTTTGATGAACTATGATTATGAAACTTTATCCATGGGATTAGATTCTGTTTTAGATCAAGTTGATAGATTGATGAAAGACAAAAATCTAAGTGATGCTGATAGAAGCATAATAATTTTCAAGACTCGTCAATACATTGAAAAATTTCTGAACGTGGCTATATCTAAAAACGATGATGAAGCAGGCCGATTAACACTAGAGTCAATAAAGCAACTTATTGAAATTTCACTAGATCATTCATTAATTGATCAAGTAACTATTTCTATAGCAAGAATTAAGGACTTTGGGAAGCTTGGAATTGATGCCAAATTGATTGCGACTTTATATCAATCTATATTATTACTCTCTACAACCTGTTCTAACCTTAAGGAACTTAACAAATCTCATGATGGAAATCAAGAAGATTTTGTTAAATCATCCAAAATGGCTGAACGAATGTGTCGTGATCTAATTAAAAAGAGTAGAGACGCAGGTTTGAATGAGGAAATGAATTTATTAGAACCAATTGTAGATTCATGTTGTTCATGATTTTTGATTTGGAACACTGCATTAGGTACAAATTTACATAATAACTGGCATACTCTTTGTCATGAACTCACAATTTCCAATTACCGATGAGCACATCCACATTGATCCAAGAGCAAAGGGGCTAAAGGCAGTTCGTGAATTCCAGAACGCAGGCGGAACCCATATGATAGTGGTTTCCAAGCCAAGCTGGACTCTGGGTGTGAATGTTTCCAAACCAGATGACTATAGGCTTGTTTTTGATGAAACCGTGGATATTGTGAAGCAGATTAACGAGATTGGAGTAGGTGCATATCCTGTTTTGGGACCACATCCTGCTGAAATTACTAAACTGACTGAACGCATGAGTCTGGATGAAGCTTCTTCCATGATGAAGGCAGGTCTTGATATTGCTGCAAAATATGTGGAAGAAGGTCTGGCTGTGGGACTTAAGAGCGGCCGTCCCCATTATCCCGTTTCAGATGAAATCTGGAAAGCTTCCAATGAGATAATGTCTCATGGATTTGATCTGGCTAAGGACTTAGGCTGTGCAATCCAGTTGCACACGGAAAGTGTGGGCGAGCCTGAACTTCTTGATATTGCTTCCATTGCAAAAAAAACAGGAATTCCTCTTGGAAAAGTTGTGAAACACTATGCTCCTCCTCTTGTAGATGTTTGTGAGAAAATAGGTCTTTTTCCCGGAGTACTTGCCGGTAAAGGTGCGATTGAAGAGGCACTTTCCCAGGGCAGTCGTTTCATGATGGAAACTGACTACATTGACGATCCTGATAGGCCGGGTGCGGTTCTTGGTCCGAAAACAATTCCCCGACGGACGCTAAAGCTTGTTGAGGAATTCGGAGAGGAAGTTTTCTGGAAAATACACAAGGAGAACGTAGAAGAGGTTTATGAGGTGGAGATAAATCTCTGAAACTTGTTACCCAAATTATGCTTGTGTGTTGTTGGCAATAGGATAAAATGTAATGAAATTGATATTTTAATTGGGAATCAATTTAGGGAATCCCGGGTGACAATTATGGGGACACGAACAATTCTTTTAGTTTTGCTTATAGTTGCGCTTGGGTCAATTTCGGGAGTGCAGGCAGCCAAGTACTTTGCCTGTGGTGATGATTGCGCAGATCCGGAAACCGGTTACCAGCTAATAGGCTGTACTCTTGCTGTGAACTATGCGGTTGAAAACGAAATCGGTGTACATGTGCCATCAGGTTCCAGTAACGGATATGTCTATATCCAGTCCATGACCGAGAAAGATGCTAACGGGGATGTGATCTATGACGAGATTCTTGCATGTGATTACTGGAAAGACGGTGAGCCTCTGCCGGAAGAAACCATGGGTGGCGAGGAGCGTGACCTGCTTCTGGAAGCAGTGAGAACCTACAACCAGAATCTTGGAGTTCTTCCGGGATTCGTACACAGCCTTCTTGGTGATGAGGTAATGCATGTTTATGCTACAATGCCCGATGGCAGTGAACAGGAATATGCAGCTATCACAGAAACCGGTTTGATTGTTGAAGGCGGTAACTGGGTTGACTTTGACGAAGATGGTAATTATGATGTCTGGAAGGATGAAGGCATCACACCTACCATGGAATTAACCATTGATGCGGAAGGCAACATATCATACGAAGGTCTGACCACCGGAACAATTCTCAAGGAATTTATCATTGACATCGGTATGCTGATTTACAGCATATTTGCCTGATTTTTGAGCTCATGGTTTCCATGGGCTTATTTCTCTTTTATGGATTATATGATCAGCTTTTGAAGCGTAGCTTTTTATCAATTAAGTCTTGCTAGTATCTATGGAGACGAGTCTATGAATTCCCTTATCGAAAAGCTTCCGGAAACTGTAGAGGCATTCGGCCAGATGCGTGCTTCCCTTTTCAAGGATAGTGCGCTTGATGTAAAAACCAAGGAACTGATTGCGGTTTCTTCTGCCGTTCTTATGAGGTGTGAAAAATGTATGGAAATCCACGCACAGAGGGCAAAGGATAAAGGTGCAACAGAAGATGAAATCGCAGAGGCCATTGGAGTTGCAATGTTCATTGCCGGCGGTTCACAGTTGCACTGGACAGAAAAATATAACGATATCCTGAAAAATAACAACGACTGAAAACTGCACATTGCAGTTTTCTTATTCTTTTAAACTCCGAAGCCTTCCTGCAAACACTTTTCCCTACGACAGCCGGCAGTGAGCCTGAGTTCCTCGCGTATTTCTATGCAGCTTTGCCACAATCCATGCACGTTGCAGTATGAAACAGCACAGAATTCCCGGTATTTGCCAAAATAAACAAGCCTGAATATTGCATCTGGCTCGGTACCCGGGGTAAAATTTACCCTGCCGATTTTTACAACATTCAGCATTTTCGTGTGGGCATAGAGTTCAATCCATTTGATATGATGTTCCGATTCATTTGGATGTTTAGCATTTTTTCCTACAACAACGCGGATGTAATCTTTCCCGGAGCCACCATGATTCCGGAGTACTTCGATGGTCGGGAGGTGCCTTGCCACGGACTGGCTGTCACCTTTATTTCTGTCTTCGGTTTGAATAATGTCCCCGGATTCCATTATGTCACCTTTGTTGTGTTTTGTCTTAGGATACATATAATGACCTATTGTTTTTTAGTCGAAAATAAATCTTTCAATTCTTTTATAAGCCATCCCATACTTTATTATACAGTTATTCTTTTGTTATTAATGGTGAATAATCGTGGATGAAGATCATTTTGTCAATGAAATAGATACATTAGACGCAGAGCTTCTCGTGCGATTATCCGTGATAACCAAAGGTGAACTGCTTGAAAGAAGACGTGGCATACACAAATCTCTGGTAATGGCTGCATTAACAAAATTTTCACCATCTGCATCTTTTAATTTGGATGAGTTATCAAAACAGATTCATCACATTTGCAAATGTAGCCTAGAGGATACCAATATCGTTACAATTTTAGAAGATCTTGAGAATGAAAATATTGTTGAACATGACACGGAATTTAGGTATAAACTAATATCTAAGCCAGATATTCCTAATTTTGAAGAGCTTTCAAATCCGGTCTGGGCATCATTTAATAAATTTTTGATTGATCATTATCCTCAATATGATAGCTTTATTCACAGCGAAATAAAAGATGTGTTTAATTCAATCCTCCTAAAATCGCTGATAAGATTTTCAATTTCTAAACCCCTTTCTACTCAAACGGAGTCATTACCATTTGCTGACATTGAATCAATTATAAAAAATGAGCTAGAACGTTGTTACTTTGATGACTTGACACAAAGAAAGTTGCCTGAACTGATTTTAGAATTTTTTTCAACCTCCAACAAAGAACTTCTTGATTTCATATTCACTTGTTATTCTGGGATGATTGATATCGATTTAGTTACCAGAGAGCAGGAAATGCCAATTATTAATTTTGGTGATGAGGTAGAATCACTATTAATTGACACAAATTTTATTGTATCTTTAATGTGTCGTTCTGATCCTCTGCACCCTCTCTCTTCGACACTTGTGAATCATTGCAACAAGTCGCAAATACCTTTATATTATTCGTCTTTAACAAAAAATGAGTTCATTGGCCTCATTTCTGCTTCAAAGTCAGAAATGAGAGGTTTGACCAATAAATCATCATCACCAGCAGACAATCAATTTATTTCAGATCGTTTAAAGTTGAATATTCCATGGTCCTCGTACATTGTCTATCTAGAAAATTGGGGGCAAATACTGGAATCGAAGTATGCGATAACGCCTCTTGATGAGTATTTTGAAAAGAATTTGGATGGGCAAATTATTGAGACGGCGCGAATGGCAATTAATGTCATTGATCAAATAAAGTTTGAAGAAAGATCTAAAAAGGACAAAAACTATGTTTTACGTCGAAGGGGTGAAGATAAGATCGCTCATGATTCGACATGCATTTCAATCGTAGGCAGTCTAAAGCAAACCATTCAGAGTAACAAATTAGGTCCATGGTTTCTTACTTATGATAATTTGTTGCTAGCAGTAAATTCAATGCGATTTCAGGATCAGGATGAATTTGGATATGCTATTCATCCACGGACACTATTGAATTATTTCTTGGCTTATTCCACTATAGATTTTACTGATGAAGATAAAGAAGAAGTTGCATTGGCTCTTTTGCGATACTCTACTCGAAAAAAGCAAATACATTTGACAGTTGACGAGTACTCTGAGTTGGTAAGTGAAAAGCTAGGTCTAGATTTAACAAATGCTGAAGTTTTAAAGCAAATATTTATGCAGTCTCCTCTTTTGGAAGAATTGAAGAAATCTTTAGAATATGAGAGTTCCGAAGGACCTGATTCGGTTGCATATCAAATGCTCACGGATCCATCAATTAACGATCTAGTTGAAAGAATCATTGAGTCTAATTTAGGAATTGAAGAACGTGATGAAAATATTAAACGTTTAAGAGATTCAATTAAACGTTTAAATGATGAGAATCAGAAATTGAGGGGATTCAAGGAAGGTTCGATCTCTAGTTCTGGTACTATTAATATCACGTTAGAAAACAACTCAACAACAAACATAATTCTTGATCCAGCAGTTCCACCTGCAATTACAAGTCTCATTAGTTTTCTGGATCAGGAAAATGCTTTTAAGGACGAAATTATTGAGAAGCCTTCCAAAAACTTAGATTTGGACTCTGCTAAGAAATGGATTGATACTGTAAAATCGACAATTGAGACTTCGTCCAAAATAACTGGTGGAATACGTGCTCTGCTTCCATATGTGGTACATTTACAACAATTGTTGTCATAATTCATGTAGTGACGATCTTTTTTTATAAAAAATTGGATGTTTGCCCCAACAGCAAACCTTTAATCCTCTTACTCAAATAACCCATACTCCACTTATCCTGAAAACAAACTTTTCCAGTAAACCATGTCCCTCAAAAATATCGTTGTCAAAGGAGCCAAAGAGCACAATCTCAAGAACCTTGATGTAGTGCTGCCACGTGACAAGCTCATTGTAATCACGGGTCTGAGCGGCTCGGGGAAATCTTCCCTTGCTTTTGATACCATCTATGCGGAAGGCCAGAGAAGGTACGTTGAATCCCTCTCAGCCTATGCCCGGCAGTTTCTCGGGTTGATGGAAAAACCTGATGTTGAGTACATCGAGGGCTTGTCTCCTGCCATTTCCATCGAGCAGAAGACTACAAGCAAGAACCCCCGGTCCACTGTGGGGACTGTTACTGAAATTTATGATTATCTCAGGTTGCTCTTTGCTCGTATTGGTGTACGGCACTGTCCGGATTGTGGCAGGATTATCGAGCCGCAAAGCGTTGACCAGATTGTCGACAGCATCCTGAAAATTCCTGAAGGGACAAAGCTGAATATTCTTTCCCCTCTTGTCAGGGAGAGGAAAGGAGAATACCGCAAACTACTCCTAGATTTGCAAGCAGAGGGCTTCACACGAGTCCGGCTTGACGGGGAAATAATGCGAATTGAGGATGCTCAGGAAGTGGAACTTGAGCGCTATAAAAAGCACAACATTGAGATTGTTGTGGACAGGGTCCAGATCAAACCGGATATTGCAGAACGCCTTTCTGAATCTGTGGAGCAGGCACTTGCCAAAAGCGACGGGCTTGTTGTTGCGGATGTTGTTGATGGTGAGGAACTGATTTTCAGCGAAAAACTCGCCTGCCCGGATTGTGGAACGGGGTTTGAGGAACTCGAACCTGCCATGTTCTCATTCAACAGCCCACAGGGCGCATGTGAGGAATGCCATGGTCTCGGAACCTCAATGGAATTTGATCCTGACTTAATTGTTCCCGATCCAACTCTTAGCTTACGGGAAGGTGCTATTGAACCCTGGGGCGACAGGCAGGATGGCTATTACATGCAATCCCTTGTATCCATGGCAAACTACTTCGGTTTTTCAATGGATGATCCTTTCGAGGATCTTAAACCCGAATACCAGCACATGATACTCCACGGAACTTCTGCCAAAATCCCACTGATCCACGTGGGAAAGAATGGCGGTGTCTGGAAACACACCGGGCATTTCAAGGGAGTTATTCATAATCTTTCACGCATCTATGAAAAAACAGAATCCGAGAGCACCAAAGACAAGATGCGCAAATACATTAGCACAAATCCATGTCCTGCCTGTGGCGGTGACAGGCTAAAGCCAGCAAGTCTTGCGGTTCTCATAGCTGATAATAACATTATTGAAGTCACCCGGATGTCCATTGAGGAAGCACTGCGTTTCTTCGAAAAACTGGAAAAGAATCTCGGGCACAGGGAATACACAATTGCAAGATTGATCCTCAAGGAAATCAAAGCCCGTCTGGGTTTTTTGGTGGATGTGGGGCTTGATTACCTTTCCATGAACCGGTCTGCAGCTACTCTTTCCGGTGGCGAGGCCCAGCGTATCAGGCTGGCAACCCAGATTGGATCAAGTCTCATGGGTGTGCTGTACATTCTTGACGAACCCAGCATCGGATTGCACCAGCGTGACAATTTACGGCTCATCAACACCCTCAAGCATTTGAGGGATATCGGCAACACGGTTCTCGTGGTAGAGCACGATGAAGAAACCATTATGAATGCGGATCACGTAGTGGACATGGGTCCGGGTGCCGGTATTCACGGAGGCGAGATTGTTGCCGAAGGTCCGCCCCTTGATATCATGGCGGATCCTCATTCCGAGACCGGGCAGTATCTCAGTCGGAAGGTTGAAATTGCAATTCCTGAAATGAGGCGTTCTCCACAGGGATTCATGCGTCTTATCGGAGCTGCAGAGAACAATCTGAAGTCAATTGATGTGGATTTCCCAATTGGTGTCATGGTGTGTGTAACCGGGGTATCGGGGTCAGGCAAGAGTACTCTCATCAATGAAACCCTGAACAAAGTGCTTGCACAGAAACTCAACCGTGCACGAGAGCGTCCCGGGAAATACCATTCCATTGAAGGACTCGAATCAGTTGATAAGGTAATTACCATCGACCAGTCTCCTATCGGCAGGACACCACGTTCCAATCCTGCAACTTATACTAATTTGTTCACTCCCATCAGGGAACTTTTCGCCCAGACAAAACTCGCTAAAACAAGGGGGTACAAACCCGGAAGGTTCAGTTTTAATGTAAAAGGAGGGAGGTGTGAAACCTGTAGTGGTGACGGGACAATTACAATTGAAATGCATTTCCTTCCTGATGTTTATGTTCCCTGTGAAGTTTGCCACGGGAAACGTTACAACAGGGAGACTCTTGAAGTCACTTTCAAGGATAAGAACATAGCTGAAGTACTTGACATGACTGTAGAGGAAGCTCTTGAGTTCTTTGAAAACGTACCCAAGATAAGCAGGAAATTGCAGACATTGTTTGATGTCGGTCTTGGTTACATCAAACTTGGACAGTCATCCACAACCCTTTCAGGTGGTGAAGCTCAGAGGGTTAAACTTGCCACTGAACTCAGCAAAAAATCCACCGGCAAAACAGTGTATATTCTTGATGAACCTACTACAGGACTGCATTTTGCAGACGTAAATAAACTACTTGAGGTTCTACAGCGGTTGGTTGACGCCGGGAACACCGTCATAGTTATCGAACACAATCTTGATGTCATCAAGGTTTCAGACTGGATAATTGATCTGGGTCCGGAGGGTGGGGAACGTGGTGGGCTTATCATTGCCGAAGGCACTCCTGAGACAGTGGCAAAAGTTGAGAGTTCCTACACCGGTGAATTCTTGCACAGATTGTTGCATGAATAATCTTTCCGCAAGCTTTATCGTGGACGCCTTCCAAAAACTACATTGTAAACCATTATTTGGGTGGATTGTATGGTAAGAAAACTTCATTGCAAGAATATCAAGAATGATCTTGAATATCTTGGTGATATCATGGACAAGCAGGGACGAAAGGAACCTACTCCCGATGTTGCCAGATTCAAGACCCAGGTGGAATACAAGAAAACCCTATGTAAAATAATCAGGGAAGAAAAAGAAATGGAAAGGCAGAGTAGCCAATCCTGATTTCAGACGTCGTATTTCTCAAAGCAAGGCAGGCAGAAATATTTCCCGTGTGCAACACGCGCACGGCTTTCCATCATGCCTTCGCCACATTCACTGCAGGTTAGGGTCTGGAAAATTACCGCCTTTTGTGGTGGCTCAGCTTCAATTTCTTCAATTTTGAAGAGCTCGTCTGCAGGAGCTTCAAGGATCATTTTTATTTTCTCTTCTCGCTCTCTCTGGAATTCTGCTTTTTCTTCAGGTGTGGCAGTTCCGGCACGGACTTTCTGGAATAGATCATTCCCTCCTCCTCTTTCGAAAACGTCCTGTTTTCGTGAAATGCGGAGTGCCTTTTCGTCACCACGTTTGAAGAACGTGTACACATGTTTCCCGTAATCCCTGAAAACGAGATTTCCTTTTCCGAAAGTGCAACTGTTGATCACCTGTATGGCATCCACAGAACATGACTTGTTTTCCACTATTGCAACAAGTTCTTCATCTTTGGATCGTGTTCCAAAGTTTTCCTCTGCAATTTTTGCAACCCTGAATCCGATTGCAAGTCCCGGGCACATATGGCCGTGGAATTTCACTGCGTCTTCAATTTCCATTGGTGCTCAACTCTGTTGTTTGAAAGTAATTTTAAAGGTACAATTTTCTCAGTTTAGCGTTGACGGCTTCAACCTGTTCAACGGCTGTGCCAATGTATTTGTAAGGATCAACGAGAGCTTCGATTTCGCTTTCTGTCAATACATCCTTCACAGCTTCATTTTCAAGTAGTGTTTCCTTGAGATGTTTCCCTTCTTCGTGTGCCTGCATTGCAGCACTTCTTACTATTTCATGTGCATCCTGCCTGCCGACTCCTCTTTTTGCAAGTTCAATCATGACAGCTTCACCCATGTTGAGTCCTTTGAGAAGCTCAAGGTTACGCTTGATGTTTTCAGGATAGAATCTCAGGTTGTCCAATACGCGAATTCCAAGCTTGATGATGTGGTCGGTAAGTACACAGCTTTCCGGGAACACCACACGTTCGCAGGATGAATTGGTAAGATCGCGCTCATCCCAGAGGGTATTATTTAGCAATTCGGGTTCAACCATTGAGCGTACAATCCTTGCGAGGCCGCAGATTTGTTCGGACTTAATTGGATTACGTTTGTGAGGCATGGTGGAAGATCCGACCTGTTTCTTTCCGAAACTTTCCTCAACCTCTGCAAGCTCACTTCTCTGGAGGGAGCGCAGTTCAACACCGATTTTATCCAGCGTGGTAACCACGTTTGCCATCCACATAATGAATTCAGCGTGCCTGTCCCTCTGGATGATCTGGTTGGATACATCGACACTTCCAAGTCCAAGGTATTCCATGGCTTTCTTCTGGATTTCCATTCCCTTTGGTCCGAATGCTGCCTGGGTTCCCACTGCACCTGTCATCTGGCCCACTGTTACACGTGGTTTGAGTTGCTCCAATCTCTCGATATGCCTTCCGACTTCGGATGCCCAGATTGCAAAGCGAAGTCCGTAGGTTGTCGGGACGCCAATCTGACCGTGTGTCCTTCCTGCACAGACTGTTTCCTTGTGCTCTTCAGCCTGCCTGACAAGTACGGCGAGCAAGTCCTTCATCTTAGGTTCCAGAACTTCAATGGCGTCCTTTAGCTGTAAACCGGTTGCAGTATCAAGCATATCGTTGGATGTAGCTCCGAAGTGAACCCACTTAGCAGCTTCCTCATCACATTTCTCGGATACTGCAAGGACAACAGCCATCATATCGTGGTGAATTTCATCCTCAATTTCCTTAACACGGCTGTTTTCAACTTTTGAGATTCCTTCCTCAATCAATTTGGCTGCATCTTGCGGGATAAGCCCAACATCAGCTTCAGCTTTTGCAAGGGCTGCTTCTGCTTTGAGAACGCATTTGAGCCTGTTGTCTTCACTCCAGACATGCTTCATTTCCTCGGTGCCGTAGCGGAATTCTATGGGGTGGATTGCCATTGTAAATCTCCTGGTTATGGTAGTATTTAGTTGGTAGTTCTTGAAGCTTTTATGACCATTTCAACCAATAAAAAAGCTTTGTAATCGTTTATTCTAACGGTACAACTATTTTGCATCCGGCAATTTCTCCGATTGTTACCCTTACACCATAAACCGCTTCGATATTTTCAGGTGTTATTACCTCTTCCTTCCCGTGAGCAAATACTTCCCCATCTTTTATGAGGACATACCTGTCAGAAAAACGCAGGGCAAGGTTGATGTCGTGCATTGTGGTGACGGCTGAAACATTTTCCTTTTTTGCAACCTCAACTACGGTTTTGAGAATGGAAAGCTGGTTTTTCAGGTCAAGGTTGCTTGTGGGTTCATCCAGCAATAAGATCCGGGGCTCCTGAACAAGGGCACGAGCAAGACTCACTTTCTGCAATTCCCCACCGCTCATCTCATCAATATAACGTAGTGCCAGTTTTTCCAGTCCCATTTCTTCGATAACACGTTTAGCAATCAGGATGTCTTTTTCTTTCAATCCCCATTGGATATGGGGTTTTCTTCCGAGAAGAATTGCGTCAAAAGCGGTGAACCTGCCGGGAGTTGTATGCTGGGGAACATAACCCAGACGTTTAGCCACTTCTGTCCGTGGAAGATCTATTACATTTTCTCCCTCTACCATTATTGTGCCTGATTTTGGAGCGAGTATCATATTAATACAACGAAGAAGTGTTGTTTTCCCGACGCCGTTTGGTCCGAGAATTGTCAGGACTTCCCCGGGTTTCAAATCGAATTCGATTTCCCTCAGGACTTCACGCTTCCTGTAATCAAACCTTAACTCTTTTATTTTGAGCATTAATTCCTGTACCCCCTTACAAGAAGATAGAGGAAAAGGGGCGCTCCCATAAATGCAGTAATAATACCTACGGGCAGCACATACGGAGCTATCACCATCCTTGAGACGATATCCGATGCCAGTAAGAGTAAAGCTCCCACTACACAGGCGGCGGGGATGAGGTATCTCTGGTCATCCCCCACAAACCTGCGGGCAATGTGCGGACAAACAAGACCGATGAATCCTATTATTCCGAGGAAAGAGACTGCTGCCGCTGTTGCAAGGGAGGCGACCAGCATCCCGAATAGGCGTATTCTTTCAACGTTAACTCCCAGTCCTTTTGCAGTTTCATCCCCTGCATCGATTGCCATATAGTTCCACCGGTTGTAGACAAAATATGCGGTTGAAAGTATCGTGATAATTGCCATTATAAAGATGCATTCCCAGTATGCTCTCCCAAGATCCCCAAAAGTCCAGAACACAATTTCCGGCAATTCGGTATCATCAGCGAAATACTGGAGAAGCATGGTGGCTGCTGTGAGAAGGGAACTGAGTGCGACTCCGGTAAGTATGAGTACTTCAGGTGTTGCATTCCTGTACTTTGCAATGGCAAGAATTGTCAGCGTGGATATGAGGGAAAATATGAATGCAAATATCGTGACGGTATAAGGAAGTTCAAAGAGCCATCCCATCCATCCCCTGCCGGATGCCAGAATTGCAAGGGTAGCACCAAACGCTGCAGCATGTGAAATTCCAAGTGTATAAGGAGAGCCGAGGGGATTCCTCAGGATTGACTGGAGTACAACACCTGAAACCGAGAGTGCAATCCCGGCTACGATGGCAGCTATAGCCCTGGGGATTCGCAATTCCCAGATTACCTGCGGTGTATGTATATTTTCAGTTTCAAAACCCAATATTGAATTAATAATTTCCGTGATGGTGAGATCAGCATTCCCGACTGACAGGGAATAGAAGAAGAGTGCTATTAGAATACTGATTGAGATCCCGATGAAAGCTATTTTCTTTCCGATATACCTATGGTAATCGGAATGAAGGGTATTTTCTTCATGGTTGCAGGACGTGTTGCAATATTCCATAGCTTCTTCCTCATTTTATTTTCATTGGAGTTCAATCTTGCCGAAATTATGCCCGAAATTTTCTGCCATTGTATCATAGATTCCTTCGTTTACAGGGCACCCGGAATAAAGGAAGCTGTATATCTCATTGGCTTTGTTTTCAGGGTCAATGTCTTCAAATTTGTCTGGATAGACCTGCTTGCCGACATACCATGCATCTGCCAGAACATTGCCATGGTTGGTTGTGTACCAGTTGTATGGCATTACGCCGTAGAGATTGCCAGATTTTGCAGCTTCAAGATTTGTATAGACTCCTTCAGGCCCAAATGCATCAACCCCGTATTTCTCATTGGTATGGGAGTTTCCGTTTTCTGAAAAATCAAAGGTTGAAAGGTCCACGAAAATGTATTCGATTCCCGGTTCAGTATCCCACTGGAAAAGAGCGTCATCACCGATCTGGTAACCTTCCCAGTCCCCGGTAAGTGAAGTGCTGGCAGCTACATTGTTTCCGTTTATGTATTCAAAAGGAGGGTAATCGGGTTGAGTTGACAGTATCCCATGTGAACCCCTGTATGCAACTCCGGCTACATAGAGGTTAACCGTCTCTTCACCTTCAATCCTGCTGTTTATATCTTCAATTTCATCTTCAAAGAACGCGATAACTTCTTCTGCCCTTTCCTTGTTGTTCATCACGTCCCCCATTGTCGTGAGAGCAAATTTCATATCATCAAAGCCTTCTCCTGTATCCCCGTAATTCAAACCGATTACAGGTATTCCTCCTACGTCATTTGAAAGCTTGTCAGCTCCCTCGGCGTTGGAATATGTGAGGAAAATAACTTCGGGTGCAGGATCAAGCATGAGGATTGATTCGGCATCATAGTCTCCTCTGAATACTCCTATGTAGGGATAATCCTCTTTGTTTCCAAATTGGGGATTTGCTATCCTGTACGGCCGCAATGGATTTTCAATCTCTTCTGGTCTTTGTTCTATATCTTCCACTCCGACAACAGTATCCTGCTCTCCGAGGTAACAAAGATACCGAAGACTTCCTGATCCAATGCAAATAGTGTAGTTTATTTTTTCAGGGACTTCTACATGTCTTCCGTAAGCGTCGGTTATGGTTCTTGATTCTGCTTCTTCTGTCTGGGTCAGGTGTTCTGTTTGTTCGTCACTTGAAAGGCACCCGCAAGTAGTTAAAACAATTACAAAAACGGTTACAAGCATAATTGTTGATGGAAATTTTTTCATAAGATTCCTCGGTTTCATATAGTAAATGAATGTGATTTGGTGTAATTAAATGTTATGAATTTTACTATCTGTAACACTAAATTCTATAAATATTTGTTGGGTATTACTGAGGGGGAGACGATTTGAAGAGGTTTTGCACAATTATCCCAAAACCATTAAATACCATTTGTGCCATATTCAAAATAAACAGCTAGTTTACCAGGAGAGCTAATCCATGTCACAAAGTGTTTTCGAATTATCTGAAAGCCAGAAAAATGAGCTTTCGGCTATGTTTGCAGATCGTGTAAATATGTCGAAGAGGGAACGTCATTTCTACAATCATGATGTAGGCGCTCTTCCTTCAATGGTACGAAAATTCCTTGGAAAGGCAGAGCCTGCTGCGATTGTAAAACTAAAAGATGAAGATGATGTAGTAAAACTGCTCGAATTTGCATCGAAATATTCGATTCCCGTAGTCCCAAGAGCAGGCGCAACTTCCGGTTACGGCGGTGTAATCCCAACAAAGGGAGGTATCATTGCAGATGTTGGTCTCCTTGACAGAATCTATGATGTAGATAATGAAGCAATGGAAGCAACTGTTGGAGCCGGAATCGTCTGGGAGCTTCTTGAGCAGAGATTAAACAAACGTGGTTTTTCGGTTTGCTCAATGCCTTCCAGTGCTCCTGCAGCTACAGTTGGTGGCTGGGTTGCGCAGAACGGTGTTGGTTATGGAAGTTATGAGTATGGCTGGTCACAGGACACAATCCTGAGTGCAAGAGTTGTATTTCCAAATGGTGAAATCAAGGAATTTACGGGCGATGAGTTGTCCGATATTGTTGCTAACTACGGTAGTCTTGGTATCATCACCCAGGTAAAACTCAAAATTAGAAATCATGAAAACACAGTCGCTGTATCTGCAAGTTTCCCGGATGCTTCTTCCATGCAGGAAGCCATCAGACTTGTAGGTGAGCGAAAAATACCACTCTGGTCTATTACATTTATCAATCCTGAATTTTCGGATCTTAAAAACAAGGCTCCTGCAAGATTGCATCATGGCGAACCGGTTTCCGAAGATAAGCCGGAACTTCCAGATGCCTATGTTTGTAATTTCTTCTACCCGGCATCAAGGAAGGTCGATGGTCTTGAAGATGCGATTGTCAAAGCCGGCGGATCAATCCTTCCCGAGGAAGTTGGTGAGCATGAAACCGGTGAATGGTTCAGGTCAATGAAGGTCAAGAGGCTTGGCCCATCGTTTATTCCTGCAGAAGTTGTCATTCCGGCAGATAAGCTGGGTAAGGTAATTTCTGAAATAAACAAAACCGTTTCATTGCCTGTTCTCATGGAAGGGATGGTTGCAAAGGGAGATGAAGTAATACTTCTATGTTTCATACCGCATTCAGAGAAATCCTTTAAGTTCAACATGGCCTTCCCGCTGGCCATCAGCATCCTTCGTATTGCAGAAGCAAATGGAGGAAGAATGTATGCTACTGGTTTGTATTTTGCAAAAGATGCTCCTAAAGTCTACGGTGATCATTTCAGGAAGCTCATGGAGCTTAAGAAAAAGTATGATCCAAAAGACATAATGAACCCTGAAACCCTGACCGGACGGGGTTCGTTTAATGCTGCGATTTCAATGTCCAGGACATTTGAACCTATGATGCGCATTGTAGGCAATATGTCTGGAGTAGGTGATACCAAATTCAGATCGGAAAAGAATATCCCTGCAGATGTTATTTCTCATGCTTACACATGTGCCCAGTGTGGTTATTGTGTAAACCAGTGTGACCAATATTATGGTCGTGGCTGGGAATCCCAGTCCCCGAGAGGCAAATGGTTCTTTATCAAGGAATACCTTGCCGGCAGGGACAAGATGGTTCAGGAGCAGGTTGATACTTTCCTCGCATGTACCACCTGTGAGCTCTGTGATGTCAGATGCCAGCTTGATCTTCCAATCAATGATTCCTGGATGACCATGAGGAATGAACTGGTAGTGAATCAGGGTAAGATGACTATCCCGCCATTTGAAATAATGGCTTCAAGCCTTCTCAAGGAGAGGAACATCTGGGGAGAGTACCTGAAGAACAGGGAAGAGTGGATGCCGGAGGATCTTAAACCCAAGATCAAGGATAAGGCCGAATATGCCTACTTTGCAGGCTGTACTGCTTCTTTTGTTGAGAAAGATATTGCTGAGGCTTCAGTGCGTCTGTTGACGGATGCAGGAATAGATATAACATACCTTGGGAAGGAAGAATCATGTTGTGGAATTCCTATGCTTGCAGCCGGTAAGTGGGATGTTTTCGAGAAAATAATGAGAATGAATATCGAAAACATGAGGAAGAAAGGTGTCAAGACTGTAGTGACTTCCTGTCCTGCATGCTGGCTGGTATGGGATACTTTCTATCGCCAGTGGGCAGAGAAGCTTGGCATCGAATATGACTTCGAGGCAAAGCACTATTCACAGGTACTTCAGGACAAACTCGATGTTCTTTCTGACAAATTCGTCAAACCACTTGACAGGGTAGTTACCATTCATGACGCATGTCACATGGGACGTGCAGGTGGCATTTACGAACCGCCCAGGGACCTTATCAAATCAGTTCCCGGAGTTGAATTCCGTGAGATGGAACACAACAGGGAAAACGGTCACTGTTGTGGATCAGTGTTGACGCTTGTTGCTGACCCTGAAGTTGCAGATGTTGTTGGTAACATACGGCTCAAGGAAGCTGAAGAGGCCGGTGCTGACCTGATGGTTGCAGCATGTCCATGTTGTCAGGTACAACTCAGGATTGCTGCTGAAAGTAGTGGCAGTCCAGTGGAAGTGCAAGACCTTTCCGCAACTGTTGCACGTAGTCTCGGGTACAACATTCCTGACACAACAAACGATGCACTAACGGCGTGGATCACATTTGATCAGATGATACACCTGCTCAGGCCGGAGAACATGACTGATCTGATGGTTGAGTTGCTTCCACAGATGATGGATGCAATGCCAGCTCCTCTAAAACCCATGATGAAGATGGTAAAATACGTGCCCGGAATGGACATTATGATGAAGCCAATGATGCCTATCATGATGCCAAGGCTCCTGCCGGGAATGATGCCAAAAGTCATGCCGGATATGCTTGAAGCGGTTGGAAGGCGTGTTCAGATGTCTGATGACCTGAGGGAGCAGATGCCTGATCTCATGCCAAAGTCAATGGAAAATCTGATGCCAAACATGCTTCCGCAGATTGTCCCACTGTTGACGCCAAAAATGATTGAATATATCAAAACACACTAAACACAACTACCCCCACCACCCCATAAACTGCATCCCTTTATTTTGGGATGCAGTTTACCACTTTCTTTTCTTTTGAAATATTGACGTTTTAGCTGTGAATTTTGCATTATGAATAATCGGTGACAGTTTTAATTTGAATGCACCTTTATTCACGAAGAATCAGGATTTCCTCAGCTTCCAGCTCTTCAATAGCTCTCTTGCAATTATTCTCTTTTATGAAAATATAATCTGTGCTATGAGTTGAAACTGTAAAAATGCTGACCCCGACACTTTCCAGCGTGGAGCTGATTTTTGAAAGCAGACTTAGTACCGTTAAATCCAGAGGTCCCTGGAATTTCAGGCATTTCCATCCCTTTTCAGACTTGACTCCATCCGGTATGAGCTCTTCCGCAGAAGCAGCAGGGTCTTCGTTCTCTGTTTTTGTAATGGAAAAAAAAGTTTTGTCCCGGGCCCATTTTGGAATTTTGGCTTCAGATTCGTTTTTACAAATCCCAAAATCCCCATTGAGCAAAATAAGGGCAATTTCGCTGTCAGTATCTTCACTCATTATTAAGTTCCCTGCTTTATGTGCACTGGCAGCAGTTAAGAGAAGAGGGGTCAAATTTGTATTCTTGTTCCCTGAAACACTTCCTGCATACCTGTCGTTTTCCAGAATTGAGTAGTTTTTCCGTATCTTCTCCACAGTTCTCACATTGTGGCATGAAAATCACCATATATTCTGGTCTGTTGATGCTATATCTCTTTTGTGGTTTTCCACTCAGTATTTATATCATGATTTCTAACCCTGTATGGGGTTTTAAACATGCTTTCAGAAATACCTGAATCCTTGGGGCAAATGGATCCGGAAGACATCAACAAAGAAGTCCTCAGATTGGCAATGCTGGCAGAACTTGATGCTGTAAATCTTTATGAGCAAATGGCAGCCCTGGCAGATAGTGAGGATCTCCGCAGGATACTACTCGACATTGCACGCGAAGAAAAAATCCATGTTGCCATGTTCCAGTCTGTTCTTATGGAATATGATGAGGAATTCCTGAATATTATGGCTGATTATTCTCTTGCCAGACGCTAAGGTTTTTTGAGCTGGAGGCTCCTGATTGCAGGTTAACACTTCGAAGAAAACCGAATTAATAGATATTACTGAGATGGTTTCATCTGAGGTTGAAAGTGCCGGAATTGGTGACGGAATGTGCGTAATTCGTACGGCACATACAACAACTTCTATCCTGATTAATGAGAACGAAGCAGGTCTGGTGTCCGATATTATTGGAATGCTGGAGCGAATCGTTCCTTCTAACGCTGGTTATAATCATGATAGGATCGACAACAATGCAGATTCTCATCTTCGAAGCATACTGCTTTTCTTGCTGAACTTGATGGGCCAAGAAAGCGCAATGTGGATGTAGTGGTGATCCCGGCACCTATATCGGAGTGAATTGATTCTATTTACTTGATAATTGATTTAACATTTAGTTCGGAGAGGCAGACCATGGTTGAAGAAACAGAAAAAAAGGAAAAGGTAGAGAAAAAGGAAACAAAGAAAGTTGCCCACATTGAACCTGTCCATCCTGGCGATGAAAGGGTTGGGAAGAAACGACATTTATTGGATACCTGCGAGTGAGACGTTGCAGATATGTTTGCATAAGTTTACAACCTTTTATCTTCCTTTTTTTGTAATTAGTTATTTTGAATGTATGAAATTGAACATACTTGATCAACTTGATTAGTCTAATTAATTTATCCAAACTCATTATTATTTTATTTAAATTCTTAGATTAATATAGGTTTAAATATTTTAAAGGTATTTAGTTCAGAACTCGGTGGTTCGAACAAAATGTTCTGAAAACTGATTCCAGTAAAGTAAGGTGGCAATATGAAGTTTAGATTGTTGTTCTTAGCGTTAGCTTTAGCTATGCTATTGGTTGGTACTGCAGCTGCAAGCACGATTAATGTTAACACTACCGGATGGTGGGAAGAAGGTAATGCTTTCAATGCATCCCCCACTCCGATCCAGTCGGCATTAAACAATGCCACTAGTGGTGATACAATTCGAGTTGTTGAAACTGCTTCTTACAGCGAGTCCATCTCTGTAACACAAAATAATCTTCGTCTGAATCTACAAGGGTCTACACTTGATGGATCCGCAAGTTCCAGCAATGGTGTAACTATTTCTTCAAAAAATGAATTTACGATTGGAAATGGTACGATTGTCGGTTTCAGGAGTGCAATTTTAACTGCCGGAACTGTATCTGACTTTACGATTGATAATATTGTGATCACTAATCCTTCAGAGGATGGCATCCAGCTCTATGGTCATGTAACTGATTTCACGATCTCTGACAGCCTTATTACCGATCCCCGTTATGGTATTTACAGTGATAATGATTTTAATACAGACGGTTTTAATGCAATCAATGTTACTATTCTGAACCCCGGTTCCAGAGGCATTTTCCTTGATGATCACAATAACAACAATATCTTCACAAAGGATGTTTACCTTGAGGATGTTACCGTTTCCAATTCAGCCGGTGCTGGAATTTATATTGTAAACAATGATGAATCAAGCGGAAATACCACAATTGTTGACTCTCATATTTCCAACTGTGCCCGTGCTTTCCAGCTTGATTCGGGTAAAGGTCCTATACTCATTTCCAACAGCACTTTTATTGACGGCACTGATTACGGTTTATATATGAGTGCTACTTCCGGTTCCGAGCTTACCCTGACCAACAATATAATTTCCGGCAACAATAATGGCCTTTATCTCAATGGTTTTTCCGACTTCACTTTCCCAACCAGCAATACAGTCAGTAATAATGGCGGTTATGTTTTCAACCTGGCCAATCTTGAAAACGTTACCATTCGTGATTTTGTTATAGATAATTCACATTACCGCGGTTTTTCTCTCACTACATGTACTAATTTCACACTTGGGAATATCAGCATTAGTGGCAGTACTGACAATTCCATTTTAGTTAGCGGTAGTAATTTCAACATTACATTTGAAGATCTCACCATTACAGACCCTGCTGTAGATGGCATCCAGTTCTACGGCCATGTAACTGATTTCACGATCTCTGACAGCCTTATTACCGATCCCCGTTATGGTATTTACAGTGATAATGATTTTAATACAGACGGTTTTAATGCAATCAATGTTACTATTCTGAACCCCGGTTCCAGAGGCATTTTCCTTGATGATCACAATAACAACAATATCTTCACAAAGGATGTTTACCTTGAGGATGTTACCGTTTCCAATTCAGCCGGTGCTGGAATTTATATTGTAAACAATGATGAATCAAGCGGAAATACCACAATTGTTGACTCTCATATTTCCAACTGTGCCCGTGCTTTCCAGCTTGATTCGGGTAAAGGTCCTATACTCATTTCCAACAGCACTTTTATTGACGGCACTGATTACGGTTTATATATGAGTGCTACTTCCGGTTCCGAGCTTACCCTGACCAACAATATAATTTCCGGCAACAATAATGGCCTTTATCTCAGTGGTTTTTCCGACTTCACTTTCCCAACCAGCAATACGTTCAACAACACTGGCACTGCATTTTCCCTGACTTCAACTGACAATGTAACTCTCCAGGATATTGTTATCAATTACCCGCATACTACCGGTGTGTA